>CACLXS010000001.1 GCA_902610905.1 uncultured SAR86 cluster bacterium
ATTTAAATCAGGTGAATCTGTTGAAGCTGCAGATGTGAATCATAAAGACATGGAGTTTCTATATACCGACGGTGAATCTTGGCATTTTATGGATCCAAACAGTTATGAACAAATAGAAATTGGATCTAACGAAATAGGAGATGCAAAAAAATGGCTTGTAGGCCAGGAAACTTGTGAAATTATACTTTGGGATGACAAGCCAATACTTGTAGACCCTCCTGTAAATGTAGAATTGAAGATTGTGAAATCAGAGCCTGGTGTAAAGGGTGATACAGTTTCTGGAGCCACCAAGCCAGCTGAGCTTGAGACTGGAGTTGTAATTCAAGTACCTCTTTTTGTTAATAAGGGAGAAGTTGTTAAAGTGGACACGAGAGATGAGAGCTATCTTGGTAGAGCAAAGCAATGATAGATTTGTTAAATGAAGAAATAAATAAATTTTTGCTTTCATACCCAAATATTGCAGATGAGAAATTAAATGAAATACAAAAAAAATATTCTTCTTCTATTACTGATAACCTAGATAAAGGTCATGTGACTACAAATATCTGCATGATAGCTGCCAGCAATTTAAAACAGAACCCGAAAGATATTGCAACTGCATTAGTTGAATGGCTAAAAAAAACAAAAAAATTTGAAAAAGTTGAATCTGCCGGTCCAGGTTTTGTAAATATTACTTTACAAAGATCAGATTTTGTTTCGATTATTAATAATATAAATCAAAAATCTCAAAAATTTGGTGAATCAGATTATGGAAATAACAAATCAGTTCAGATTGAATTTGTTTCAGCTAACCCAACTGGTCCACTACATGTTGGGCATGGTAGAGGAGCGGCCTACGGTGATGCAATTGGAAGAATACTTTCGTCCTCAGGATACAAAGTTGAGAAAGAATATTATATAAATGATGCTGGAAGACAGATAGATATTCTCACAGCAAGCGTTTTTGCAAGAATTTATGAAGATGACTTTAACGGATTTTTCCCAAAGAGCGCATACAAAGGCACATATGTTTCTGAAATTGCTTTAGCTTTCAAAGATAAAAATAATTATAAATTAGATGTTGATAAGAGCTTAATTGAAAATCTTCCTGGGGATGAAGAAAAAGAGATAGATGAGTTAATACTAAGAATAAAAAATAATTATGAGAAATGGGCTGATATAAAGGCTTTTGCTTTAGATGAAGTTTTAAACGGTATAAAGACTGATCTTAAAAGCTTTAACGTGACTTATGACAAATGGTATAGCGAATCGAGTCTTGGAGATATAGGCGACAATGAGTCTAAAATTAAAAAAGCTATAGATTCTCTTATTAAGACTAAGCTTGCTTATAAAGATAATGGTGCTATCTGGTTGGATACTAGCAGAAGTGGTGACGATAAAAATAGAGTTCTAATCAGAGATGATGGTAGGGCCACATATTTTGCCTCTGATGTTGCTTATCATAAAGATAAGATTGACAGAGGCTTTGATAAGTTAATAAATGTTTGGGGAGCTGATCACCATGGTTATATTAAAAGAATTGAGGCATCAATTGAGGGACTCGGTTTTGACAAAGAAAAATTGGATGTTCAACTTGTTCAATTCGCAAATCTTTTTAAAGACGGGAAAAAAGTAAAAATGTCTACAAGGTCTGGTGATTTCTACTCTTTAGCTGACTTAATAAATGAAATTGGAACTGATGCTGCTAGATTTTATTATCTTTCAAAGCAGGCAGATCAACACTTAGACTTTGATTTAAACCTCGCAAAAGCAGATAGCAAAGAAAATATTTTCTATTACATACAGTATGCTCATGCGCGTATATGTTCTTTAATAGAAAAATATAATAAAAATTATGGCTCAATGCCAAAAGATGCAACTGCCATTATCAGCAGTTCTTACATTAATTGTGATAAGTTAATTCATGAAATGAGCAAGTATCCACATATTGTTTTAAGGGCGGCTATTGCACTTCAACCTCATTTAATTATTTACTACTTAAAGGACTTTGCTCAAAGTTTCCATAGTTTTTATAACGATAATAAAGTCTTAACTGAATCAAAAGAAAATACAGATTCAATAGTATATTGTTTAAATGCAGCCAAAATCATTATAGCTAATGGGCTCAAGCTTTTAGGGATAGAGCCGATTGAAAAAATGTAAACGGTATGAAAGACTACGCCAATAGAAACAAGTCCAGAAAAAGAAATATAACAAGAAAAAAAACTGTATTTAGATCTAAAAAAAATAATAGCCCTCTAATATCTAATAAAATAATTTCTGGCATCATTTTATTAGCAATAACCTTAGGAGCTATTTCATTTTTATATTTTGACACTGACGTTGCTACCATTAAATCCAGAGAAAGTTCTAATAATATTAAAATAGATTTCCCAACATCTTTAGCAAAAAACTCTGTTCTCATAGAAACTGAATTAGATGAGAGTTTTCTTTCCTGTGAGTATTTTGTTCAAATTGGAGCATATGGTAATAAGAAGTATGCATATGAAGCAAAAGAAATTCTCAGTGAAGTTGAGCTCATAACTATTAATGAAATATATAGTAATTCCAAGCCTGGGAAGCTTTTGCATAGCGTTATAACTGGTCCTTATGAAAATAGGTCTGCTGCTAACAACATAAAGGAAAAAATAACCAATATAGGGTTTGATCCTCAATTGAGAACCTTATGCAAAAAGAACTAGAGGCTAACATTAATTCCTTAAACTTTAGAATTTCTAAAGCAGGTAAAACTGTTTCTAAAAATCTTAATGATATTTTTTTAATTGCAGTGTCAAAGAAAAAAAGTATCGAGCACATAACAAAAGCTAAGGAATTAGGCATTAAAAATTTTGGGGAAAATTATGCTCAAGAGCTTGAAAATAAAGCCATAAATTTTGATAAAGACGTAAATTGGCATTTCATAGGCCCCCTTCAGTCCAATAAGGCAAAAATTATTGCTAAACACGCTGACTGGATTCATACAATTGATAGAAAAAAAATTGCTGAGAAAATTAATGATGAGTGTAAAAAGATTAATAAAATTATAAATGCGTGTATTCAGGTTAATATTTCAAATGAGTCAACAAAGGGAGGAATTAATCCTGAAAATCTTTTAGTTTTTGCTAAATATGTTGATTCTATGGAAAATATTAATTTAAAAGGCATAATGGTTCTCCCAAGTTTGGGTGAAAATAATAAAAAACAGATGCAAGACTCAAAATTGCTTCATGAAGAGCTGGTATCAGTTTTTCCTCATGCAGAATTCTTGTCGATGGGAACAACGAATGATTTTGAGACTGCGATTGTATCTGGCTCTAATATGATTAGAGTTGGTGAGTTAATTTTTGGCAAAAGGTAATGAAAAAAATAGTTTTTTATGGATCAGGGAATATATCTCAAGCTCTAATATCGGGTTTGATATCTTCTGGATACAAAAAAAGTTTTATAGAGTTTATTGATAGAAATAAAATAAACTCAAGGAAAACAAAAAAACTTGGAGCAACAAAAACTAATCTCAAAGCTATTGATTCAAAATCAATTATTTTTTTGGGAGTAAAGCCTAAAGATGCTATGAGTGCATACATTGAAATATGTTCAGTGATAAAAAAACCAAAAATTGTATCTCTCGTCGCTGGAATAAAATCAAATAAGTACTTATCTCAGTATAAAGATGTTGAACTTATCAGAGCTATGACAAACACTTCATCTCAATTCAATAAAGGCATAACAGCTATCTATAATTGCAGTGCAAATATAACAGCTTTTAATCAAGTATCTTCAATATTTAAAAAGTTGGGCACTACTATAGATATTACCAAAGAGAATAAAATTGATGATTTTACTGGGCTAATTGGCAGCGGCCCTGCCTACTTCTTTTATCTCTTAAAAGTATACGAAAAAAGAATCTTAAAACTTTGTGATGGGGATAAATCAAAAAAAGATAATATTATCTGTAATTTATTGGAAGGGGTTTCACATTCAATTAATGATAATAGTAATCTCGATGAACTTATCGCCTCAGTTGCTTCAAAAAAAGGAACAACCGAAGCTGGTTTAAAAAGTTTTAAATCATCAAAATTATCTCAAAATTTTGAAAAAGGCATAGCCGCGGCAATCAAACGAGCTAAAGATATTTCAGTTGAGTTCTAAAAATGAGTGAATTGTTAAGTCTAGGTTTAGGAGTTTTAAGTTACGCATTCATTTTGCTTTTTATTTTTAATTTACTGAAAATTGATTACTACAACCCAATAGTTAAGGGCTTTGTAAATATCTATAAGCCTATTTCTAAAGTATCAATTTTCTCAAATCAGCTTTATACGATATTTATTATTGCTGTTCTTCTTAGGTTTTCTAACTTTTATATTCTGTACTCATCACAATATGACCTATATACCCTCGGCTTAATATCATTAATTGAGGTTTTAAATACTTCACTTACAATTTTTTTCTTTTCAGTTATTGGGGCGGTTATTCTTAGCTGGGTGGCTCCTAATAATCCTCATCCAATGCTGCAAATCATTGAAGAAATTTCTTCAAAACTTCTTGCACCAATTCGAAAGTTTATACCATCTGCTGGCGGGCTTGATTTTTCTCCAATATTTGCCTTGATTTTAATAAGGCAGTTAGAGATATTGTTAGCAAGTATAATTAGATCAATTATATGAAAACAAAAACCGAGCTAATTAAATTTAATCAAGGCTTAGATCTAGAGTCTGGAGCAAGATTAAATACATTTGATCTAATGGTAGAGACATATGGTGAACTGAATGAAGATAAGAATAATGCAATCTTGGTATGTCATGCATTTTCAGGAAATCACCATGCTGCCGGCAAATCATCTGATAGTGATGCTTTGGGCTGGTGGGATGAGATCATTGGTTCAGGAAAAGCAATTGACACCGATAAGTTTTTTGTTGTTTGTTCTAATAATTTAGGTGGCTGCTCTGGTTCATCTGGACCGCTTAGTGTTAACCCTGAATCTGGTAAATTATATGGAAAAGATTTTCCATTAGTCACAGTAACCGACTGGGTAAACTCGCAAAAACTTCTATGTGATCATTTAGGTATTTCTAAATGGCATATGGTTGCAGGTGGAAGTCTTGGTGGCATGCAAGCTCTTCAGTGGGCTATATCATACCCCAATAAGGTCAAAAAAGCGGGCGTATTTGCAACAGCAACAAGGTCGAGTACTCAAAATATAGCTATGAATGAGGTTGGAAGAGAGGCTATAAGAAAAGATAAAAATTTTATGGATGGAGACTATCTTAATCATAACCTAAAACCAAAAAATGGGTTAAAGACAGCGCGAATGCTTGGTCACATAACATATTCTTCTGAAGATATTATGGATCAAAAATTTGGTAGAAAATTCCAAGATATAAAGTCAAAAATAGAAGGAACCGTTGATTATGAGGTTGAAAATTATCTTCAATATAAAGGTGAAAAGTTTTCTGATACATTTGATGCAAATAGCTATATTTTAATGACCAAGGCAATGGATGGTTATGATGCTTCTTTTTCTAGTAATGGAAGCCTTGAGGAAGTTATGAAGCGCATAAAAGCCAAATTATTAGTAGTTGGTTTTGATAGTGATTGGTTGTATCCACCAAAAAGAAGTAAAGAAATTCAACTAGCCGCAATGAATGTCGATGTTCAATGTTCTTGTGTAATTCTAAAGGGCGAGCAAGGTCATGATAGTTTTTTATTTGCATCTGATAGATACGTTAAAATCATCAAGGGGTTTTTAGACTCAAAATGAATACTTCGCTTGTACACATCATAAAAAAATGGGTTCCAGAAAAAAGCAAAGTTATTGATTTTGGTTGTGGTGATGGATCTTTATTGAAAGACTTAATTGATGAAAAAAATATTCGTGGCTATGGTGTAGAAATTGATCATAACAAAATTCAAGAATGTATTCTTAAAGGTATATCTGTTATAGAAAAAGATATAGATGAAGGCATTCAAGACTTTGAGTCATGCAATTTTGATGTTGCTGTAATGGCAAGCTCAATTCAGTGCCTTAGAGAGCCACACTTGGCTTTAAGAAAAATGCTTAATCTTTCAAAACAATGTATTGTTACTCTACCTAATTTAGGTTTTTGGAAGTGTAGACTTGATTTAGCCCTAGGCAGAATGCCTGTTACACCCAACCTTCCGTCAAGCTGGTATGAAACCAAAAACTTACACCTTTGTACAATCAAAGATTTTGAAACACTGTGTTTTGAAGAAGATTTTGTTATTAACGAAAAATTTTTTCTTAATGATAAAGGCACTAAGAGCACTTTGGCTTCAACTTTTCCAAATACTTTTGCCTCCGAGGGAGTCTATCTGCTTGCTAAAAAATAATAAAGTTCTTCTTGCTTCATCTAATCAAGGAAAAATAAGGGAATTTAAAAAAATTTTTAAGGGCTTTGATGTTATATCTCAAGTAGATTTGGGAATTGATGACGCTGTTGAGGACGGAATTTCATTTTTTGAAAATGCACTAAAAAAAGCTAGACATGGTTCAAATAAATCAGGGCTCTTAACAATTGCCGATGACTCTGGATTGGTTGTACCAGAGTTAGACTATGAACCAGGAATCTATTCAGCAAGATATGCAGGCGAAGGAGCCTCAGATAAAGATAATAGGGATAAAATTATTAATCAATTAAACAAAAAAAATGTATCTTCTCTTGAAGCCTTTTATATATGTGTCTTAGTTGGCGTTCGCTCAGATTCAGACCCTATCCCTCTTTACTCTGTCGGTGAAATTCATGGAAGAATATCAACAAAAAATTCAGGCGATGGGGGTTTTGGCTATGACAAAATTTTTTATCCGAATGGATATGATGTATCTATGGCCTCTATTGATCCTGAAGAAAAAAATAAAATAAGTCATAGAGCTATTGCTGCAAAATCATTCATTAAAGAGCTTGAAAAACTTTAATCCAAACAAAGTACCTATATCACTTTATATTCATCTACCCTGGTGTGAGAAAAGATGTCCTTACTGTGACTTCAATATCAATACCAATAAATTAGATGGAGATGAAGAAAGGCTATTGGCTGCTCTTAATCAGGATTTACAAGACTCAATGAAATATATTCAAAAAAGAAAATTCTGCTCTGTTTACTTTGGGGGCGGAACCCCGTCATTGGTATCTTCAAAGATAATAAAAAGAATTATCAAAAATTTAAACGATATGGGCCATTTAAAAGAAGAATGTGAAATAAGCTTTGAGTTAAATCCAAAAGAAGTGTCTCACTCTTATTTGAATGAAATTATTGCTGCTGGGGTTAATAGAGTTTCAATAGGTATACAAAGTTTTGATCAAGGAGTGTTAGATAGCTTAGAAAGAAACCATAGTACTAATGATAGTTACCAAGCAATTAAGATTGCTTCTGAATTTAAAAACATCAATATTTCAATTGATTTGATTTATGCAGTTATGAACCAATCAATTGCTTCTCTAAAACAAGATATTGAAATATTCTGCAAAAATAAAATTGATCACTTATCTCTTTACCAGCTAACAATTGAACCTAATACAATTTTTTATAAAAAAGAATTAAATATCCCATCTGATAAGACCATAGAGTCAATGGAATTGACTGCAAAAGATATTCTCAATAAAAATAATATTTTTCAGTATGAGGTTTCATCATGGTCAAAAAATAACAAAGTAAGTAAACATAATATGAATTATTGGCTATACGGTGATTATCTTGGTATAGGTCCAGGTGCTCACAGTAAAATTACAACAGAAAATTCAATAACGAGGATGATTAAATTAAAAAAAGTTGGGTCTTATATCAATAATCCGTCAAAGATAAAAATTATTAAAATAAATGAGTCAACATATGATCTTGATCTTGCAATGAATGTCTTGAGGGTTAAAAGCGGCACTTCGTTTGAGGATCTTAAAAAAAGAGGTATTTATATATCAGATACTTTTAAAGAAAAATTATGTATAGGCTATAAAAAAGGTTTAATAGAAAAGAATTTAATTAAGGCAACTAATCAGGGATATAAGTTTCTGAACGACACTGTAAATACTTTTAACTAGGTTTTCTGTAATGAAAAGGGATAAATTTTTCTACCCTCTTCTATAGCCCTTTGCTGAAACTTAGTTAATGTTATGTTCTCATAAGGGGAAGAGTTTAAAATTTTGAAATCTGAATTTTGATTAATAGATTCATTGATTGATTCTGCATAATTTTCCCAATCTGTTGACATAAAAAGATGACCATCTGAATTTAATACTTTATAAATTGAATCTAAAAACTCTGAGTTTATCATTCGTCTTTTGTGGTGTTTTAACTTGGGCCAAGGATCGGGGCATATTATTAAAACTTCATCAAAGACTGATTCATTAATTTTGTCTATCAATAGTCTTATATCGCCTGTTATTAATCTAATATTGGTTAACTCATTAGCATTGATTGCTCCAAGAACTTGGCCAATCCCAGCCATATATACTTCTGAACCTATGTATAAATTTTGCGAATTTTCTTTAGCTAAGTTTATAAGGTTCTCTCCATTGCCAAAGCCTATTTCTAAAATAATCTTTTTAAAATTGCTTTTGTCGAGAAGTATCTGGGCGTGAGAGGTTATATGATATCTATGTAAAAATTTAAGATTATCTTCTTGGCTTTTAGTTATGCGCCCCTTTCTTTGAACAAAAGATGGCAGAAATTTGTTGCGCATTTGTAAATGAAATAACAATGAATTATATTAAGCAGCACTTACCATTATGGCTTTTAATTTTTTTAATGCTCCGTTTTCGATTTGCCTAATTCTTTCTGCAGAAACTTCGTACTCTTCAGCTAACTCATGTAATGTTGCTTTATCGTCTGCTAAATATCTTCTTTGAAGAATGTCTTTGCTCCTATCATCTAACATTTTAAGAGCTTCAACTAATTCACTCTGATTCATATCATCAGCTTCAGCATTTGCAACAATAACCTCAGGATCATATGTTTTGTCTTCAATATATTGCGAAGGTGACATCATTTCATCATCATCACCAGAAGGAACGGGAGTATCAAATGAAGCATCGTTTGATGAGAGCCTGTTTTCCATGTGAAGAACATCCTTGACTTCTACATTGAGATCTTTAGCAATATTTTCTGCTTCTTCTTTAGTAAGCCATTCAAGACTCTTTTTCTTGCCTCTAAGGTTAAAAAATAATTTTCTTTGAGCTTTAGTTGTTGCTATTTTTACAAGTCTCCAATTCTTAAGAATGTACTCATGTATTTCAGCTTTAATCCAATGAACAGCAAAAGAAACCACTTTTACTCCTCTGTGTGGATCATATTTATCAACCGCTTTCATTAGTCCAACATTACCTTCTTGGATAATATCAGCCAAAGGAAGTCCATAACCTTGATATGACCTTGCAATATGAACAACAAATCTTAGATGATGAATAACTAACTGTCTTGCAGCATCTAAATCATCTTCTTCATATAGTTTGAGAGCTAATTCCTGCTCTTCTTCTTTAGACAATATAGGAATTGAATGCACAGAAGCTAAATAGGACTCAATATCCTTGCCAGGACTATTTAACTGAGATGGTTGTAACTGAGTTCCCATACTTATTATATATTTTATTTATAATTAATTATATTATTCATTAATGTTTAATACAAAATTATACCAATTTTTTATAAAACTCGCTCAAAATAGAAAAATATTTGTCTTTTATGGTTTTATTTCTAAATGCTACAAAAGCTGGATTTAAGATGCTTTCCTCTTTCGAGTATCTTAGATCTTCAGTATTGGCCATTTGAGAGATACTTCCGCCATATGCATGTAATATAGCGTGTCCAGCTGCTATATCCCACTCTGAAGTGGGCCCAAATCTTGGATATATATCAGCTTTATTGTCTGCAAGTGCACACAATTTCAATGAGCTACCCTTTTCTATTATTTCATAAGAAACGTTTAAACTATTAAGGTAATCAAGAAACATTTTGTCTTTATCTGTCTGATGGCTTTTACTCATTACAATTCGTAAACTATCTGGTATCGTTTCTTCGATACTATAAATATGAAATTTAGATCCAAGCCAAATTTGACTTGAACTTGGTGCACATATTATTCCAAAAATAGCTTTCGTTTTTTCTATAAGAGCAATATTTACAGTAAAGTCTTTTGACTTATTTAAGAACTCTCTTGTTCCGTCTAAAGGGTCAACCAACCAATATGGGATGCTGGGTATATCTAATTCTTTTTTATAAGTTTCTTCTGAAACTATCGGAATGTTTGGAGTAATTTCTTTAAGCGCGCTGACAATGATGTTATTTGCATTGTTATCAGCTTCTGTGACAGGAGAACCATCTGATTTTATTTCGCTTTCAAACTCATCTTTTCTATAAACGTCCATAATTGCATTTGCTGCATCTTGCATGGTTTTTTTTAGTGGCTGGTTTAGGCTTTCTAGAAATTCTGCATCAATTGACATAACGTTAATTTATTTTATCTTTTGGCTTGAGCGCTTCCAGCCTCATTTGCATAAGCCCATCTTCTGTATCTGGATACTCATTATTATATATTGATGCCTCCCATCTTCCATACATCGGATTGGTAATCATGAACCATTTTGAACCCCACATATGTTTGTAGGTGTCAGCCAGTTCTTTTCTTGCATCTAATTCAAGTGTTGTTTCATCTAGTGGCAAAAAATCACCTAGCTGATCGCCAATAAGTAATAAAATTCTATAATCTTTTGCAACCAATTTTCTTCTTGAAATCTTGTCAGAGGTCCAACCATTTTCATTCTTCATTAATAGAACATCTCTATCCGTATCAAGAGGAAGTCCAAGTTTCTTTAGGTTATTGCGTGTTGCATCCTCTGCTACTGCAATCCTATTTGTCACATAAAAAATTTTTACACCTTTGCTTTGTGAATACTCTAAGAAATCTGATACTCCAGCAACAGCATCGGAAGATTCTTCAAGCATCCAATCAAGCCATCCTGTGGGATAGGATTGGCCGTCTATAATAGATCTAGCTTGAAAAGGAACATTATTTAAGACTGTTTCATCAATATCCAAAATTATTGCAGGTGGTTTATTTTCAAAATTATCTTTTTGTTCTATTGCTGCAGTCCAGGTGACATCATTCAATGCTCTATCAAGTGCTGACTTTGCATTAACGTATGTTTGTATATTACTCGCCTCATATTCTGCTGAAGACTGGGCGTAAAGGACCGAAAGCATTGATTGGGCTTGAAGAGAATTATCAAACTCTTCTCCTTTTGCATAAATATTATCAATAAACGTGTAAAGGATAAGACAGAAATATAATAGATTCCGTGATTTCATAGATTAAGAGCATTATAATGCCAATAATTATATTTAAGTCACAAAAAGCTATGAATAATGAACTATTAGAGAATCTTAATAAACTAAAAAAAATGCTTGTGTTGTTAAGTAAAGACAGAAAAGTTGTAATGTCTCACCATAAGACATTTGAGCATGTGGAAAAGATGCGCAACATTGTTAATGAATCAATAGAAATTGCTGAAAATGAGTAAATATTCTTGTTTCGAAGTTCAAATTAATGATGGCATTGCCCATCTTATTATGAACAGGCCTGATCAATTAAACTCAATGACAAGAATCTTTTGGAAAGAGCTGCCAGAGATAGTTAAAGATATTGATAAAAAGTCTGATGCAAGAGTTTTAATATTATCTGGTCAAGGTAGACACTTTAGTGCTGGTATGGATTTTGCTAACTTTGCACCTCCAAAAAAATCTGAAAAAGAAATTGATCCAGCAAGAAAAAGAGAAGCTTTCTATCATGAAGTCCTAGAACTACAGGATACTTTTACAGTGCTTGAAGAATGCAGAATGCCCACCATAGCTGCAATTCAAGGTGGATGTATTGGTGGAGCCATAGATATGGCTTCGGCATGTGATATGAGATATTGCTCTGAAGATGCTTTTTTTAAAATTGCAGAAGTTGATATAGGTATTGCAGCTGATGTTGGCACACTTCAAAGACTGCCATCTTTAATTCCTTTGGCTGTTTTAAGAGAACTTGCATACACAGGAAGAAAATGTGACTCTGACGAAGCTAAATCTCTTGGTCTTGTTAATGAAGTGTATTCGTCTGTAGAGGACATGATGGAAGAGGTACAGAAATTAGCTCAGACAATTGCAAGCAAATCACCTCTTGTAACTAGAGTAATTAAAAAACAAATTAATTATGCTAGAGATAATTCCGTCAGAGACTCTTTAGAGTATCATGCTATGTGGAACGCCAGCTTAATAAGTAATAAAGATACAGAAACTGCACTAACAGCATTTATGAATAAATCTGAAGGTGAATTTGATGATCTAGAAGAGCTAAAGTCTTTTTGGGAAAAAGAGGGATTAATTTAATCTCTTAAAAACACTGGCTCAGTAGCCGTTGATTCAGCTTTGGAGTAATAATAGCCATCTGAGTTGAAACCAGAAATTTTCTCAAAGTCTTTTATATTGTTCTCAATAATCCATCTAGCCATGAGACCTCTTGCCTTTTTAGCATAAAAACTAATTATTTTATATTTACCGTTTTTGAAGTCTTTGAATACAGGTGATACAACATTTACATAGTCTGGCATTTTGCCCAGAACGCTAAAATATTCTTTAGAAGCTAAATTGATTAATAGATCAGATTTTTGGGATTGTAAATCATTCATTACATTTTCTTGAATTGAGTTACCCCAAAATTCGTACAAATTTTTACCCTTACTGGTTTCTAATTTTGTCCCCATTTCTAGTCTGTAAGGTTTAATAACATCCATAGGTCTTAATATTCCATATAACCCAGAAAGAATTCTCAAATGCTTTTGAGCAAATTTAATTTGCTTAGCATTAAAAGTTTCAGCATCAAGCCCTTGATAAACATCCCCCTTAAAAACTAGCAATGAGGGCTTACTATCTTCAGATACAGTTTTAGATGCTTTCCATGATTGATAGCGATCAAAATTTAAAGCTGCCAACTTATCACTTAAGCCCATTAGACTAGCAATATCTTTTGGCTCCTTGTCTTTGAGAGTTTTTATAAGGCTTGAAGATTGGCTTAAAAACTGGGGTGCAGTATGATTGCTTTTAGAATCAACTTCATAATCCAAAGTTTTAGCTGGTGAAAGTATAATTATCATGATAAACATTCTAACTAAATCTGAGTCAGACATCTAATGAAAGTTCTAGAAAAGTATATAAATTTTGTAGGTGAAAAAATATCTTACCTAATACCAGTGATGGTTGCTTTGATGGTATTTGTAATTATTAGTAGGTATTTTTTTGGCATTGGGAGAACTGATATCCAAGAGCTGGTGATGTACTTTCATGCTTTGGTTTTTCTTGGTTGTGCTGGGTATGTAATGAATAATGATGAACATGTAAGAGTTGATATTTTTTATAGAAATGCATCTGATAGCTATAAAAAGAATATAAATACTATATTTGGTTTATTGTTTTTAATACCTCTAATTATTGTTACATTTTTTTATTCTATTGAAACAATCGAAGCTTCTTGGAAAATGAGTGAAGCTTCTACAGAAGCTGGTGGTTTGGCATATGTATACATTCAAAAAACATTAATGATTCTATTTCCGCTAACACTTTTAGCAGCGCTAATTAATCAATTTATCAAAACAAAATGGAAATAATTCCTTTATTACTTTTAGTTTTAATATGTCTAGCTCTTTTGTTTGGATATCCAGTTGCATTCACACTTTCTGGTGTCTCTATTCTGTTTGCTCTAATCTGTATACCGTTTGGAATATTTGATGAATCAATTTTGAAAAGCATCCCTCTAAGGATATTTGGAATTATGAATAATGTGACTCTACTTGCAGTTCCCTTGTTTATATTTATGGGGACTGTTCTTGAAAGATCGGGCATTGCTGCAAAAATGTTAGAAAACATGGCTTTGGCATTTAAGAATATTAGAGGCGGTCTAAGCATTTCTATAATTGCTGTAGGCGCTCTATTAGCAGCAAGCACAGGTATTGTTGGCGCAACAGTTGTAACAATGGGTCTTATGTCTCTGCCGATACTTATACAACAAGGTTATAAAAAAGATTTCTCATCGGGCCTAGTTGCTTCAACTGGAACCTTAGGACAGATTATTCCTCCTTCAATTGCATTAGTGCTTTTGGGCGATGTTATGTCTAATGCATATCAAAGAGCTCAAAACAACATGGGTATTTTTTCTCAACAAACTGTTACTGTCGGAGATTTATTTATTGGTGCCATAGTTCCTGGAATTATGATTTGTATTGGGTATCTGATTTATGCGATCTATCAAAACTATAAAAATCCAAATATCTTGTTTGAGCCAGAAGCAAATTCAGCATCATTCAAAGATATTCTTAAGACTCTTGCCCTGCCACTACTTTTAATTGTTTTAGTTTTGGGTTCTATTATTGCTGGAATAGCAACTCCAACAGAGGCATCTGCTATTGGAGCTGCTGGCGTACTTTTGATAGTTCTTATCAATGGCAAATTCTCTTTAGGCTTTATAAAAGAAACTAGCCAGAAAACAGCAATTGTCTCAACAATGATCTTCACAATACTAATTGGTGCTTCTATTTTTTCATTAATTTTTAGAGGAGTTGGTGGAGATGACCTAATTGATCTAATATTTGGCTCTCTTCCTGGTGGATCATATACAGCATTAATTTTTGTTTTAATTTTTGTTTTTTTGCTTGGTTTTATTTTAGACTTTATTGAAATTTGCTACGTAATCGTTCCTTTGGTAGCACCGCCTCTATTGATGATGGGCTTTGATCCTGTTTGGCTGGCAATTCTTATTGCAATTAACCTCCAAACTTCTTTCTTAACACCACCTTTTGGATTTTCATTGTTTTACTTGAGGGGCGTTGCAGATGAATCAATACAGACTTCAGAAATTTATAGAGGAGTTATTCCATTTATTTTTATACAGTTATTAGTATTAATTACTGTTTTATTTTTACCGTTCTTGGTTTTATAAGATTATAGACCAGCGTTATTTTTTTCTAATGCTCTTTCAGCTCTATAACTTGATCTAACCATAGGGCCTGAGACAACTTCCAAGAATCCTTTTTTCAATCCAATCTCTCTATAAGCTTCAAATTCATTCGGGGTTACCCATCTTTTAATGGGTAGATGGTTTAGGGTTGGTCTTAAATATTGTCCAATTGTTAGAATATCTACTTTATTAGCTATTAGGTCGTCCATCGTTTGTTCTATTTCTTCATTAGTTTCACCAAGACCAAGAATAAGACTAGTTTTTGTTAAAACCTCGGGATTAATTTTTTTTGATTCTGCTAAAACATCAAGCGTCTGTTGATAGCCAGCTCTAATATCTCTGACAGGATGGGTAAGCCTTTCTACAGTTTCTATATTTTGTGCAAAAACTTCTAACCCACAGTTCACAATAGTATCTATTGAAGATGGCAAACCCTTGAAGTCTGGTGTCAGAGCTTCAACTGCAGTTCCGGGATTAAGGTCTTTTATAAGTTTTACTGTATCTGCAAAATGTTTTGCACCTCCATCAGGAAGGTCATCTCTATTAACAGATGTTAAAACAACATATTTTAATTTCATTATTTGAACAGCTTTAGCGGTGTTTAATGGTTCTTCAGAATCTAACCAGCCTTTAGGGTTACCAGTATCTACTGAACAAAATTTACACGCTCTTGTACAAACTGAGCCCATTAACATAAATGTTGCAGTTCCTGCCGACCAGCATTCAGATATATTTGGACAATGAGCTTCTTCACAAACTGTATTCAATCTCTTTTCGCTCACCTGGTTTTTTATCTTATGGAAATTTGGATTAAATTGAGCTTTAATCTTAAGCCATTCAGGTTTTTTTAGATTAGGAATATGGGAATATTGATTACCCTTTTGGCCATTCTTTACAGCCTTAACACCATCTCTATTGATGATTTTTTGTGTTGGAATGATTTCCATATCTAAAATATAGGCTCTAAAAGTTGAATTGCAAGACTCTCAACATCTTTAATTGAGATATCATTTTTATAGTCTTTTATTTGTGCTGCCTCAAGCCCTTCATAACCACATGGATTAATTAGGCTAAATGGGGTTAAGTCCATGTCAACATTTATGCTTATGCCATGATAGGTTTTGCCTTTCGAAATCCTGAGCCCTATTGAGGCTATCTTTTTATCATCTACGTAAACTCCTGGAGCTCCTTCAATAAAATTAGACGCTATTGAGTAATTTTCTAATAAAGATTTTGTAAACTCCTGAAGGGTTTTTACTAGAGTCTTAGGTCCTAGACTAGACTTTTTTATATCGAGTAAAAAGTATATTACTAACTGGCCAGGGCCATGATAAGTAACTTCTCCACCCCTGTCTGATTGAAAAATAGGAATATCTCCAGCATTTAAAATATGTTTTTGATCAGCTGCAGTGCCTAAAGTAAAAATTGGTGGGTGTTCTAAGAACCATATTTCATTTTTAAAATCTTCATTGCTAATATGAGTTTTCATCATATGAAGAGTTTCGCCGTATTCGCAAAGACCTAGTGATTTAAAGCTTAAACTTTCAGACACTACTTATTTCTGGCTTCAATAAAAGAATCTTCAGAGATTTTATGATATTCGGTAACATTGTCTTTAAATTCAATGTAAGAATCATAGACTTTACCAATTACCTCATCTTCTTTAGCTAGATCGCTCAGTATTTCATTGGAAATAACTCTAAATTCCTCGATAACATCATCTGGCAATTTTCTTAGCTCAACGCCATGAACCTCAATCAGCTCAGTTAGAGCTTGATTGTTTCTTGCTAAATACTCATCTAGAGTATCTTGATTTACTGCTTTGGTTGCTGTCTCGATTATTACTTGAAGGTGTTTTGGCAGACTGTTCCAAGCATCCATATTAATTAATAGCTCTAACATCGGTCCTGGTTCATGCCAGCCAGGATAATAGTAATATTTTGCAGCTTGATGAAAACCAAAAGTAAGATCATTGTAAGGTCCAACCCATTCTGTAGCATCAATTACGCCTGTTTGAAGCGCTGTAAATAATTCGCCCCCAGGAAGAGTAACTGGAATTCCGCCTGCTTCTTTTAAAACTTCTCCTCCAATTCCTGGAATACGCATTTTAAGACCCTTAACGTCCTCTAATGAATTGATTTCTTTGTTAAACCAACCAAACATTTGGGTTCCTGTATTTCCAGCAGGAATAGGGTAAATGTTAAAAGGCTCGTATATTTCTCTCCATAGTTCTAAGCCGCCGCCTCTGTTTACCCATGCATTAATTTCATCTGCTGTTAATCCAAAAGGAACGCTAGTAAAAAACTGTGCAGCAGGAACTTTTCCCTTCCAAAAATATCCTCCGCTATGGCCCATTTGATGTGATCCGCTCGAAACAGCATCAAAAACTCCAAAAGCAGGAACCTGTTCACCTGCACCATATACAGTTATCTGCATTTGGCCATCACTCATCTCTTTAACTAAATCAGCTATTCTCTCTGGAGCCATTCCAAGACCTGGATAATTTTTTGGCCAAGATGTAACAAGCCTCCACTTGTAGGTCTTATAATCCACAGCATTGATTGAATTAGATGCTTCTTGACCGCCGGAACAACCAGCAATTATTCCAATCAAAAAAACAAACATAAAAATTTTTTTCATCATAGTTTCTCTAAATTTGCATAGGCCATAACTAACCACTTTGTTCCTGCTTGATCAAAATTAATTTGGACTCTGGCAGCTTCACCTGAGCCTTCATAATTTAGAACCACGCCTTCACCAAAAGATTTATGCATAACTCTTTGTCCAAGTGATATGCCAATCTCATCCTCAAACTCAAGCTTAGTTTCTTTAAAGTCTTTCCTATTATAAGGTATGTGTGTCTGTGCTCTCGGTCTAATTTCATTAATAAGCTCTTTGGGAATTTCTTTAATAAATCTTGACGGTGGATTAAAAGTATCAGAACCATGCAATCTTCTTGATTCTGCATGAGTTATATAAAGTTTTTCCATGGCTCTAGTAATACCAACATAACAAAGCCTTCTCTCTTCTTGCAGCTGTCCTGGATTTTCCATTGATCGCCCATGAGGAAATAAAGTTTCTTCAAGGCCGGTCATTAAAACCAATTTAAACTCTAGTCCCTTCGCTGAATGCAGTGTCATAAGTTGAGCAGCATCATCATGCTCTGAAGCCTGTCTATCTCCAGAATCAAGAGAGATCATATCTAGATAATCTTCAGCAATTTCAATATTTGTTTTGTCTTCTCTAATACTTTGCTCAAAGTTTGTAGTTGCAGAAACTAGTTCTTCTAGATTCTCTACTCTTGTCTTACCTTTTTCACCTGGTTCTTTTGCATGATAGGCAACTAATCCTGAAGTTTTAATTATTTCTTCCATTAAATCTGAAAGAGAATTCTCTTCTATAAATTCTTTGCATCGGGCAATGAACTCTAAATAAGATTTCAGGCCTGTTCCGCCTCTACCAGATATTGCGCCCTCATCAATTAGTTTGGCTGATGCTTTTATATATGAAATATTATATTTAGTGGCCGTAGAACGAATCTTTGCTAAAGTTTTTTCCCCAACGCCTCTTGTGGGATTTGATATTGATCTCTCAAATGCAGGATTATCAGAGTTATTGAAGATAATTTTTAGATAAGCAATAGCATTTTTGATTTCCATTCTTTCATAGAACCTTTGGCCACCATATATTCTGTAAGGGATACTTGATCTTAGCAGAGCCTCTTCAAGGGCTCTTGATTGAGCATTAGATCTATACAAGACAGCAGCATCAGAATACATTTCTCCTTTACTCATCCAGTCTTTTAAAATGTCAGCAACAAACCTAGCCTCATCCTGCTCATTGAATGCCTGGTATAAAATAATTTGTTCACCTTCAAGCTTGTCGGTCCAAAGATTTTTACCGAGCCTATCAGTGTTGTTTTCAATTAAAGCGTTTGCTGCACCCAAAATAATATTTGTAGATCTGTAATTTTGTTCTAATCTTATGATCTCTGCTGTATCAAAAGTTTTTGTGAATGATTCTACATTTTCAACTTTAGCGCCACGCCATCCATAAATGGATTGGTCATCATCTCCGACTGCTGTTATTGATGCTTTTTCAGAAGCTATCTCAAGAAGCCAGTTATATTGAATAGTATTAGTATCTTGAAACTCGTCCACTAATATTGATTTAAATCTAGAGTGAAAGAAAGCTTTCACAGATTCATTATCACGAATTACCTCATATGATTTCAGTAATAATTCACCAAAATCAACAAGATTATCTCTCAAGCATGTTTTCTCATATTCTTTATATATCTTGTTAAGATTTTCTTTAAAATAATCACCCCTATCATCTACAGAACTGCTTCTATGACCCTCATCTTTCCATGCATTTATCTGCCATTGACTTTGACGAGATGGCCAGACAGATTCATCTAAACCTGCCTCTTTGGAGATTCTTTTTATAATTCTTAGTTGATCATCTGCATCTAAAATTGTGAACCCGCTGCTTAATCCAGCTTCTTTATGAAATCTTTTAAGCATCCTATGAGCTAATCCATGAAAAGTACCAACCCATCCATCCATCATTGGGGCTTCTAACAATTCTTCAATTCTAGATCTCATTTCAAGAGCAGCCTTATTTGTAAAAGTTACTGCCATAATAGAGGCAGGGTTCATTTTTAGTGCTTCAACTTCCCATGCAATTTTGTGAACCAGTACTCTTGTTTTTCCTGACCCTGCTCCAGCTAATACCATTAGATGCTGTTTTTCAGACGTAACTGCTGCGCGCTGTTGATCATTAAGATGTTCTAAAATGTGTGATACGTCCATTTAGGGATTCATTTTTTTGCTTAAGAGAGATATTCTAACCTTATGCCGACAAAATTATTGAGACAAATTAAAAATACTCTACCGGAATTAAGAAAATCTGAAAAATTGGTTGCAGATTTTGTTTTAAAAGATCCAAAATCAGTTATTACCATGAAAACTGCAGAAGCGTCTTCCGCTATAGGCATAAGTGAGCCAACTTTAATAAGATTTTGTAAAGCTCTGGGCTTTTCCGGTTATCAAGAATTTAAAATTAATTTATCTCAACAATTAGCAGCTGACGATTATTTTGTGATGTATGAGATCGAAGAGGATGATAGTATTCATGAGCTTTGTGAGAAAGTCTTTGATACAACAATCAGTGAAATATTAAACGTCAGGTCACAAATTAACCAAGGTGTTCTTGAATCTGCAATAGAGGCATTAGCTAATGCTAAACGAGTGGAGGTTTATGCCTTTGGCGGCTCTGCACCAGTAGCTATGGATGCACAACATAAATTTTTTAGGTTAAAGATTTCATCATCATTTATTTCAGATCCGCATATACAATTAATGTCAGCAAACTCACTGTCAAAAGATGATGTTGTTTTAGCTATCTCACAATCTGGAACTACTTCAGCCTTAATTGACAGTGTTAAAATAGTTCGAAAATCAGGTGTGAAAGTTATAGGAATCATGCCTGAAAATTCGCCGCTTGCTCATATTTGTGACTATCCAATTAGCATAAATATTGGAGATAATTACAGAATTACTAAACCTCATACTTCAAGGATTGCTTATACTGCTGTTATTGATGTAATGACAATGGGGATAGCTCAATTAAAACCTGAGGCACAAGAGCATTTATATAATATTGTAGATAGTCAAAGATCATTAAAGATTAAATAAAATTTATAGAGGAGTTATTTATGAGCCAAGAAGTTAAAGATTTTTTTACAACCTATAGCGACTTTGTAACAAAAGTCACTAGTGAACCAAGTCTTGATATAGAAGCGCTCAAGAAAAGCATGGATGACATTGAATCAATTTCTGATGTAAAAATACCAAGATTGCTTACAGCTGCTCTTGGTCTTGGTAGTGAATCAGGCGAATTTGTTGAAATAGTAAAAAAAATGATTCTTCAGGGAAAGCCGGCTTCAGAAGAAAACATCTTTCATATGAAAAGAGAGCTTGGGGATATTATGTGGTATTGGACAACTGCTTGTGCCTCTCTAGGATTAGATCCATATGAAGTGATTAGTGAAAATCAAAAGAAGCTTGAAGCTAGGTATGGCGAAAAGTTTGAGGTACAAAGCAGTGAAGTTAGAAAAGAGGGAGACTTGTAAATCTTGCATGACAAACAAATCAAAAGATCATAAAGATATTTCTCCATCAGCAACTGAGGATTGTGCCGATGTGACTTCAAGATATGAGCGATATAAAAAACAAAATAAAAAAACTCAGTTCCCACCTATTAAATATGAAAAACCGCCCCACCATTAAATGATTATTTTTTTGGCGTTCGCATATGTTCTTTCTGCTTTTGTATATTTTTACTCAAATAAAGCTGGTTATAGTTTTCTTAGATATATCTTGAAAAGAAAAAATATAAATATTTATCTTTCATTAGAAATCTTCTATTTAATTCTTACTTCATTTATTGTTTTTTCAAGCAATCCTTTAAACTGGATTGTTGCAATTTTAATGTTTTTGCATCTTTTAGGCATTGCATGGATTGTAGCCAGTCCTGATAGTTTTTATAGTAATGCAGAAGAGTCTATTGGCATGGACAATATTATGTTTGAGAATATGGTTGTAATTACTTTCTTGATATATGCAGGATTGGCATTGTTTTCAAGAGTATTATTTTAATCCACTAATTATTTTTGTTTTCTTCTTCTTGATATTTTTTTAAGTCTTCCCAATCGTGTGGGGTTCCAGCATTAAGATTGATAACTGATTTTTTTGCCCTGAATAGGCTCTGTGTTCTTAATTTGCTTTTGTCTTCTTCTTTGCCAAATAATTTATTCCAGCCTTCTTTAAAATGCTCTCGTAAATTTCTTTTGGTCATATATTGTTTTTAAACTATATATTCTTCTCTGTCTTTTTTTGCAGTTCTTTTAATTCCTGACTTTGTAATATACTCATCAGTAATACCTTTTGAGCCGCCCTGGCCTTCTTTGCAAACATGCATCATGTTAACGACTGCTCCCCCAGCAAGTGCGCCTATTAAAATTAATATTATTGTCTCCATTTCTCCTCCAAACAATATTATTTTTTGTTAAATTCTAGTTTTGCTTGATTATACTCTTCCTTGAGTCTAGTTACTAAATCTTTAACACTTGGATCATCTTTTATACCTCCAATCCCTTGACCTGACCCCCAAATATCTTTCCAAGCTTTTGCATCAGTATTACCGCCTGAGCCAAAATTCATCGTTGATTTATCTGCATCGGGCAAATTATCAGGATCTAAACCAGCATTTTTAATTGATGGTTTTAAATAATTACCAGAAACACCGGTAAATAAACTTGAATAAACAATATCATCAGCTGCGCTATCAATCAGCATTTGTTTATACCCTTGGTCAGCATTAGCTTCTTTTGTTGCAATAAATCTTGTTCCCATATAAGCAAAGTCAGCTCCTAGTGCTAATGATGATGCTATGGAATAACCATCACCAATTGACCCGGACAAAATAACTGTGCCATCAAACCACTCTTTAACCTCTCTCAATAGTGCGAATGGCGAAAGAGCACCAGCATGGCCTCCAGCGCCAGCACAAACTAGTATCAAACCATCAACACCTTGTTCAGCGGCTTTTTTTGCGTGCCTTACATTAATAACATCATGATAAACTAACCCGCCATAACTATGAGCTGCCTGAACTAATTCTTCAGGAGGTCTTAAAGAGGTAATAATAATCGGGACTTCTTGTTTTACACATGTAGCCATATCATCCATTAATCTATCGTTAGAGGCATGACATATTTGATTTACAGCAAATGGTGCAACTTTTGCGTCTGGATTTTGTTCTTTGTACTCAGCAAGTTCTTTTTTTATTCTAATTATCCACTCTTCAAGCACGTGCTGCGGTCTAGCATTCAAAGCTGGGAAAGAGCCTATTATACCTGCTTTACATTGAGCAATAACAAGCTCTGGACCTGAAACTAGAAACAAAGGAGATCCAATAACTGGAATAGATAAATTTTCCTGTATGTGTTTAGGTATTGCCATTTTTACTCCATTTTTAATAGTCTAAATTTTATTATTAATTTGATAATTAAGATAGATTTTTATTCTTTTGCATATTTTATATATTTTTTGTAAAAACTGATTAATTAAGAGTTTTAAGACTATAATGCCTGCTTTTTAAAAAGACTCACTTCATGGATATAAATAAGTTAAGAAATATTGCAATCATTGCCCATGTTGATCATGGCAAAACAACTCTTGTTGATAGGCTTTTACAACAATCAGGCACATTGGATAGAAAGAATATGGATTCTGAGAGAATTATGGATTCCAATGAACAAGAAAAAGAGAGAGGTATCACAATTACAGCAAAAAATACCTCTATAAATTGGAATGATCATTTAATAAATATTGTTGATACTCCAGGACATGCTGATTTTGGAGGAGAGGTTGAAAGAGCTCTTTCTATGGTTGATTCAGTATTGCTGCTTGTTGACGCAGTCGACGGTCCTATGCCCCAAACACGATTTGTGACACAAAAGGCTTTTGAAAAAGGATTAAAGCCTTTAGTAGTTATAAATAAAATTGATAGGCCAGATGCAAGGCCTGACTGGGTGTTAGATCAAGTTTTTGATCTATTTGATCGTCTTGGTGGAACTGATGAACAATTAGATTTTCCAGTTATTTATACCTCTGCAATTGAAGGGATTTCTGGTCTTGAGTCTGATCAAATGACTAGCGATATGAAACCATTAATTGAAATGATAATTGAAAAGGTTCCTGCACCAGAAGTTGTAAAAAATGCTCCTCTTCAATTACAAATAAGTGCATTAGATAGCAATAGTTATGTTGGTGTAATAGGTATTGGAAGAATAAAACAAGGCTCAGCAAAACCAAATGATCAGGTATCTATTATTAATAGGGATGGCGAAATAAGAAAAGGTAAAATTCTTCAAGTAATGGGATATATTGGTCTTGATAGGGTTGAAGTAACAAAAGCTGAAGCTGGTTCAATAGTCTGCATTACTGGTATCGATAAGCTCAATATTTCTGACACGATTTGTGATCCCATGAACGTTCAGTCACTACCTCCTCTTTCTGTTGATGAACCAACAGTAAGTATGACTTTTCAAGTAAATGATTCCCCTTTTGCAGGCCGTGAAGGTAAATTTGTTACGTCTAGAAACATAAAAGAAAGATTAGAAAAAGAGTTAATCTCAAATGTTGCACTAAGAGTTGCTCAAGGAGATAGTCCAGATAAGTTTATTGTGTCTGGTCGAGGTGAACTCCATTTATCAGTATTGATTGAAACTATGCGAAGAGAAGGTTTTGAGTTAGCTATATCTAAACCACAGGTGGTTCAAAAGAATGTTGGAGATGAGATACATGAGCCGTTTGAACAAATTGTTATTGATGTTGAAGATATACATCAGGGATCTGTAATAGAAGAACTTGGCCCAAGAAAAGCAGAGCTAAAAAAAATGGAACCAGACGGCAAAGGAAGAGTAAAGTTAGAGTTTATAGCACCTTCAAGGGGCATTATAGGCTTCAGGTCACATTTTTTAACAATTACTAGCGGCACTGGGATTATGACAAGCGTATTTGATCATTATGGACCAGTAAAAACTGGTGAAATTGCAAAAAGAACTAATGGTGTTATGTATGCTATGACAGCAGGAAAGACTTTAGCTTATGCTTTATTCAATCTACAAAATCGAGGGAAGCTATTTCTTGGTCATGGTCAAGAAGTTTATGTGGGTCAAATTGTAGGCTTACACTCAAGAGACAATGATTTGCCAGTCAATCCTACAAAAGCAAAACAATTAACTAACATAAGGGCTGCTGGAACAGATGAAAATTTAATTCTAGTTCCTCATATAAAACATACTTTAGAGCAAGCTTTAGAGTTTATAGAAGATGATGAGTTGGTAGAGGTTACTCCTGAATCTATTAGATTGCGAAAAAAGGGAAAAGTAAGAACCTGAAAAATTAATCAATTAAGATTATATACGCTTATAAACTTCTTACTTAATTTAATTAGATAGAACAAGACATATCATTACCACAACATAGTGGTGATTTTATCTTTCCGTTAAAATTTAAACACTCTACTTGTTTGCATTGAGATATCCTAACTTGAGAGCCATCATCCAAATCTAATAAACCATCCTGTAACGGATTATCACATTCACCACATGAAGTTTTGACTGACATTCCACACTCATTACATTTATAAATTGACATTAATCAAGACTAATCATTTTTAGGTTTACTGTAAAGGCTATATTAGAAATTTATTAACTATTAAACTTCTGATAACATGATTTTATGAAAAATCTGTTTACAATACTTTTGTTTTCTTTTTCATTAAATGCTTTAGTTGAAGATGATACTTCAAGAGAAGAAAACTATTACAAATACAACTATCTAGGTATTGATGCCATTAGTACAGAGAATACTGAAATAGGAGTAAGAATGTCTTTATCTCTTCCAGGGCCCTTGTATCTTATTCTTGAAAGAAAAACAGAAGGTGTTAATGAAGAGATAAATGACTATGAAAGAATTATTGATGGTATTAGGCTTGGAGTTCATGCAGGAATAGGTGATATCTTTAGTAGCATGTCAGCAAGTGGTATCAGTTTAGAAATCAAAAATATATTTGACGTATATACTGAGTTCGGAATTAAAAATGTTGAGTTTGACGATAAAGATAATTCATTTTTAGAAGATGAAGCTCAAGCTAATCTGATTGCGGGCATAAGATTCGGTAACAGTAATGGATGGGAAGGTAAATTTTTTGTTGACTACTCAAAAGATTTTAATGTCGTTCAAAAAGAATGTCCTTCAGAGGCAGTATGCCCTGCAGTTGTTGAATTTGAACTTGAGGAAAAATCTGATCAAAGGCTTGGCGCCGGTGTCTTGTATAACATTAATAAATATAGTGCTGTAACACTTGAAATATCTTCAAGTAAAATCTTAGATAATAATTTTAAGCTTGGCTATCAAATCAACTTTTAATTTTTTCTTAGATAAGTAACGGAGTGAGTCTTAAATGAACAATCTCCCACCCGCTGAAACCCCAGCGAGGAATGAAAGCCTAAAGATATTTTATTTTCTGGTCTTGTATTAACTTCACAGCAAACTGGGATATTCTCTTTTTTTATAGTTTTAAATATATGTTGATATACATATTTTCCAATTCCTTTATTTCTCTTGCCCTGCTTTACTACAACTCTATCTATATATAAGAACTCTCTTTCTAGTTCAGAGAAAAATTTATAATTTAAAGATTTATATTTCGTTTTTTCTCTAAGACAGATGATAAAACCAATAATTTCATCTTTTATAGAAAAATATAAAGCATTTGAGCTCATATCAATTAAATCTTGAAGCATATTTATAGATGACAAACTTCCTACTTCAGGAGTGTTTTTTTGATTAAGTTTATAAAGACTTTCAATCAAGTCCGGTATTAAAGACTGCTTGATATCTAATATTTTAACTTCATTGCTTAGGCGCACAATATATTAAATAATTGATCATTAAATTTTAATTTATAACTTTAATAGTTTTCCGGACGCTTAGCTTGATATTGCATAAAATAATTCCTGACCCACTGTAAATCTTTTTCACTATCGCCCGATGGCTCATAGAACTTATCAAGAAATATTCTTTTCTTACCAAAATCAAAGACGCCAAGAAAGATTTTTCCCTCAACTGCCTTGGCAATTCTTAAAAAACCTGATTTCATCTTTTCTGTTTTTGCTCTTGTACCTTCAGGAGCCATAGCTATTAATGAGCCGTTTAGTTTTTTCATATTTTGAATTGCGACTTCTGTTAACCCAGATCCAGGTTTTGTTTTATCAACGGGTATGCCCCCCATATACTTTAGAAATTTTCCAAGAACAGGTTTGGTAAAGAGGCTATGTTTTCCAAAAAAAGAAATTTTTGCATCTAACCCTAATATTGCTGCAAATCCAAAAATACCGTCCCAGTTTGATGTATGGGGTCCTGCAATAATGATTAAATTTTCATTACCTTTAACAGGTGGAACAAAACCATCAACCTTCCACCCAAATATCCTTAAAAAACATCTAGCTGTCCATTGGACTATTTTAGGTCTAGAGGCCCGATATCTTGCAGGAATTTGTTTAGTTGAAACTATATTGTTCTGATTGGGCTGCATTGAACTAATTTTGCCTTCTATCTTTAATTAAATATGGTAGATACATTGCGTAACATATAAGAATTGCGGCTATGTATAGATCAATAATATGGAAAGGTTCTGCTCTCATAAATGAAGTTATGTTGTCGCCAACTGGCTTTTCAGCTAAAAACCAATAATTAGTTCCAAGAATATAATTCATAAAATGCGTAAAAATTAACAACACTGAAGCATATAAAAGAGCTTTAAATACATCATTGATATATGGTCTTTGTTCGTCGATGACCATTGCATATGTTACTCCCAACAATATCATTGTATGGCCAATTTGACTCTGAATATAACCTACATATGGAAACCCATATATTGTGTCTGGAGTTAGAATTGACATGCCGCCACCTGCTATTCCAAAAAAGAATGCAAATACGAAAAAATTCCTATTTTGCGTTAGAAAATAAAGAATGATTGCCATAGTTGAAAAGTCGCATAGATGAAGCGGCAAACCTTCTTGCCATTGATTAGAAAGAATTCCTTCTCTATAAAAATCCATTCCCTGATTTATTAATAGAACAAATATTATGGAATTCATCAAAGCCTTTTTATGCTTTTGTGATTTATTTACAAAATATTTTGGTATAAAAATTATAACTAATAAGCTTAGTAAAACTGATGTTATATGAGACGGACTCAGTAAAACTAGCTCATTCATTGTGAAAAAATCTATTACTTATGGGGACTCTGGAAGAGATTCATAATTTAATTCTTCATATGGATTTTGAACGCCAATTGCATCAGGATGGACAACTGAAATATCTATGTCGCTTCCATAATCTCCTGCAATAAATCCGGCAACAGTATCACGAGGTGATATGTATATGGTAGCGAACCTGCCACTTTTTGCATAAACAAGAGTTACCTCTTCTCCTACTTTAGAAGATATCAACTGCCAACCTGTTGAGAGTGTTTCGGTTCCATAAAAAATTAAATTTTCTGCAGGACTATACCCAGATGTTAATATAATTCTTCCAGAGATAGATTCTCCGGTTCCTAATAATACAGTTGGCGCTTTTATAATTTCAGCATCTTCTGGTAAGGGTAAATCTTCAAGCAGGAATGCAATAACTTTTCTCTGATTTGCCTGATATTCATCAGTAATAATCGCGCATCCAGAAAAAATTAATAGGGCTATAAATGAGGTTAGGAAATTTTTATTTATCATGATTGCTTATATTACACTTTTTATATCAATTTACATCTAAATATATACTTGGCCATACTTATTATCAACAAAATCGTCCCAATAGGTAATTCCACCAATCATATTTATATCTCTCCAATATATATATTTATTTAGGATATATTTTACTATATTTTAGACAAAAGATATTTTTGTAATATTCTTACTTTTTTTTCACCACCGAAATAATTTATTTCTTCTGCGTCGAAAGTATTTATGCTAGTAATTAAATTCCGTTTTTGTTTGGGGTATCTATGAATTAATGAGAGTGGTTGAAACATAACATTGATAGTAAATAATGAATATTCTTCATGAAATCTGCACAATGTTTCTTTCTCAGATCTTATAAACCATTTTGCTGGATCATCAAACAATGAATCTTCTTCAACAAGATGAAACCTTTCTGTGTCTCCATGAACTAACCAATTTTGCCTTGCAAATGGCTTCATGAGCGGAGCTTGTTTTATGAATGTAGAAATTCTATCTCCAATTTTTTCATTGAGTGTTGTTACAGGATGATGGATTTCTTTTAGCGGCTTTCCTATTTTTAACTTAACATTCCAATAACTTGGAGAGCAAATGCTGGCAGCTAAAAGCTCTTGATCTCCTTTTGCTCTGATTAGACACAAATCATCTTGAATGAGTAAGCTTATATCAGCAATTAGATCATTATAAATTGACTCTTTTAAGTTAAATTTCTTACTTAAAATTTCTTGTGCTTCAAGAGAGTCGCTAGTTACTGCAATAACATCATTATATTTGTTGTCTAGTAATTCTTTCTTATACGAATAAAGGCTGGGTCCAATTCTTCTATTCAACCATTCATCTTTAGATATTGGCTTAAGTCCTAATCTATATTTTTGTTTGCCATCTCCCCAGGGAGGGTTCTCCCAAAAGAAAGAGTCAACATCAAGCATTTAAACCTTTTCAGTTTTCGGTTCCTGCGGAGATCTGAAGATTGGCCAAAATAATTGGGTTAGCGCAGATACTTCTGACAAGTTTTCAACTCCAACTTCTTTTGGATACTCCCTTGTTATCTTTGCAGTGCCAAAAATTATATCCCACAAAAATAATAAATTACCGTAGTTACCTTTGTAATGAGTATTCTCATCAGTTAAGTGTTTTCCATGATGCATCCAGTGAGTTGAAGGTGTAGATATAGTTCTCTCAAGGACCCACATAATTGGACTCATCCATTTAATCTCATAAAGTTTTTTATCCCATCTTAAATCTGTATGAGCTCCGTATATTACAGCTTGCTTTACTACAATATAAACAGCATAAACCCATCCTGATCCTAAATAAAAAAGGGCTCCTGCAAACCAAAGTCCTGGCATTAATATGTAATATAAGAGAGCATTCCTGTAAACGATTCGAATAGACATGTACTCAGAGTCATGATGGGCTCTATGAAGGTTGTATAAAGCTGGAACATTGTGGCAGGTTCTATGCCACCAGTATTGTGTTAAATCATCAAAAATTAAAAGCAAGCCAAATATTGCAAAAAAGCCCCATTCAGAAATTAGACCCTTGGTGGCTGGAAAAAACGTTTCAGTTAAACCATAGCCAAAACCAAAAACCAATGGGAGCACAAGAAAATTCAATTGAAAGAATCCAAATAGCTCAACCACTCCATCTTTTGACTTTTGATTATGTTTGGAAAAGAAATTTGTATATACGATTTCTAAAAGCACAAGGCCAAAGAATAGCCCCAAGATAACTATTTGATATGTTTCCATTAGGTATTAAAAAATCTTATGTTTGCCCTGAAGTATTTCTAAATACATCTTATGATCACCAATAAAACTCCAAAAAGGATATTTAAAGGTTGCTGGTTTATTTTTTTCAACAAAAAAATGACCTATCCATGCAAACCCATATCCAGCTAATAATGAATACAATAAATACATTAAATCAAAGGTCATGAAGAACCTTATGTAAAGATAAATGGCTATAGTAGTTCCAATGAAATGTAATAATTTTGTTGTTTTGTTGCTATGTTCGCTTAAATAGTATGGATAAAAATCTTTAAAATTCTTATATCTTTCCATATCAGTCCCCCAGTGAACTATAAAGATAACCTTAATTTATCTTATAAACAATATTAAAGACTATTCAAATATGCTAGCAAGCTTTTCAATTTTAAGCAGGCGCTGCCTTCAAGCAGCGCTTCTTTTTTTATTTAGGTGCTGACTCTGGTTGGTAATCGTAATAACCATTAACTGGAATCATAAGATGAACATAAGGCGAACCTTTGAACATTACATATGGAGCTCCTGTTGTATAGTCAGTAGATTGGCCATCCATTGAAGATGGATCTTTTGGCATCAACATTAAATGGGCACCGGATTCAATAAAATGCTTATGTCCTGCATCTTTTTGTCCATCAGTGTAAGGCTTAAAATTGTCTACGCCCAAATCACCATGGAGCATCCAGATCCAACCATCTCCATCTAATTCTGGCTTAGTATTGGATTTGTATGCATTCGCCCAGGCAACAGCATTCTTATCTGAGCATGCAGCTGCAGATTCGTGTGGGTCTTTAAAGCCGTCTTTTGGCATAGGCATAAAAGGCTCGCACCTCCATCCATTTGTGCCCTCTCTCAACACTTTTCCTGAAGCCCCAATAACAGTAGCATGGTCTCCAATAAATGCAGGCGCAGCTGATGTGTATGCTTTTATCTCCCAGTCCTCTGAGTTACCCATACCGCCATGACTATGAGATCCATGATCTCCAGCGGTTAGGCTAATCGAAGTAAACAAAAACAATACTCCTAATAATTTATTTTTCATGATTTCTACCCCCATGTATTTAAATTAATTTTTATAGTTATAACATCTTGAGTGAACTATTAAAAATATAAAAATTATATTTATTATTTAGCTACTCTATTAATTTTAATGCATTGATAAGGTTAGACTCCATTAGGTTTTTAGAAAGACACCTTCTATAAGGCTCAGCTCCGTATGCTGGCGTCCCAACTAAAATTAATTTGGATTCATTCGTTGCAAAATTCCATCTTGTTCCCGTTTCAATAGATGTAAATTGATAATTTGAAATAATCTCTATTTCTAAAGAATTATTTAATGGGGTTGCCTCAATAGTTGTTTCAATGATCAAAGATGATTCAAAAATTCTTTGAATATAATTTACATACAGTTCGTCATTCATTTTTCCACAATCTATATAGTCTTGAATATTTTTTGGATTAATTACAAAAGATGCTTTTTTATTACTTTTATCAAAATTAATCTGTTGATTATCTAAAAGATTGATCTTTGATGTCCTTGTCCAGAACTCATTGACTTCAAGATTTATATAAAACTTGTTATTAAAAAATTCTTTTTCAGCAGGAGGTGTGTATTTGTTTTCTTGAAGTGACTCCTGACATGAAAATACTAATATAGTGCAGATGACTAAATATATTTTTGGCATTTTTAATCAATACTTTTTGCTATAGCTCTAAACATAGCGACATGAGCTGCCTTTGAATATTCTTTTTCAGCAGTAAACCTATGGTTTGAAGATGTTTTTGCAATAACAATATTTTTAATTGGGTCAACATATATGTACTGATTATAAATACCCGATGCAGTGAAGTCTGTATCAGGAAATCCAGGCACCCACCATTGAAAGCCATATCCCCATGGTGATGATGAAAGCTCGTGTTCTCCTGGTAATAAATGAGGAGCATCTGTTTCATGTGATGCATCAATCCATGAAGATGGCACAATCTCCTCTCCATTCCATCTGCCTCTATTTGCATACAATAAACCGAACTTTGCATAATCTCTTAATGTTGCATTAAGGCCTCCTAGAGCCATTTCAACACCATTATTATCAACAATAAAATAGGCCTCATCCTCCATTCCAATCTTGTTCCAAAGCTTTTCATATAGGTAATCTTTTAGGGACATGCCTGTTACCTCGGTAAGCAAGAACCCTAAAATTTGAGTATCAATACTTACATAATGATGAAAAGTTCCTGGCTCCTTTTCCCTTTTGAGGCTTTTAGCAAAATCTCTAAATGAAGAGCCTTTTGCAATGGTTCTTCCATATCTATTTATGTCAGAGTTTGGATCAGCATAATCTTCGTTCCATTTAACACCTGAAGACATTTGTAGAATATCTTTAATGCGCACTCCCTCATATCCTGTATCATTAAAGTCAGGTAAATATTTTGTAATAGGGTCTTCTATGCTTGCAATTAAGCCCTCATCATGAGCTATGCCGACTAAAGCTGAAACAAATGACTTGGTAACCGAAAAAGCTATGTGTTGGCTATCTGGCCTGTTACCATTCCAATAATTTTCATACAACAAATCTCCCTTATGCAAAACCATCAAACCATCAGTTTTAAAATGCAATAACCCTTGCTCAAGGTTTACATCTTCACCCTCAAAATAATACGTATCTGGAAGGTGAAAATCTTTTCTAGGAAAGATGTGAGGATTATCTGAAGATGGTATTCGCTCAGAGATTGGAAAGATCTTGTCTATAGTAATGAAGTTGCTTGAAATTTTATTCTCATTATAGAGATTTGCTAGTTTGTATAATCTTAACGCCTTTGGCCCATAAAAAAAAGACGCAAAAATTAATAAAATAAAAAAAATAATAAAAACTGTCTTAGTCATTTATTTTTTATTTCTTGGAAAAGTATACATAGTACAAATTTTATTCCCTGATGGATCTAGTAAATATGCTAAATAATATTTCATGCCCATGCTCTCTCTTATGCCGGGTGGGTCACATAATTCTGCATCAGTCCCTCCTGCATTTTTACCAGCTTCATACCATGCATCAATCATCTCAGGACTGCTAGCATGAAATCCAATAGTGGCTCCATTTCCATGACTTGCATCCTGATCATTAATTGGTTCAGTAATTAAAAAACTATTTTTATAATCAATAAAATATATGTATCTTTTTCTTTCATCATGTCCTAGTGTTAATTTTCCAGGCCTGGCACCAAGAACACCAAGTGTCTTGTCATAGAAAATTTTTGATTTTTCAATGTCAGTTGCCCCTAACATTACATGGCTAAACATATAAACTTCCCCAATTAATTTTTATTAAATAATACTACGTCTTTAGCAATTATTTCACAATGCCAATCTCTTTGCTGAGCTATAACATAAAATGTTTCTTCAGCATAAAATACAACATGGGTTGGGTCTCTTCTGTAGTGCCATAAATCAAAAGTATCATAAGACGTCAAAAAGCATGTCATCACACCAAGCCATCCGTCTTTTTTTAGCAATGTATTAATAAGGTCAAATTCTTTTTTTGGATTAAAGAAATGTTCAGCTGTTTCTGTGCAAGTTATAAAGTCATATGTTTTAGAGAAGATTTCTTTATTAGGGAAAAAGAATGGATCATACAGATCTATTAGATATTTATTCTTTATAAATATATCTGCTAGAGCTGGTCCATGACCACAACCAAAATCTAAACCCTTTGAATTTGGATTAATTTTATCCATTAAAGGGCTCGAAAGTTTGGACAAAAAATTCCTATAGCCCTCATCCTCAATAATATTTTCATGCTCTAAATATCTTTTCTTTTCAGAATCCTCATCAATATGATGTTTTTTGTCTAAAAACCTGGCTCCGCATGAATTACAGTGCCAGTAGTTTAAACAATCAGATGTCTGAAATGACTCGACTAGATTACTACTACATACTATACAATCTTGGGTATTCATTTATAACTTTGGTGCTTTAACCAATTATATAGGCTCTCAAAAGAGTTGTTTTTTTATAATATAATCTTACATCCAATCATGCCAAAAATATTTTTTTATAAATGAAAGACTCCAATATCAAAGATGAGCTAAAAACTTTTGATAACACGTTAGATCAAATTCTTGAGCTTCTAGATTCTGATACTCAACAATTCATTTACCTCACAGGAGCAGCTGGAACTGGTAAAACCACTCTAATTGAAAGGGTCCTTGATGAAAATAATCTCAAAATGATGGTTGTAGCTCCAACCGGAGTTGCTGCACTTAATATTGGAGGGAGTACAATTAATTCTGCTTTTAGAATAGGCTTTGATATTTTCCCTCAAATTCAAGAGTCTAATGACCCAAGATTTAAAAAATTACTTAAAAAACTAGAGTTACTAATTATTGATGAGATCTCTATGGTCAGGGCTCCAATGCTTGATGCTATATCCGACACCTTGAAACTGCATAGAAACTCTTCAGAACCCTTTGGCGGCATTCATGTTTTGGCATGTGGAGATCTTTTTCAGCTTCCTCCAGTAGTAAAGGATAACGAGATTGATGCTATTGATGAAAAATATGAGTCTGTATATTTTTTTAGCTCCAATAGCTTTAAAGAAATAGAGGCTCCAGCTTTTTTTGAGCTTACATATTCTTTTAGACAAAGTGAGGATGAAGGCTTTTATTCTTTGCTGAACAATATACGACTAGGCAAGGATCTTTCGGAAACTATAAATAAAATAAATAGAAGATGCTTTAATCCAGAGTTTGAAAATGAGTCTTCATTAATAATCACAACTAGAAAGTATAGGGCTGATCAAATTAATGAGGCAATGCTTAACGAAATAGATGGCCCTGCTATCTCTGCAAAATCTGAAGAGCTTGGAGAGTTTAACGACAATGATCTTCCTGCACCAAGAAATCTCAGAATAAAAAAAGATGCAAAAGTAATGTTTATTAAAAATGATAGTGAGGGAAGATGGGTAAACGGGACTATTGGGATCGTCACAAACTGTTCTGATAAAAAAGGAAGGTTTTTAAAGATACAAGTTGGAGACGAAATATTTAAGGTTAAAAGAGAAGAGTGGAATAAGATTAAGTATGTATACGACGAATATAATGATGAAATGGAAGAAGAGATAGTTTCATCTTTCAAACAGTTTCCATTAAAGCTTGGTTGGGCTGTAACTATTCATAAGGCACAGGGCTTAACTTTAGAAAGTTGTTCAATTGATCTTGGTAATGGTGCTTTTGCTACAGGTCAAACATATGTAGCTTTAAGTAGATGCAAAACTCTTAATTCAGTTAACTTATACCAAGAACTTAAAGAAAGAGACGCTTTAGTAGACTCGGCAATAAAAGATTTCCACAAAGAAAACTTTAACTCTTCGGCTTGATTCTTCTTAAGTAAAGAACTCCAAATAACATGGTATAAATAGTGGCTTTAGTTTTACCATGAGGAGATTTAGCAATAAGGTTTTTAAATATTAAGCATTCTATAAAATGAATAAAAAACCAAGCAAAAACCAGGTAGGTAAAAATTTCCATTCCTAATTTTCAGGACTCTTTTCTTCAGCGAATTCTTTTTTCTTTTCCAGACTAACTTTGTCCTTCAGGCTCATAATATATGCAGCTACAGCTAATATAAGAACAGCACTTGCCTCCCCTATAAGCATAAGGGCATCCATCTCTTTTCCTTGCATAACTATCAATCTGCATAGGGCAGTTATTGCAATAATTATTGGTAAGGTTACAGGTATTCTATTCGTGCTATAAAAAGCCCCTACCATGCCAATAATTTCTACATAAATAAAAAGCAGAAATAAATCTGATAATAATATTTCTCTTGCTTCGAACATTTGGAACAAATACTGAGCAGCAGCAACACATGTTGCTATTCCAATAATTGCCAAAAGAACTTTTTCACTAGCAACCGTGGTCCAGTGAAGATTTTTTACAGAGAATGGAAACTTAAATTTCATGGTTTTTAGAATACTTAAACTTTATCTACTAGTCTAGCTTCTGGTGAATAAAAAACTCTGCTTCAAGGAGAATTGATTTAGGCAATTTAAAGGCTCCTCTTTGAATTTGCCATGACTTTTCTATATCTTCAACCATTAAATAACCGTACAAATGACCAAAAAAACCCTTACGCTGACTATCGGTGCCGGCTTGTTCATATTTTAAATTAGATTGAATTTTACTCATTTTAGGCAAAAGCAAAACAACCTCTTCATGATGGGAAAAGTATAATTCTAGACTTGCAGCCAATTGATTAGCGTTTGAAAAATGAATAAAGCCATCTTCTTGATCTAGATCTGTGATTATAAATCCTGATTTTTGAGCCTCGCTCCATTCTTCAAGACTCAAAATTTTATAGATATTTTGATATTTCATTTCTTATCATTGTATACATAAAAATGAGCGTGTTAAAAAATACCGAAATATGCCAAAATCAAAAGAAAAAACTTATTATGAATTTTAAAGAATTTGCTGAATCAAGAAAAAGTGTTAGAGGCTTCTTAGATAAGCCTGTCTCAAGAGAGTTAATAGATGAAATTATTGATGCTGCCAAATGGGCTCCAACTTCATATAACACTCAAACATGGCATATACATGCAGTTACTGGTGATGTATTAAATAAAATAAGAAAGGGTAACATTGAAGAAACGATGGCTGGCAAGCCTCACGTTAGAGACTTTCCCTATAAAGAAGAATATGAGGGTGTTCATAGAAAAAATCAAATCGATGTTGCTATTCAACTTTTCGAGGCCATGGAAATTGAAAGAGATGATAAAGAAAAACGTATGGATTGGATGTTGAGAGGTTTTAGACAATTTGATGCTCCTGTTTCACTAGTGCTTACGTATGATAAATATTTAGAACCAGCAGCAATTAGTCAATTTGGTCTGGGGTCATTAGCTTATGGAATTGTCTTAGCTGCATGGGACAGAGGAATAGGTTGTGTTATTAACGGGCAAGGAATTATGCAATCTCATGTTGTCCGAGAACATGCTCAAATACCTGATGATCAAAATATAATGATTTGTATAGCTATGGGCTATCCTGATGATGATTTTCCAGCAAATCATGTTCGCTCAATGAGGGCTGATAATAGAGACTTTGTAAAATATATTGGTTTTGAAGACAGCTAAATTTTTTCTTTTGGAATCTTAAAATCGCTCCTTTTTTCTTGTGTTGGGCGGACCAAAAAATAAATATAAAGAGTGTGATAGGCTTTTTGATTGTTTAATATCATCTAAAATTTCTTTCCACCCCATAAATGTTATTTTTACAGGGTTATATGTATTAACATTTTTTACTAGGCCAAATCTTACTGATTCTTTTTCAGACTCAAAAGTTCCAAACATTCTGTCCCAAATTATTAAAAGATTCCCATAATTTTTATCTATATATTGTTCATTAGCTCCATGATGAACTCTATGATGTGAGGGGGTGTTAAAGATCCATTCCAAAGGTCCAAGTTTATTAATAATTTGAGTGTGTCCAACAATGCCCCATAGTGTGCTTATAACACCTGCGATTGCAATAATTGTTGGGTCTAAACCAATCAAAGGTAAAATAATAAAAAAAGGTATTTTTGAAATAGGCCCAAACCATGCCTGCCTAAAAGAGACTGCAAAGTTCATCTCTTCGCTTGAGTGATGACTCATATGAATTGCCCAAAGAAATCTAACCCTGTGCGACATTCGATGATAAATATAAAAAACAAAATCTATTAAGACAAAGGTCAAAATCCAGTTTATCCACAGAGGAATCTCTTGAAATATGTCGAAAAGCTTATATTGGAAAACATAGAAATGAAGCGCTAATGTTATGCCTTTGAAAGCATAAACCATTGTAATGTTGCCAATTAGTAGACCAACGGTACATAAAGTATCGCCCTTGGTGTAATAATATTTTTTGTTCCAGTTAGAAGCTATAACTTCAACCAGTATCATTAAAAGAACTATAGGAACTCCTACTGCATATACTTGGTTATAAGTTATATCTGTCATGTATGCTGTATTAATAAGGTGGGTACATTGTGTGTGTGGGATTTTAATGTTGCAACCATTGTATTTTCTTTAATGCCTTTTTTAATAGGTGTAATTTCTACGCCGGCTTTTTCAAGTCTAGAATGAGCTTCTTTAATGTTATCAACCTCCCATGAAAGTCCCCATAATGAATCTTTTGGTTCTTCATCATTTTTCTTCTCTAAAACTTCAATTGTTGTCTTATTGAATCGAAAAAATAGCATTCTGCTCTTCCATTCATCAACAAATTTATCTAAAGCAAGTCTTATATTAAAAAAATCTCTATAGACTTCAATAAATCCATCTGCATCGTTTGTAGTTATAACAACATGATCTAAATTATTTACCATTGAGGACTCAAATTTATTTGTAATTGGTAGGTTTCCTTCTGTATGTTCAATTAAAAAAGAAAATATACCTCTTGTGAGCTCTGGTGGCAAAAACAGATTCTTCCACTTCCTAATTTTATTATTTTTTAAATTTGCGCCCTCTCCAAAAGAAATATCGCCTAAAGGAAAGCCTTTTTTAGAAAGTTTTTCGTAGGTTTCTTTTAAATTATCTGTTCCAAAAACTATTCCTATGAGACCTTCTCCAGTTTCTTGCAAGGCATGGTTGACTAGGGCAGCACCCAAACCCTCACCCTTTGCAGCTAAAAGTTCAAAATAGGTATTATTAAAATTAAACAAAGAATTTTCAGTACCATATTCTGTATGTTCCCCTCTCCATACAGGATCTATTCCAAAGACTTTGGAATAGTTTTTTTCAGCTTCATTAATGTCAGAAACAGCGACTATCAAATGATCCAGAGTTTTTATCATAATTTATGATATTCCTAAAAACCTTTGTTTGAAAGCTCCGCATTTAAAGCTGCAATATTTTTTTAAGCGTCATTAGTGATGATGAGGCCAGAATAACTAATAAAAGTATAGCAAGCCGCTTTTCATCAACCAGTACACTCACAATTATTGCGGCCGCCCACATAATTGATTGAGAAATGATTAATTTATTATTCATAATTTTTTCCTTTAAATTTTCTTTTATATAACCTTTCTAAATTTCTAATCTTTAACCTCCAATATCTTTTTTGGCTTATTTTACTTTTTTCAATTTCACTAATTTTTTTTAAATTTTCAGAAATTTTAAAGTCAACTTCACTATCATCTTTTATGGCAAACCAACTAGGATATTTACAAAAACCTGATGACTCAGTTCTATCGGTGATAAACAGCTTAAGATTGCTTTGCTTTATAAAATCATTCACAGCCCACTTAACTAAAGGCCAGTCGTCATGATAATCATCCCCAGCGATTATTCCTCCAACTTTACATTTCTTATACCATTGTAAAATGGTTTCTCCACCTTCTTCACCAGTATGAGCGTATCCATCTATGTATATAAAATCAAAATGATTGTCTTCAAACAAATCATACGCATCATCAAAAGTCATTCTTAACAAATGATAGTTTTCATGAATACCGACGTTGCTTAATGCGTATTTATATTCGTTAACATCATGGATATCGTTATAAACGTCTACACCATAAAATTTACTAAACTTCTTTGTCTGTATCATTTTTTTAGAGAAATCGCCTCTTGCAACTCCTAGTTCAATCCCAATATTGTTTGTGCCGATCAAATCATTTACAACGTCATATCTAACTGATCCAGTTATTTTTTCCGGAACTATTTTTGGAGAATTTTTTTCTGCGATTAATTTAATATCTTTTTTGTGCATAATTTTCTACTTTAGCTTATCAGCTTAGGTATTATTCCTAGTTGAGCAAGAATGCCAAAAATAATTAGCAATATAATACTAGAGATTATTTTAAGATTCTTCTTTAGTATCCATTCAAATAATTTATCTATTAATTTTCTTATCAATTTATCTGCTTTATCTATCCATATAACAGCTTTTCTTGTCCATGCGTCAGTCATATCGACTAACATGAGAAAGATTACTGCGATAACAACCCACACAAAACCATTAAGAAGCATGTCTATAATCCAGCCTGCTGCTATCCAGTTTATTTCCATAATTGGATTATGACATAAGTTAAATTTGAGTTAGTAAATTCTATTCAACAGTAACAGAGTAGAATTAACCCGACCCTTTTTCATTTTTATCATTTGGTTTTCGCCAACCCAGCGCTGCTCCAATTGCAACACCTACCGCTATCCAAACTGGTTCATTGGTTGTTGCAAAAACTGCTGCGCCTACCGCTGTACCAACACCAATCCAGTTTCCACCGTTTTTAGAATTCTTTAATCTGTTATTCATATTAAATAAACGCCTTTATCTACTCCGCCGTAGCCTAATAAATTTATCATGTTTTTCTGGTGTAGTAGGAAACTGTTCCAGAATATACATCCATAAATATGTGAGCAATTATAGCCACTACTATACTTTCAAAATATAAATATATTCCACACAGCAAAACGCCTACTAGGGTAGTTTTAATTACATGTTTCCAACCTAGATAAAGGTGCCAAAGGCCAAAAACAAAACTACTAAAAATAACTGCTATCACCCAATCAGACTGAATTTCTATATAGCTATAAAGAAACCAGCGAAAAATTAACTCTTCGCATATTCCAGCCGAAACGGATACAAGTAATGTGAATAATAAATATTCTTTATAAGACTGGGGCAATATATCAATTAGCGAATTATCTTTTTCTAAAGTATTTAAAACACTAAGCCTAATATTTTCATTTTTTTTGATAGAGAAAATCACGTATTTGGTATACGCAAAACATGCAATAAATATAGATACTGATAAGTAAGTTTTCCAATCAGTTGCTGGCAAAATGGGGGGAGGCTTAACAGTTAATGCGCCTTGAAAAAAACAAAATAGTAAAAAACCTGTCACAGCCCACAACATTAAAGATGTTTTTATATATTCTGAACTTTTAGTTTTGAATTTATATTTTTCCAAGACTAAATCAGCTACTGGAAAGAGTAACAATAAAGATAGTAATAAGTACTCCAAAAATTCCATAAGCTAATTACTCAATTGGAAATGATATCAAATCTACTCCACCGTGACTGACTTGAACAAAACAGTGATTTGATTTCTCTTTCATTTCAATCTATTGAAATACCAATTTTTTGTCTTGCTAGTGTGTTATTTTCTTCAGAATCGTTTAAAGACCATGACTCATTAAGCATTCTGGTTGAATACTGCTTGTTGTATAAGAAAGGCATTATTAATTGGAATAAACCAAAAGTGACTAAAGAGAAAATCAAATGAAGCACGCCAATTAATATTTCACCTCTAAAAATAGGCACAAAAAAACCAAAGAAGAAATAAGTCCATGAATATCCAACAAAACAGTTTTTAAGTATGCCAGATTCATTGTGTTTTACTTTTATTTTCTTCTGCCATCCCATAACCATGCTGCCAATTATTAATGGTGAAAAAATTATTACTAAAATTATTAATAATATTAATATTTCCATTATTTTCTCCTTTTTAAATCACTGTTTCCTTCTATTCCACCGTGACTGACTTAGCTAGATTTCTTGGTTGATCTATATCTGTTCCTCTTAAAAGGGCAACTTCGTATGAAAGAATTTGAAGTGGGATGTTATAAACAATTGGCGTCATAAAGAAATCACATTCAGGCATATGGACTAGTTTTCCAGATTTAACATCTATATTTACTGAAGGATCGGCACAAACATAAAGAGTTCCACCTCTTGCTTTCACCTCTTCAAGGTTAGAAATTAATTTCTCTGCTATTTCACTTTCTGGTGCTAATGCTATAACTGGCATGTTTTCATCTATTAATGCAAGCGGGCCGTGTTTTAGCTCACCAGCAGGGTAAGCTTCAGCATGAATGTATGAAATCTCTTTGAGTTTTAGTGCGCCCTCTTTGGCAATAGGATAAAAAATACCTCTACCCAAAAATAAAGCATTATTTTTATTGGCAATATTTGGGGCTATCTCAATCATTTGATCTTTAGAATTTAAGGCTTCTGCTATAGTCTCAGGCAACAGTCTTAATGCCTGAACAATTCTACCCCTAAGTTTTGGGTTTAGCCCTCTGCTTTTTGCAAGTGATAATGCAAGTAACATCAATCCTGCCAATTGAGTCGTAAAAGCTTTAGTTGAGGCAACACCTATTTCAGGGCCCGCATTAGTAAATAGTGAAAAATCCGACTCTCTGGCTAAAGAACTTGTTGGTACGTTGCAAATAGTGAGTGTAGAAAGATACTCTTTTTCTTTTGCATAGTTTAATGCAGCCAGCGTATCAGCTGTTTCACCTGATTGAGAGATTGTAATTAATAACGAATTTTCATCTACATGTGGATTTCTGTATCTATACTCACTAGCGTAATCAATCTGGCATGGGAGTTCTGCTATTGATGAAAACCAATTGGCAGCAACTCTTCCTGCATGCAGGCTTGTTCCACATGCAACTATTTGAATACGTTTTACTCTAGAGAATAAGTCGGTGGAACCTAGACCAAAAATATTATCTAGAACATCTTCACCACCGATTCTTCCGTCTATTGTTTTTGAAACAGCTTCAGGTTGTTCGTATATTTCTTTCTCCATATAATGTCTGTAGTCACCTTTTGAAGTTGCTTGAGCTGATATATCTATACAAGTGATTTCTCTTTTAGCTTCAATTTTAGATTCATCAAAAATTTTATAGCTATTAGCAGAGATCTCTGCCACATCACCGTCTTCTAAAAATATAAAATCATTGGTGTGTTGAGCTATAGCAAGCGGATCTGAAGCTGCAAACATTTCATCGGTTCCTATTCCTATTAATAGAGGTGACTTATTTCTTGCTATAACCAAATTAGTACTATCTTTTATATCAATAGCTGCGATTGCATATGCTCCTTCAAGTTTTTCTTTTGCTGAATACATTGCATCAATCATTGACTGACCTTGGTTGATATATAGATCAAGCAAATGAGCGATTAGCTCTGAATCTGTTTGAGATATAAATTCATAACCATCATTCTTAAGATCTTCTCTAAGCTCAACATAATTTTCAATAATGCCATTATGAACGATATAAACTGAATCTTTGGATTTATGAGGATGGGCATTAATTTCTGATGGCTCTCCATGTGTTGCCCATCTTGTATGAGCAATACCTAATTTACTTTTTGGTTTTTCAGCAATCATTTTTTCTTCAAGGAGTTGAACTTTTCCAAGAGTTCTAAGATGAGCTATACCATCATCTTGATGAAGAGCAATGCCTGCTGAGTCATATCCTCTATATTCCATTTTGTGTAGTCCCTGGACTAAAAGCTTGCCAACATTTCTATTTGAGGCAGCAGCTATAATTCCACACATGATTAATCCTTTTTCTTAGGCCAGTTTTCTTTATTGTCTTGTTTTGATCTTGCAACACCAAGCGCACCGTCTGGAACATCTTTGGTTATAACAGATCCAGCAGCAACTGTTGCATTTGATCCAACTGTAACTGGAGCAACTAGTGATGTGTTGCTTCCTATAAAGCTTTCATCACCAATAACAGTTTTGTGTTTATCGGTTCCATCATAATTACAAGTTATGGTGCCAGCTCCAATATTTGTTGATGTCCCAACTTCCGTGTCACCAAGATAGGTAAAATGATTGGCTTTTGAGCCATTTCCTAATGTTGTATTCTTGGTTTCTACAAAATTGCCTACTTTGGCTGAATTTTCAATATTGCTTCCTTCTCTAAGTCTTGCATAGGGCCCTATAACACAATCATCACCTACTGTGGCAGTATCTAGGTGAGAAAATGCTTCTATCTTTGAATTATTTCCAATGGTTACGTTTTTTAAAATTGTATTAGGGCCAATATGAACGCTGTCACCCAAAGTAACATTACCCTCTAGTATAACGTTGACATCAATTAAACAGTCTTTGCCTGCAACAACCTCTCCTCTTATATCAAGCCTCATTGGGTCAGCGACTGTAACACCTTTATTTATAAGCTCTTCTGCTTTCATTGCCCTATATATTCCTTCTAGCTGAGCCAACTCAGCCTTGCTATTTGCACCTTTAACCTCGTCGTTGGATGCATTGTATGTTTTAATTTTAAACCCATTATTGCTTATTATGGAAACTAAATCAGTTAAATAAAATTCTCCTGCAGCATTATTGTTGTTTAGTTTAGCTAATCCTTTTTCGATAAGCTCTTTTTGCCCACAAAGAACTCCGGTGAAAATTTCTTTTATATTTTTTTCATCAGCTGACGCATCTTTTTCTTCGACTATTGCTAATGCATTGCCTGAATCGTCTTTTTTTACCCTGCCGTATCCATAAGGATCTTTTAGTACGGTGGTTAATATTGATAACCCCTCATCTGAGCTATTTATTAACTCTTCAAGGGTCTCTTTTTTTATAAGAGGGACATCGCCGTAGAGAACTAAAACTTTAGCGCCATCTTCAACCTTGGTTATTCCACACTTCACAGCATCTCCTGTTCCAATTGGTTTTGGTTGGTCTGCTGTAGAAATTTCAAGATTATATTTCTTAGATTCTTTAATAACCGAATCCTTGTCAAAGCCAACAACTAATGTAATTTTTGGACTGATTGATCCGGCTGTTAAACATATTTTTTCAAGCATAGATGTTCCCCCAATCCTTTGGAGGGATTTTGCTTTATTTGACTTCATTCTTGAGCCCTCTCCGGCTGCAAGAACTATAGTATGAATGTTCACAGTTATATAAGGTTAAATATATACCTTACTGGTTTTTGCGTAATTTTTGAATAGTTTTTAGTCTCGCTACAGCTTCTGCTAGCTGAGCGGATGCTTTTGCATAATCAAGACTAGCATCTTTGTTTGCTAATTCTTGTTCGGCTGCCTCTTTGGCTTTAATTGCCTCAGACTCATCAAGACTTTCAGCTCTTTCTGCTGTATCAGATAAAACTGTTACGAGATCTGGTTGTACTTCTAAAAAACCTCCTGAGCAGAAAAATGCTTCTTCTTCAGAGCCGTTTTGTACTCTTACTGGACCAGCGGCCAAACCAGTCAACAAAGGTGTGTGACCAGGAGCTATACCAAGTTCACCAAGAGTTCCGGTTGCATAAACCATAGTAGCTTCGCCCGAATATATTTCTTCGCTAGAAGAAACTATGTTGATCTTGATAGTGCTCATTTTATAAAGTCTTAGCCTTTTCTACTGCTTCTTCTATGGTGCCCACCATGTAAAAAGCTTGTTCAGGTAAGTGGTCATAATCACCATTTAGAATACCTTTAAAAGCCTTAATAGTATCTTCTAGTGAAACATATTTACCAGGGGTACCAGTAAAAATTTCTGCAACAAAGAAAGGTTGAGATAAGAATCTTTGAGCTTTTCTTGCTCTGGCTACCAACTCTTTATCTTCTTCAGAAAGTTCATCCATACCAAGAATTGCAATAATATCTTTTAGCTCGTTATATCTTTGTAAGATTTGTTGAACTCCTTGTGCAACCTCATAGTGCTCATCACCAACAACAAATGGGTCAAGCTGTCTACTAGTTGAGTCCAATGGATCAACAGCAGGATAAATACCAAGCTCTGAAATTTGTCTTGATAATACAACTGTTGCATCTAAGTGAGCAAAAGTTGTTGCAGGAGAAGGGTCGGTTAAGTCATCAGCTGGCACATATACAGCTTGAATAGAGGTAATTGAACCAGTTGTTGTTGAAGTAATCCTTTCCTGAAGAGCACCCATTTCTTCTGCAAGTGTTGGCTGGTAACCTACAGCAGAAGGCATTCTTCCAAGAAGCGCTGATACTTCAACACCTGCCAGTGTATAACGATAAATATTATCAATAAATAATAAAACGTCCTTGCCCTCGTCCCTAAAACTTTCAGCCATTGTTAGGCCTGTTAAGGCAACTCTTAATCTGTTTCCTGGAGGCTCATTCATTTGTCCATATACCATGGCAACCTTTGACTCACCTAGGTTGTCAATATTCACAACTCCAGATTCTTGCATTTCGTAATAGAAATCATTTCCTTCTCTAGTTCTCTCGCCAACACCAGCGAAAACTGAAAGACCTGAATGTTGAAGTGCAATGTTGTTAATAAGCTCCATCATGTTAACCGTCTTACCAACACCGGCGCCACCGAATAAACCAATTTTTCCACCCTTGGCAAAAGGACACATAAGATCAATAACCTTAATACCTGTTTCTAAAACCTCATTTGATGCTGATTGATCTGTATAACTTGGTGGTTTTCTATGAATTGGCATTTTTTCTTTTTCACCAATCGGCCCCTTTTCATCAATTGGATTACCAAGAACATCAACAATTCTTCCTAAAGTTTCAGGACCAACAGGAACTGAAATAGGAGCATTTGTTCTTGAAGCGGTTAAGCCTCTTTTCAAACCTTCTGTTGCACCCATTGCAATGGTTCTTACGACACCATCTCCTAATTGCTGCTGCACTTCAAGTGTAGTCCCACTTTCATCTACCATTAAAGCTTCATATACCTTTGGGATATTATCTTTGTCGAATTCGACGTCGATAACCGCTCCAATGATTTGTGTAACTAATCCGTTGCTCATATTTTTCTCCTTAAACTGCTGCTGCACCGCCAACTATCTCAGAGAGCTCTTGAGTGATAGCTGCTTGTCTAACGTTGTTATATAAAAGTTCTAATTCTTTAATTAAATCGCCTGCATTATCAGTTGCGTTTTTCATTGCAATCATTTTTGCTGCTTGTTCGCACGCATTGTTTTCAATGACCGCTTGGTAAACAAGCGATTCTATGTATCTAGTTAAAAGGCCATCCAATAATTCTTTAGCCTCAGGCTCGTATATATAGTCCCACTGGGTTGGTGAAGACTCTTCTTTTTCTTCGGGTGCTAGTGGAATAAGTTGTTCAACATTTGGTTGTTGAGTCATAGTATTTACAAAACCATTTGAGCATAAATACGCCTGATCTATGTCACCATTTTTGTGCATATCTAAAACTACTTTCGTTAATCCTATTAAGTCATCTGGGTTTGGTTTGTCTCCAAGCTTTTCAGCCACAGCAATGACTTGACCACCTACGCTTTTGAAAAAGCCGGCTGCCTTGGTTCCAATTAAGGCAAAACAGGACTGAATGCCCTGCTCGTTTAGTTCTGCTGATTTAGCTATTACTTGCTTAAATAAATTGATGTTTAAACCACCACACAATCCTTTATCAGATGAAACAACAATAAAGCATGCTTTTTTGGGGGTTCTTTCTTCATAAAAAGGATGTGGGTATTCAGAATTGGCTAAAGCAACATGAGAGATAACATCTTTTATTTTTAAAGAGTAAGGTCTGCCTTCAAGCATTGTGTCTTGCGTCTTCTTCATCTTGCTAGCAGCAACCATTTCCATGGCCGAAGTAATTTTTTGCGTGCTTTTAATGCTCGCAATCTGCTTTCTTACTTCTTTAGTATTTGCCATTTTTTATCTTAAAAGGTTTGTGTTTTTTTAAAGTCTTCAACAAGTTCTTTGAATTGATTTTCAACATCATCATTCCAATCACCCGTTGTATTAATTTGCTGTTCAAGCTCACCCTTCTCAGATGTTAAATATCCATGAAGAGCTTCTTCGAAATCAAGAATTTTTTCTACCTCAACATCAGCCATATAACCTCTATCAGCTGCAAACAAGCTAAGTGCTTGTTGGGCAACACTCATAGGCGCATATTGCTTTTGCTTTAAAAGTTCAGTAAACGCTTTACCGTTAGCAAGCTGTTGTTTTGTGGCATCATCAAGATCTGATGCAAATTGAGAGAATGCTGCTAGTTCACGATATTGAGCTAATGCAGTTCTAACCCCGCCTGCTAGTTTTTTCATAATTTTTGTTTGTGCAGAACCACCAACCCTTGAAACGGAAAGACCCGGGTTAATAGCTGGTCTGACACCTGCATTAAATAACTCCGTTTCTAGATATATTTGACCGTCAGTAATAGAAATCACGTTTGTTGGAACAAATGCTGATACATCTCCAGCTAAAGTTTCAATAATTGGTAAGGCTGTTAAAGACCCTGTTTTGCCCTTAACTTTTCCACTAGTTATTTGTTCAACATAATCAGCGTTAACTCTTGCAGCTCTCTCTAAAAGTCTTGAGTGAAGATAAAATACATCACCAGGATATGCCTCTCTTCCTGGAGGCCTCTTAAGTAGAAGTGATACCTGTCTGTAAGCAACAGCTTGTTTTGATAGGTCGTCATATACGATTAAAGCGTCTTCACCTTTATCTCTAAAATACTCACCCATTGTGCAACCCGCATATGCTGAAAGGTATTGCATTGGAGCTGGGTCTGCAGCGGTAGCTGAAACCACAATTGTGTGCTCCATAGCTCCATACTCCTCAAGCTTTCTAACAACGTTAGCTACTGTTGATTGTTTTTGACCTATGGCAACATAAATACATTTAATGCCTGTTCCTTTTTGGTTAATTATTGCATCAACAGCAACAGCAGTTTTTCCTGTTTGTCTATCTCCAATAATTAGCTCTCTTTGGCCCCTTCCGATTGGCACCATAGCATCAACAGCTTTTAAACCAATTTGAACTGGCTGGTCAACTGACTGACGAGCAATAACACCAGGAGCAACGACCTCAACTGGCATATTTTTTTCAGCTTTTATTTCACCCTTACCATCTATTGGTGTTCCTAGAGTATTCACAACCCTTCCAAGAAGAGCCTCACCAACCGGAACTTCTAAAACTTTTCCAGTACAAACGGCTTTTTGTCCTTCAATAATTTCTAAGTAGTCTCCCAGCACAACCGCACCAACTGAATCCTGTTCAAGGTTTAAGGCCATGCCTTTTGTTCCGTTATCAAATTCAATAACCTCACCATACATAACATCGCCCATGCCGTGTATTCTCACAATACCGTCGGAAACGCTAACAACGATTCCTTCGTTTTTTCTTTCAGCCGAAAGATCAAGACCGGCGATTTTTTCTTTTAATACGCTGGAAATTTCTGATGGATTTAATTGACTCATATTTTCACCTTAAAAATTTAATTGGTTTACAAGCTTATTAACCTTTCCTCTAATAGAAAGATCTAAAGTTTCGTCGCCTATCTTTATTGACAGGCCGCCCATTATGTCAGGGTCTTTTGAAAAAGAAATGTTGGCATCATTACCATAAGTAGCTTTTATTTTTTCTTCTATATGTTCTTTGGTAGAGTCGCTTGGATCAACAGCGACAAACACCTCAACAGATTTTTGCTTTTTGTGTTGTTCAAGCAAGTCCTGATAAATAGAAAAAATATGTTTGAGAAGGTTTAATCGTTTGTTTTCAGCCAATATTGAAAGGAGTTTTTTTGACGTTTCTGAAATGCTATCATCAAACAATTTAACCAAGGTATCTACAATCTCTTGTCTGGATAATATTGGGTTCTCGATAGTATTTATAACCCCATCTTCTAAAGAAGCCACAGCCATAGTGTTTAATTCAAGGGCCATATCCTCTAAAGTATTAGACTCAATTGCTGAAGCAAACAGTGCTTTTGCATATGGTCTGGCTAGTGGGGTTAGTTCTATCATTTTTTATAGTTCCTCGGCAGCTTTCTGTAAAATAGCTTCGTGTTTCTCTTTTGAAACCTCGTCACCAAGAATTTTTTGAGTTGTTTCAATAATAATATCTGACATTTGCTGTCTTAGTTCTTCTTTTGCTTTGTTGGTCTCGTTTTCTATATTGATTGCAGCGGCGGTCAATATTTTTTCGGCTTCAGCTTCAGCTTTTGAAGATGCATCGTTAACTATTTGAGATGCTCTGTTATTAGCTTTTTCAAGAATCTCAGCTGCGTCTGCTTTTGCTTTGTCTAATTCTTTATCAAAAGCAAGTTTTGCTTCCTCTAAAGAATCATCAGCTTTTTTTGCAGCCTCAAGACCGTCAGATATCTTTTTTTCTCTTTCTTGCATTGTTGCCAATATTGGGGGATATACATATCTCCAACATATGGCTACAAAAACTATCATTACGACCGCTTGAGCAAGTAAGGTTGCGTTTATGTTCATATCTAATTAACTAATTATTTTTTTACAAAGCAAATAACATGTACATACCTAAACCAACTCCAATCATAGGAACCGCGTCGGTTAAACCCATCATTAAAAAGAATCGGCCTTGAAGAAACGGAGCCAGCTCTGGCTGTCTTGCTATTCCTTCAATAAATTTGCTGCCTAAAATTCCCACACCAATACCAGCACCAATTGATGCAAGGCCCATGGTAATTCCTGCTGCTAAAATACTATATTCCATTTTTTTCTCCTTTAAATTTAGAGGACTAATGCTCCTCTGTTTCATGTGCCATCGCCAAGTATGCAATGGTCAACGCCATAAAAATAAATGCTTGTAATGCCACAATCAATATGTGGAAAAGCGCCCAAACTAAATGCAAGCCAAATCCAAGAACACCTATAGGTATGCTGCTAAAGAATAGCATCAGAGCTATTAAGATGAAGATCATTTCACCCGCATATAGGTTTCCAAAAAGCCTTAGTCCCAAAGATATTGGTTTGGCAATAAAATTTACCATTTCTAAAACAAAGTTTACCGGTATTAACCATTTTCCAAACGGGTGTAGGGTTAGTTCGGCAACAAAGTTTTTTAACCCTTTGACGGTAATGCTGTAGTAAATGGTTAAAACAAAAACGGCAAACGCCATTCCTAGTGTTATGTTTGGGTCTGTGGTTGGTACAACTTTAAAGTAAAAGGATTCTGGACTTGTAATCCAATCAACGCTTCCTCCAGCAACTGCATAGGCAATGTGGCCAGCAAGCACGGGCAAGAAATCTACAGGAACAAGATCCATTAAGTTCATTAACAATATCCAAACAAAAACAGTCAGGGCAAGAGGAGCGATCAGGGTGTTTTTAACAGAACCAAATAAAGACTGCACATTATCTTCAACAAACTCTATACACATTTCTACAAAGTTTTGCATCCCGGTTGGCGCTGTATTTGAGTCGGTGCTTTTTGACATTCCCTTTTTAAATAAAAAAATAAATAATCCGCCCAACAAAACTGACCAAAATAGAGAATCTACATGAAAGGCCCAAAAACCCATTTTGTCGACCATATATGGATCACAAGTCCAAAATGTCTTATAAATACCAGCACTCTCATCCATACCAACATGACCACATGTTAGGTTTGTAAGATGATGGTCTATGTATGACTCTGTGGTAAGCTCTTTCGCCATTATGTTGTTAACTCTCGTTTTGATGCAAACATCATTGGGTTAATTGTTGAGTTGATTAAAATATAAAGTAGCATTGCGGGTATAAAGGCCGCTTCCATATATAATCCGGTAAAAACAAGAGAGAGGATAAACACCGTCCACTTTATAGACCAGCTATAAAAAGCATTAATTGTATAGTCAGAAATTTTTGACCCAATATAATAAGCGCTAGCAATTAACCCCAAATACATTGGTGCGGCCATTAAAAATAAGGCATCTTTATATACCCCAAAAGCTAAAAGGGTTACAAATAAGGCTACTATTAACTTGTTTTTAGATAGTGTTTTTTGAAACGTACTCAAAAGATCGTATTTTGTATAATTTGTTGCGGTGAATTATAGAAATATATGGTCTTATAAACAAGTTGTTTTGTTCTTAAATTGAAAATTTTTTACAGTCAGTTTTTTAGTTTAGAAATTATAGACTCAAGCTCATCTTTGGTTTTGTAATTAATAACAACCTTGCCTGATTTTTTGTTTTTAGCCTCTATCTCAACCTTGTGGCCAAAGTTTTCAGACATTTCCTCTTCAACAATTAAAAGATCTCTATCTTTTGTTTTGGTTTGAATTTTTTTATTAGTTTTTTTTGAGGATAACCCTGCTAAATCTTTTACTGTAAGTCTATTTTTTATAATATTATTTGCTGTTTTTTCGGCCTCTAATGGATCCATTGATGCTAGAAGTTTTGCGTGCCCTTTTTCAATTTTCCCGGAAGAAAGCATATCTAAAACCTTTGCAGGCAAAGACAGTAACCTCAAAGAGTTTGCAATTGTGCTTCTAGCTTTACCTGTTGAGGTCGCAACCTCATCCTGGGTTAAACCAAACTCTCTTTTTAATCTGTCATAACCTCTTGCTTCTTCAACAGCGTTAAGGTCTTCTCTTTGAAGGTTTTCTATTAAAGCTGACTCTAGGGCGTCTTTGTCTTGTTTTTGATCGATTAATGTAGGAATTGTTTTAAGGCCGGCGTTTTTTGAAGCTCTCAGCCTTCTTTCTCCCGCTATAACCTCATACTTGTTTAGCCCAACCTCTCTAACAAGAATTGGTGAGAGTACTCCGTGGTTTTTTATAGAGTTTGTTAACTCTAAGAGTTTTTCTTCGTCAAAATTTATTCTTGGTTGAAATCTTCCTGGGTTAATATCTTCAACAGACAGCTCTTTGACGCTTTTTTGGTTGTTGTTAGTGTTTTGGCCCAACAGAGCGTCTAGGCCTTTATTTAAAATTTTATTTTCTTCAGACATATTCCACCTTTCTTATTAACTCTCCAGCAAGCGCTAGGTAAGCCTTTGCACCATAGGAGGTTGGCATATATTTAACACCAGAAACGCCATGGCTTGGGGCCTCGGCTAGCTTTATGTTTCTGGGTATAAGGGTGTTGAAAACTAAGTTTGAAAAATGTTTTTCTAGCTCATCAGACACTTCTTTGGCAAGGTTGTTTCTCATGTCTACCATTGTTCTTATTATCCCCAAAACCCTATTAGATGTCAGGTTTTTATCGGAAAGGGTTTGTATTGTTTGCATTAGTCCAGTAACGCCTTCTAAAGAATAGTATTCACATTGAAGAGGGATGAGGGTTCCTGATGCTGCAAACAGGGCTTCTATTGTGAGCTGATTTAGTGTTGGTGGTGTGTCTATTATTGTATAGTCGAATTCATCATCTATTTTTTTTAATTCTGTTGATAAAAAGTTTTGTTTGTTGTTTTCCCTTATTCCCACATCAAGCGCTATAAGGTTTTGGTCTCCTGGTAAGACTTTATAGTTGTCTGATGTGCTGTATATACAATCATTGATAGGCGTGTTGTTGAAAAAAAGGTCGTACAAGGTGTTTGGTTTTTCTTCTTTTATTCCTGTTGCTGTTGTGGCGTTCCCTTGTGGATCAAGGTCAATGAGCAAGACCTTTCTTTTGGTTGCGGCAAGGCTTGAGGCAAGGTTTACCGCTGTGGTTGTTTTTCCAACACCGCCCTTTTGGTTTGCTATTGCTATAACCTTATTCACTTTTTCTTATCTCTAATAGGTGTCTTTCATATTTTTTGTTTTCTAGTTTGATTATTTCATACTTATATTTATTTGTGTCTATTGTTGCTAGCTCTTCTGTTATTTTTTCTTTTTTTCCTTTAAGCAATACATATTTGCCGTCGTCGTCAAGGTTGTTTAGTGTGAGCTTAAGTATGTTTGTAGTAGAAGAAAACGCTCTTGCTGTTATAAGGGTATATGAACCAAGGCCGTTTTTTTTACTAATAACTGTATTTAAAACTTTTGCGTTTTTTAATCCCAAGAGGTCAATTGTTTTGTTTAAGAAGTAGCATTTTTTTTTACTTTTTTCTAAAAGATGAATTTCGCACATCGGCTTAAGGATGGCTATAATTATTCCTGGAAAGCCCCCTCCAGAACCAAGATCCAATATTTTGTCTGAGTTGTTAATTTTTTGTAGAACGGGCAAACAATCATCTACGTCTTTTTCATAAACCTCTTTGATTGATTCTCTTACAAAAATGTTGTGTTTTTTGTTGAAAGCTAGAGCTTCATTTACAAATTGTTCTAATTTTTCTGCTTCGGCTTTGTTTTGTTCATGCATTGAGTTTTTCCAACTCTTGTTTTTTTATGTTTATCAGGATCAGGTTTATGGCGGCTGGTGTTACTCCTTCTATTTGTGAAGCTGATCCAATTGTTTCTGGTTGAGATTTTGTTAGTTTTTCTACCACCTCATTCGAAAGTCCTGATATTTCTTTGTAATTTATTGATGGGGGTATTTTTTTGTTGTTTTGTTTTTTGTTTTTGTTTATTTCTCTGGTCTGTTTTTCTATATAGCCTTTATACTTTATTTCTGTTGAGGCTCTTTTAAAAAAAGCCTCTTCCTCTGTGCTTAGTTTAATAAGGCTGTTTTCATCAACGTCTGGTCTTGCCAAGATTGAAGAAATGCTTCTTTTTTCATCAAGAGAAACGGTTTGTTGTTTTTTGTTTGTAAAGGATGATATTTTTATTTTGTTTAGTCTGGTTTTAACAAACTCCGTGTATTGTTTTTCTTTATTTATAAAGGTTGTGTTTCTTTCTTCTGAAATAATACCAAGCTCAAAAGCTTTACTTAAAAGCCTTTGTTCTGCGTTATTTTGTGAGAGTAAAAGCCTGTGTTCTGCCCTGCTTGTAAACATTCTATAGGGCTCTGTTATTCCGTGTGTGGTTAGGTCGTCTATTAAGACTCCTATATACGCCTCCTCTCTTTGGAGAACAAAGTCAGGTTTTTTTTGAATAGCCTGAGCTGCATTTAGGCCAGCAACTAGTCCTTGGGCGGCTGCTTCTTCGTACCCGGTTGTTCCATTAATTTGTCCCGCTAAATAAAAATCATTAAAGTATTTGGTTTCGAGTGTTTTTTTATTTGTTCTAGGATCAACAAAGTCATATTCAACAGCGTACCCAAATTCTGTAATTTCACAACACTCCATGCCTTTTATTGTGTGGATAAAATCTTCTTGGGCTTTTTTAGGAAGGCTTGTTGATATTCCGTTTGGGTATACGAGGTCAACCCCAATACCCTCGGGTTCAATAAAAATTTGATGGCTGTCTTTGTGACCAAATTTGAATACTTTATCTTCTATGGATGGGCAATACCTAGGGCCAATTCCTGAAATGTTTCCAGAATACATTGCAGAAAGATGGGTGTTGTCAGATATTATTTGGTGTGTTGTTTTGTTGGTTCTTGTTATAAAGCATGATAATTGTTCTTGGTGTTTTTTAACCTCGTCTGTTAATGACATGAATGGGGTAGGTGTTTCGCCTGGTTGCTCCTCCATAACAGACAAGTCTAAAGTAGACATTTTCACTCTTGCCGGGGTTCCTGTTTTAAGTCGTCCCATTGGAAGCTTTAACTCGTATAGTTTTTTGGATAGAGGTATAGCAGAATCATCCCCCACTCTTCCACCAGAAGAAACTTCTGACCCTGTGTACATTAAACCGTTCAAAAATGTGCCAGTAGTAAGAATTGTCTTCTTACCATAAATTTTTTTGTTTTTTGTTATAACCCCTTTTACTGACTCTTGTTCAACAATTAGGTCTTCAACCTCTTCTTCAAAAATATTAATACTGGTTGAATTTAATATCTTTTGAATAGCTTTTTTATAAAGATCTCTATCACATTGGACTCTTAGAGCTTGAACGGCATCTCCTTTTCTTGTGTTCAAAGTTCTGTATTGAATGCCGGACATATCTGTTGCAATCGGCATAATACCGCCCATTGCATCAATCTCTCTAACTATGTGTGATTTTCCAAGCCCTCCTATAGCTGGATTGCATGACATCTGACCAATTTTACTTTTTTCAAAAGTTACAAGTGCGCAAGAGAGACCGCTTCTGTATACCGCGTATGCAGCCTCTACTCCAGCATGACCGCCCCCAACAACTACTACATCAAACTTATCCATATAATAATAAAACCAATAATATCTATATTATATACTTACTGTTAATTCTATTAGTACCTAAAGAATTTGTTAATAAGCGCCTTTTACGCGCTTGTTAAAGCAAAAACACGATTTAACAAACTATGTTTAACTCTGTTAAAAAACTAGAGATACCTCTCTCAACAACCTGTGAATAAAAAAAGAGTTAAAAAACATTAACAACTTAATAACAACTTATTTGCCAATACAAAAAGAGCTAAAAATATCGCCGAGCAAAGAGTCTGACATTTTAACACCTATTATTTCGTTTAAATCATCCCTGGCCAGTCTTAAATCTTCTGCTATAAGCTCAAGCCCGCCACCCTCACCAAGTTTTAAAAGCGCATTTTCAAGATGATTAATAGATGATTGAAAAAGACCAATATGCCTATCCCTTACTAAATACATATAGTCCCCAGAAATATCTGACTTAAACGCTTCAGAAATAAGCCTCTTAAGGCTGTCAAAACCCTCACCGGTTTTAGCTGATACCATGCAGTCAAAAACACCCCTCTCTACAACATGACCCAAGTCTGTTTTGTTATAAACTTTTAAATATTTTTTTTCTTTAGACAACTCAGAGAACCCATCTAATATAGATTCTTCATCAGAGTCAAAAACACCAATTACCAGGTCAACATTATTTAAATGCTCTAATGCAAACCGCATTCCTTTTGACTCAACAATATCATCTGTCTCTCTTAAACCAGCTGTATCAGATATAGAAAAAGAGGTCTCATTATAAAAAATTTCAGACTCAACAAGGTCTCTTGTTGTGCCAGGTTTTTCAGAAACAAGAGCTCTCTCAAAACCAAGCAACCTATTAAACACAGAAGATTTACCCGAGTTTACAGGACCCACAAACATAACCTTGTTTTTTGCAGAGTGATTTTTTTTATTCAAACAACCCCCAACAAAAAGCTTAAAGTTTTCAACAAGAAGGGATAACTCATTGGGAAGAGATGAATCAAAAAAGCCTTCCCCTTCATCAGAAAAATCAATTTCACCCTCAACCCTAACGCGAAGGTCGTTTATAACACCCGAGAAACCCAAAACTTTTTCTGTAAAATCACCTGAAAGGGTGTTTGATGATAGAACCACCCCATCCTGATCATGACTATCAATTAAATCAACAACAGCCTCTGCTTCTGCAAGACTAATCTTGTTATTTAGAAAGGCCCTTTTGGTAAACTCACCCGGGGGAGCCTCATCAAAACCCAAAGACTTAAAAACATCAACCAGCATAGCCATAACACCCAACCCGCCATGGGCATACACCTCAAAAGAATCCTCCCCCGTATAACTATCAGGACCCCCAAAAGAAACAATGCCAACTCGGTCAACAACATCACCAGACTTGTTTTTAACAGGCCTTAAATAAAACTTTTTATTTTTCTCTAAGGGAGAGCCAACAAGCTCAGGAATTTTTGATAGGCAACCAGGACCAGACACCCTAAAGATGCATATTGCCGACTTTGCAGGGGGCGTGGCTAGCGCAAAAACCACAGACACTAAAACTAACCTCCGGTACCAACCTGAGTGTCACCCAAGACACCATGTTTTTTATATAAATATCGTTGTTGACCAAGAGAAACGCCCGAATTTATTACAGAGTAAAGACACAGAGCGGCAGGAAAAACAAAAAAGAATATAGAGAAAACAACAGGCATGTATTTAATTACTTGTTGCTGCATTGGGTCTTGTGAGGGGGGTGCTGGGCTAAGTTTTTGTGTGGAAAACATAATTAAACCAAACAAAACAGGAAGAATAAAAAGAGGGTCAGGAACAGATAAATCAGACATCCAAAATATCGAAGCATGCCTTAACTCAACCATCTCTCTTAATGCAAAAAAGAACCCAATAAAAAAAGGCATTTGAGCCAAGATTGGCAAACAGCCACCCAGAGGATTAACTTTTTCTGTTTTGTATAGCTTCATCATTTCTTGTGAAAGCCTTTGCCTGTCATCGCTATACCTGTCTTGAAGCTCTTTCATTTTGGGGCCAACCTTTCTCATATTGCCCATAGAGACAAACCCCTTTGCTGTTACTGGAAACAACACAAGTTTTAAAATAAAAGTGAAAACTATTATCGAGAGAGCCCAGTTACCAACAAAACCATTTATTAGATCTAAAAACCAAACCATGGGTTGCGATATAAACCAAAACCAGCCCATGTCTATAGAGAGCTCTAAATTTTCTGCCCTCTCAGCCAAATCCTTTCTAACTTTTGGGCCAATAAAAACACGGTGTGAGTGTTTATATACAAGGTTTGAGGCCTCCCCTTTTTCAACAGTATATCCCATTCTATAAACACCAGAATCAGCAGGGTGAACAAAGAAATTATAAATATTATCTTCCGAGCCAATAAGAGCAGCAAAAAAATATTTTTCTATAAAAGAAACCCAACCAGAACGAGAAAGATAAGATATTGATTCATCAACGCTTCTTAACCTGGTTGTTTCGTATGGATCTTGATCAGTGCTAAACGCAACCCCTTGATAAGAGCTATTATTCATCATCCCACCCTGGAGCCATGATGTTTTTAAATCCAAAGATCTACCCTCTGTTCTATAAAGAGCAGCAAATGCCTTTCCAGAAGTACCAGATGATGAGGTGTCAGTAATCAAAAGCTCATATGTCTCAGGCAAAAAAGTGAACTCTTTTGTTAAATCCCCGTCTTCTGTTTTTAAAACTACAGAATTGTTGTCATAGCTATGAAGGAGGTATTTGGCCGCTTTGCCAGTAAAACCTGTTTTTAAATAGTACCTAAATATACTTGTATTCGATGAGCCAAAAACCCTTACCCCTGGCGAACCCTCAATATTTTCTACACCATATTTTTTAAGCCTAGACTCAACAACCGAACCAGTGGTTGTTGATATTTTTAATCTTAGTTCGTTATTTTCAAGATAAACATAACCACCATCATTTGTAACCCGAGAGGCGGCAGCCTCTATATCTGCAACTCTAAGCTGCTCAATCTCAGAGAGCTTTTGGTTTTCTGAGTTCCACTCATAAAACAAAGCCATAGAGAGAACAACAATAACTCCAAGATAAACTTTTCTTAAATTCATTTTTTAACCTTATTGTGAGTTAATGATTTTACAGCGTTAATTATCTCAAAAGAAGCCTCTTTATAACTTAATTCGGCAAAGGGTTTATGGGCAACTAGCACAAATGAACCTTTATTTAAAAACAGGTGGTTGTTTTTAAAAATTTCTTTCACCCTTCTTTTAATTTTATTTCTTGTAACAGCAAGCCTGAAGTTTTTTTTGGATACAACTATTCGCAAACCTGTTTTACCATCTTCAACAAAAAAGATTCTTAAGTTTTTAGAAGTATGAAAGTGTTTTGAAAGCGAAGGTGTTCGCAAGTTCTAGGCAGTTAAAACCTTGCGGCCTTTTTTTCTTCTGTTAGACAGAATTGCCTTGCCTGCCTTGGAAGCCATTCTTGCCCTAAAGCCATGAGTTCTGCTTCTTTTTAAAGTGCTTGGTTGAAACGTTCTTTTCATAATTTACTGCCTGTAAAAAATAGTTGCGAATTATAGCCCATAAATTAAAAGATTTCATAGAATTTTAAAAAAACTCAAAAAAGTTTTTTATATACAAGTTATCCACAAAAAATTCATTAACTTATCCTGTAGATATCTTGTTAGTTTTTTCGTAGACTAGTTGTCTATTAGGAGGAACTAGGATTGGAATTTTGGAATAAATGCTCGGAGAAACTCGAAAACAAGCTTTCGCAAGAAGATTTTAACACCTGGATCAGACCCCTTAAAGGCAATTTAAATAAAAATACCCTAGAAATAATTGCTCCTAACGACTTTATTCTCAATTACGTAGAAACAAACCTTTCCAATGAAATCATGCAAATGATTAAAGTACAATCAAAAAAGGACATAAGTTTGGTTTTTAAAACATTAACAAAGGAAACATTTGTTGACAAATATAGTAATGATAAAAAATCTGAAGACACCAAACTGGTCGCCTCTTATGTTTTTGATACCTTTGTTGAGGGTAAATCTAATCATGTGGCCTTGGCAGCATCTAAACAGGTTGCTCTAAACCCAAAAGGTGATTACAACCCACTATTCATCTATGGTGGTGTTGGCCTTGGTAAAACACACCTAATGCACGCTGTTGGAAACGAAATCCTTAAAAATGAACCAAACAAAAGAATAGTCTATGTTCACTCAGAAAAATTTGTATCTGATATGGTTAAGGCGCTTCAGCTTGGAGCTATGAATGAGTTTAAATCTTTTTATAGAAATGCTGACGCCCTTTTAATTGACGACATACAGTTTTTTGCAGGAAAAGAGCAATCTCAAGAAGAATTCTTTCACACATTTAATGCCCTATTAGACAGAAACAATCAAATGATCCTCACTTGTGACAAATACCCAAAAGAAATAGATGGTTTAGAGGAAAGGCTAAAATCAAGACTTGGTTGGGGGTTGCCGGTAATTATTGATCCGCCTGAGCTTGAAACAAGAGCCGCTGTACTTCTACAAAAAGCATCTTCAATGGGCGTGTCTCTACCAAACGATTGTGCAATATATATTGCACAAAGAATTAGATCAAACATAAGAGAGCTTGAGGGCGCTCTTAAGAGAGTTGTCGCCAATGCAAAGTTTACCAACCAGGAAATAGACCTTGCTCTTGTTAAAGACGCACTTAAAGATCTCTTTGTAATTTCTGCAAAAATGGTCAGCATTGAAAATATACAAAAGACAGTGGCTGAATATTACAACATCAAACTTTCAGACCTTTTGTCTAAAAGGAGAAGTCGCTCTATAACAAGACCAAGACAACTTGCCATGGCCTTAACAAAAGAGCTAACAAGACACAGCCTTCCAGAAATAGGCGAAGCTTTTAACGGAAGGGACCACACCACAGTTTTGCATGCGTGCAAAAAAATTGCGGAACTGAGAAAAGAAAGCCCCTCGCATGAAGAGGATTATAGAAACCTTACAAGAGCACTAACCAACTAAATATGGATTTTTATATTACAAAAGAAGAGATAGCTTCATCTCTTAACGCAACACTTGGGGTTGTAGAAAAACGTCAAACCCTCCCTATTCTTGCTAACGTTCTTTTTGAGGTTGATGAATCAACCTTAAGACTAACAGCAACGGATTTAGAATCAGAAATATCAACCATTTCAACAATATCTAATTTTAAAAGTGGAGGAAGAATAACAGCACCAGCAAAAAAACTCAGTGAGCTTTGTAGGTTGTTTAAAATGGGAGATGAAATTCATTTTTTTCTTGACGGAGACAATCTAAAGATAGAAACAAGCTCCGGCAAATATAATTTATCTACATTGCCAAGTGAAGATTTTCCTGTTTTTGAAAAAGAAGAGGGCGGAAACACTGTTAACATAACAGGACCAAACCTAAAGGCATTAATATACAAAACATCTTTTGCTATGGGTAATCAAGATTGGAGACATTATCTAAATGGTTTATATATTTCAGTTGAGGATAACGCTATTACAAGCGTAGCAACGGATGCACATAGATTAGCTTTAGCCACTACACCACTAAACGAAGGGGTTTCAGAACAAATTACCGGAATAGTCCCGAGAAAGTCGATCAATGAAATAGGCAAGATTGTAAGCGATAGTAGCGAAAACATTTTATTACAACTAACGCCGAATTCTATTAATGTTAATGTTGCTGGCACTACTTTTTCTAGTAAATTAATTGAAGGTAAATTCCCAGATTATGAGCAAGTGATTCCAAGTGGAGAAAGCTCAACACTTTCAATTAATAAAAAAGACCTCTCAGAAAGTCTTAGTAGAGTAAGTGTGCTTTCTAGTGAAAAATTTAGAGGCGTAAGGATAATAACATCAGAAAATCAAATCAACATATCTGCAAATAATCCAGAAAAAGAACAAGCAGAAGAAAGTGTTGATTGTTCATATACTGGCGAAAGTATAGATATTGCATTTAATGTTAATTACATCCAAGAAATATTATCCTCAATTGATGGTGAAAATGTTGAGGTACATTTTTTTGGTTCTGACAAAAGCTGCCTCATTACAAACCCTGGCTCTGATGACTTTAAATATGTTGTAATGCCTTTATTAATTTAATTGCTTAAAATTAAATTTCTAGTTTTATTAAACTTAAATGATTAGCGAATTAAAACTTAATAATTTTAGGTGTTTTGAAACATCATCAATAAAACTATCTCCTGGTATTAATTTCTTTTATGGGCCAAACGGTTCAGGTAAAACTTCTATTTTAGAGGCTATATATATGTGCTCAAGCGGCAAGTCATTTAAAAGCAGTAATATAAAATCATTAATTTCTTTTGATAAAGATTATTTCAACATCAGCGCATATGATTCCAGCAAAGGGTACACACTTAATTTGGTTAAGGGTAGAACAAGCCCTATTTTGATAAAAATTAATAACACAAAATCAACAACTTCAGCACTAATAAAAGAATTTCCAGCCACAGCCATTCATAATAGTACTTTCTCTTTTGCAAATGCATCGCCTGACTTTAGGAGAAAGATCTTAGATCGATCACTTTTTGTATCAAACCCAAACTTCTCTGAAACATGGTTTGGATTCTATAGGTCATTAAAACAAAGAAACAGCTCTCTTAAAAAAGGACTTATTGATAATATCGATGCATGGAATCAAAAAGTTTCTGAAGAAGGAGAAGCTTTGGATGTAAATAGAATTGTCTTTTTTAAAGAGTCACTATCAGAGCTAAAAAATATCTTTATCAAACTAAAGCCTAGCGTAATTACAGACAAACTAAATAAAGTCAGTATTGAATTTTTTTCTGGGTGGGATAAGAACAATAAACTATATGAGCTGTTAGCTCAAAATCAAAAAAAAGATTTGTTCAGCAAAACAACAACCCAAGGGCCCCATAAAGCCGATATAAAAATATTAATAAAAGGTATTGATGCTAAGCAAATTTTGTCACGTGGAGAACAAAAAATTCTTTCAATTTTGTGGTGCTGCTCTCAGAATGAAGTTCTAAGAAAAAAATATAATATTGACGCAACACTAATCATCGATGACATAAAATCAGAGCTTGATAACTCAACATTTGAAGTGTTTTTAAATCTTCTAAATTTTTTAGATAATCAAGTTATCTTTTCCTGTATAGATGACCATTTTAGTAGTAAAATAGACCCTAACTACAAGGACTTCAAAAAGTTCCACGTGGAACAATTAAGATAGGGTATATGCCAAAAAAAGCAGAAGAACAAAGTTACGATTCCTCTAACATTCAAGTACTTAAAGGCTTAGAAGCAGTAAAGAAAAGACCGGGCATGTATATAGGTGATACAGATGATGGATCTGGCCTTCACCATATGGTTTTTGAGGTTCTTGATAATTGTATAGACGAAGCAATGGCTGGACATTGTTCTGATATAAATGTAATAGTTAATAAAGATGGATCAGTAACTGTAAAAGATAATGGAAGGGGTATTCCTGTTGATGTGCATAAGAAAGAGGGAATATCTGCAGCTGAATTAATTTTAACAACACTCCACTCTGGTGGTAAGTTTGATGACAACAGCTATAAAGTTTCTGGAGGTCTTCATGGTGTGGGTGTTTCAGTTGTAAATGCTTTATCCGATAAGCTTTTATTAAGAGTTTGCAGAGACGGTGGTGAATATTTCCAAGAATACAGTGGTGGAAAACCAAAAGCTAAACTTAAGAAAGTTAAAGCATCTAAAGAAAATGGAACAGAAATAACCTTTTACCCATCAGCTTCTATTTTCACTTCTATTGATTTTGATATAGATAGAATTCATAAAAGAATTCAAGAGCTATCGTTTTTAAATGCCGGTGTATCTATTAATGTAACAGACGAACGAACAGGAAAATCTAAAAAATTTAAAAACACAGGCGGTTTATCTAGCTATGTCACACACCTAAAAGGTAGAAAACAGCAAGTGTCAGATATATTTGAATGTTCTGCTGTAGAAAACGAGGTTGGAGTTGAAATTGCACTTCAGTGGACAGACTCTTATTCAGAAAATGTGCTCTGCTATACAAACAACATACCCCAAAAAGATGGCGGTACTCATTTGGCTGGGTTTAGAGGAAGCTTAACTAGAGTTTTAAAGGCTTTTATAAAAAAAGAAAATGCTAAAAAGACCCCAACAGATTTACTGGGAGAGGATGTTAGAGAAGGCATTACTGCAATTATTTCCGTAAAGGTGCCTGACCCTAAATTCTCTTCACAAACTAAAGAAAAACTTGTCTCTTCTGAGGTTGAGAGCGTTGTGAGCACAGTCTTTAGTAAATATTTCAATTTGTATCTTCTTGAAAATCCAAAAGACGCTATGGCAATCTATAGCAAAGTTGCAGAAGCTGCTCTTGCCAGAGAGGCTGCTCGCAAAGCTCGCGAAATGACGCGAAGAAAAGGTGTTCTTGAGATAGCTGGCTTACCAGGTAAGTTAGCTGATTGCCAGGAGAAGGACCCAACCCTTTCAGAAATTTATATTGTTGAGGGAGATTCAGCAGGCGGCTCAGCTAAGCAGGGTAGAAATAGAAAAAACCAAGCGATACTTCCTCTAAAAGGAAAAATCATCAATGTAGAAAAAGCAAGAATCGACAAAGTTTTAGGATCACAAGAGGTTGGTACTTTGATAAAAGCTCTTGGCTGTGGAATTGGAAAAGAAGATTTTGATATTGAAAAGCTCAGATACCATAGAATTATAATTATGACTGACGCAGATGTAGACGGCTCACATATAAGAACCCTTTTATTAACTTTCTTCTTTAGACAAATGTTTGAGATTGTTGATAGGGGGCATGTATATATCGCTTTACCACCTCTTTATAAGATAACAAAAGGAAAAGAGTTCGTGTATGCATCAGATGAAGACGAAAAAGAAAAAGCAATTAAAGATTTATCAAAATCTGGTACAAGAGGCATTGAAGTTCAAAGATATAAAGGTTTAGGAGAAATGAACCCTGAACAACTTTGGACCACAACAATGGATCCAGAGCACAGAAGAATGATGAGGGTTGATATAAAAGATGTTGTTGACGCTAACGAATCATTTGAAGTTCTAATGGGTGACGAAGTAGAGCCAAGAAGAGAGTTTATTGATGCAAATGCTCTGTCTGTAACCGATCTTGATATCTAAGAAATCTCTCTATAAGAATTTTTTATCCATAAATAAGCACTTTCAGTCAATTCTTTAGCATTTTCGCCAGTTATAGGCGCTCCTATCTTAACTATTACTTTTCCGGGTCTTTTTATAAATTTTTTATTTTTCCAATACTTGCCAGAATTATGGCATATCGGAAGAATGGGCTTACCGCTCTTGCTAGCCAAAACCCCACAACTATTAGCAAATGGTTGTATTCCTTTCTCTGGTGATATCCTTGTGCCTTCAGGAAAGAGAATCACTGAAAAACCATTTTTAAGCTTTAAAACACCTTTATCAAGAACTTTTTTTAAACTACTAAACTTATTAGCTCGATTTAATGTTATTGGTTTCATGCATCTTAATGCCCAACCAAAAAAAGGAATATATAAAAGCTCTTTTTTTATAATGCTTGTTGATGGCAATAAAAGGGTTTGTAAATAGAATGACTCCCACTGTCCTTGGTGATTGGCTACTACAATGCATGGAATATCGGGTATATTTTCCTTACCCTCAACAACCCAAGTGACACCACACATTATTCTTAACAACCACAGAACAAACCAAATCCATAATGCGCCAAAAGCCTGAAGTTTTTTAGTCGATAAAAAGAAATATAGGATAATTATTGAAATTGATATTGGAATAAGACTTAAATAAAAGACAGTATTAAATATAACACTACCTAGCAATGCCATTATCTATTCATTTACGCGCTTTATTAGATATTCTGGTAAAGCATCAATAGATATTCTTTCTTGCTTCATGGTATCCCTATCTCTAACTGTAGCTGTATTGTCTTCTAAGCTCTCAAAATCTATTGTAATACATAAGGGCGTACCAATTTCATCATGTCTTCGATAGCCTTTACCTATATTACCTGTATTTTCTAAAACGATTCTTCCTATATTTAAACTTTGTAAGCTCTTTTTTAAATCAGAAGCTTTATTAACCAGGTCATCATTATTTTTTTTCAATGGTATTACAGCAGCTTTAACTGGAGAAAGGTGAGGCTTAAGTTTTAAGACAATTCTTTCTTTTCCTTCGCCCAAATCTTCAACGTTATATGCCTCATTCATGATCGCTAAAATACCTCTTTCTACACCAGCTGAAGGTTCTATGACATAGGGAACTACCCACTTCTTTGACTCTATGTCTTGAATGGCCAATCTTGTATTTGAATTATTATTTGGCATGACTTTGGCTGATATATTCAGCTCATCTTGATTTTTTGTGTGCGAACCTAAGTCAAAATCTGTTCTATTAGCTATGCCTTCAAGCTCTTCAAGACCATGAGGAAATTTGTACATAATATCAATTGTACCCTTCGAGTAATGCGCTAACTCGTCTTCAGGAACATCATAGAGCTCTATATTTTCTTCTGGCACACCTTGTTTTTCCCACCAAACAAGCCTCTTCTTAACCCATCTCTCATGCCAATCTTCGTCAGTTCCAGGCTTTACAAAAAACTCCAACTCCATTTGTTCAAATTCTCTAACCCTAAAAATAAAATTTCTAGGAGTTATTTCATTTCTAAATGCTTTACCTATCTGTGCAATACCAAAGGGCAATGTTTTAGACGAAGAATCAATAACATTTTTAAAATTTATAAATATCTGTTGTGCTGTTTCAGGCCTTAAATATGCAAACGATGAACCATCATCTATTGGCCCTACATTTGTTTTAAACATAAGATTAAACTGACGTGCTTCTGTAAAATCACACTTACCTTTATTGCAGTTTTCAGGCAATTGATCTTCTCTAAACCTAGATTTACATGTTTTACAGTCAACCATGGGGTCTGAGAAAGTATCTTCATGTCCAGAATATTTTAAAACTGTAGGATTTGACAAAATAGAAGCATCTAAGCCTTCAATATTATCATTTTCATAGACCATAGATGACCACCAGGCATTCTTGAGATTATTTTTTAGTTCTACTCCCAGAGGCCCATAATCATACATGCCTTGCAATCCGCCGTAGATTTCACCAGATTGAAAAATAAAACCCCTTCTTTTACATAACGAAACTAATTCATCCATTGATTTAGCAGTCAAAACAATCTCCTAATCCATAAAAATGGAACATATGTCTAATAATTTATAAACAAATAATTTAGTAATATTTAAATCTATAACAATAAAAATCAATTATGATTATATATCAAACACTGAATAAGTAATCAGAATGAAGTCTTTATTTTATATAGCATCTTTAATACCAACATCCTTTTTAAGAAAACTAGTTATATTAGCAAGTAAAACTAAAATATTTAAAACATCGTCAGCTTATAAAGTAACCTTACGAAATTTAGAAATGACATATAAACATCTTGATCAGATTGAGCTTGAGCAACTTGCTGAAGAAAGTTTTATTGAAACAATTTTGAGTGGACATGAAACAATTAAGTCGTGGAGCAAACCCATACATATTTCTGGGAAAAATATTTTTAGAATTGAAAACAACTATCTCCTCAATAGATATATTGTTGAGGGCAATGGTGTTGCCGTAATTGCTGTTCATAATAGAAGCGTTGATATGTTGCTTAAATGGATAAATACAAAATGTGAAACAACAACTCTTTACAAAAAAGTAAAAATTAAAGCACTCGATCGTTTCGTAAGAAAACAAAGAGAGGGTAAAAATAACAATGTATATGAGACCACAATGACCGGTGTACGAAAAATTTTACAAGCTTATAAGGCAAATAAAACAATATGTATAGCTGCCGATCAAGTTCCAAAAGAAGGAATGGGGGAATATATAAAACTATTTAATATAGATGTATATACAACAACACTGGCCTCATCTTTAGTTCATAAGACACAGAAACCAGCAGTATTTATTTGCCTGAATTCTTTTGAAAATAATAAATTAGGAGTAACAATAAAACCCTGTAGAAAAGATATATATAATGAAAGTAAGCACAAACTATCACTCAACAAAAGTATTGAAAATCTAATCAATATCAATCCTAAAGATTACTCATGGGAATATAAAAGATATAAAAAACTCTTGTCGGGAGAGAACCCATACAAAGATATTTAAAGATTATTTTTGCCAAAAAATAGGCATTAATAAAACCAATAATGTGAATATTTCAAGTCTCCCTAATATCATGGCGAAAGACAATATTGCCTTGCCTGTAGCAGTTACAGATGCATATGTTTGAGCAACTTCTCCAAGGCCTGGACCAAGGTTATTAAGACAAGCCCCAATGGCAGAAAATGCTGATTGAAAATCAAGCCCGGTTACAACAAGCCCTAACAATAAAATAATAAAAGAAAGTACATATATAGAAAAGAAGCCCCAAACAGATGCAGCAACATCATTCTCAACATTTTTTGTTCCAATCTTTAATGATATTACGGCATTAGGATGAATTATCTTTTTTAGATTAATATATGCGTAATTAATCATAATTAATACTCTCCAAGATTTGATACCACCTCCAACCGAACCAGAACATGCGCCAATAAATGCACCGATCAAAAAAAGGAATCCTATTGATGGGTTCCACTGATTTGTATCTCCTATTGAGAAGCCAGTAGTTGTTACAATTGATACAGAGTGAAATAACAGCTCTCTTACGGAAGCCTGCTCATAGTTTGAGAAATAATTAATTAAAATAGATAACAAGAAAATGCATGCCATTATTGATATAAAAAATCTAAGCTCTGGATCATGTAAATACTTGAGCGGTTTTTTCATATAAAAAGCAAAATAATGTAATGTAAAGCTTAATGCTGATAAAAGCATAAAAATTATACATACCGTTTCAATTAACCCATTATCGAAATGCCCAATACTGTTGTTATATGTTGAAAAACCACCAATTGAGACTGTGCTTAAGCTATGAGAAATTGCATCAAATGCATTCATCCCAGCAAAAAAGTAAAAGACAGAACAAAAAATTGTAAGTAAAAGGTATATCAACCATAAAGCTTGGGCTGTTTCCTTAATTCTTGGTGTTAGCTTTTGGTCATTCATGGCCCCAGGTATCTCAGTTTTATAAAGTTGGCCTCCTCCAATGCCCAAGAGTGGCATCACAGCTATAGCTAAAACTATTAAACCCATGCCCCCCATCCACTGCAATAACTGTCTATATAACAATAAAGATTCTGGAAGAACGCTCAGATTTGGGATTACAGTTGCACCAGTTGTAGTTATTCCAGACATAGATTCAAAAAAAGAATCAATAAATGTCATTCCGCTAAGAATAAAAGGAATAGAGCCAGCAGAAGACAACACTATCCAAAAAAGTGTTATAACCAAGAAACCATCTTTGTGGGTCATCTCTTCAGTATTATTTTTAGAAATAAGCCATCCAAGAAAGCCGACCATAAAAACAACTAAAAAGGTTATAACAAAAATAGATAAAGCCCCATCTTTATATATAAAAGACGTGATTATGGGCACAATAAATGAAATACTAAAAAACATTACCAAGATGCTAAATAGCTTCAATAAGGCCTTAAAATTCATTTTTTTATTTAAATAGAACCTCTATTTCATTAACATTATTTTTATCAGATAAAAATACTACCAAATGATCGTTCAATGTTAATTCAACGCTTGAACTAGGCATTATTAGTTCACCATGTCTTATAATTGCAGCAATAGCTGTCCCTTCAGGCAAAGGGATTTCTTTGATTGATTTTCCAAATAGTGAAGAGGTAAATTCGTTAGCATGAACAATGCCCTCAATAGCCTCTGCGCCTGTATTTACTTTTAATATTACATCCTGAGCCACATCACTTTCTCTAAGATCTTGAAGAACAGATGAAACAGTAAGCCTGTAAGGAGCTATATAAACATCTATAAAGCCTGGCACAAGGCCTAGATATGATGGATTATTGAGAATAATCATCGTCTTCTTAGCGCCCATTTTCTTTGCGAGCAATGACGACATGACATTTGTCTCATCATCATCAGTTAAAGCACAAAATATGTCTATATTAGCTATATTTTCACTTTTTAATAGAGATTCATCTGTTGCTGAGCCATTTAATACAATTGTTTTTTCTAATTCTTTTGATAAAACCTTACATCTCTCACCATCAGAATCAATTAGTTTGACGTTATAGTCTTTCTCAATGCCTTTTGCCAAAGAAAAACCAACTTTACCACCTCCTGCAATCATAATTCTGGAATATTGGTCTTCATGGTCCCTAAACTCTTCAACAATAGGCCCTATATTAGACTCAGATGATATAAAATAGATTTCATCGTTTTCTTTAATAATAGTGTCCCCAGCAGGTATAAATGGATTACCTTTTCTATATATAGAAGCAACAAAAGCATCAATATCAGGCATATCCTCTTTAATACCCTTGAGCTCTCTTCCAACAAGCTTACCTTTCTTCTTTGCTTTTACTGAAACCAACTTTACCTTTCCATTAGCAAAACTTTCAATTTGATTTGCTCCAGGATGATCAATTAACTCTTTCAAATGCGTAGTTATTTCATCTTCAGGACTAATTGGTATATCAATTACGCCTTCACCAAAAATATCTAGATTCTCAAAGTATGAATTATCTTTGAATCGACATATAGTCTTCTTTACATGAAAAAATTTTTTAGCTATTTGGCATGCAACAATATTTACTTCATCGTTTGATGTAACAGCTAAAATAATTGACTCTTTATCAAGATTAGATTTTTTTAATGTTTTAAGGTGCGAAGCTGAACCCTCAACAGTCATAATATCTAATCTATCTTCGAGTTCCGATAGCCTGTTTTTATTCTCATCAACCACACATACTTCGTAGTTAGAATTTGATAAATTTCTTGCAAGGCTGCCACCAATTCTTCCAGCACCCAATATTACAATTTTCATATTTGATAAATTAAACCTCTTTTAATCTAATTAAAAGACTATCACGTAAATTAAATTAGACATCAAAGAATTCTTTATAAGCATTAAAAGCATCCTTTGAGGTTATTATATTTTTATTTGGGAACTGTAAGTGAGTAATCACTATGTTTTTATCTATTGTTTTTATAATTAAACCCAAGTTAGTAAAATTAAAAAAATTATCATTGGTATTAAAATTATTATCACCTATTACATACATTTCTTTAATTTTTATTGTTATTCCTTTATGCTCAAAACTTATTCCCGGCCATTCGTAAAACGCTCTAAATTTGTTATATATTTCACCAGATGACATTGTAAAATTTATCATTGAATCTTTCTTATCAATTTTTTTACAGTAAGAGGATTCATTATTATCTTGTTTTAATAAAGAAAAATTCTTCTGAGTAATATCGCATAACAAACGGTAAATATTTTCTATAGCTAAATTACATAGCTCATCTTCAAGCGTTATTTTGTTATGATCTGGATGCACCTCAATTTCATATTTTTGAATACATTCACCCTCATCTAATTTATTACTCATTTTGATAAAAGTTATACCAGTTTTTTTATCACCATTTAATAGACAAGACTGAATTGGTGATGCTCCCCTATATTTTGGAAGAAGAGAGTAATGAACATTAATCGACATAATCTTTGGACTTTCTAACATCCAATCTGGAATTATTTTTCCATATGCAGCAACAATCAAAAAATCAAAGTCTAGTTGTAATAAAATTTGCTTAAATTCTATTGAATTTAAATTATCAGGCTTATAGATTGGTAGATTTACTTCAGATGCAGCAAAAGATACTTGAGACTGTTGAATTTTCTTGCCTCTATTTTGAGCAATATCTGGTTTTGTAATAACACCAACCATGTTTATATTATTATTTTTAACCAATGACTGAAGCAGTTTAGCTGATGGTTCTGGTGTTCCAGCAAATAAAATATTCATAAAATCGTTTAAAATCGTTTAAAATCTATAAAAAACTGCTTATTTCTTATTTTGAAAGCTTTTTCCTAATTCTATCGCGTTTAAGAGGACTTATATAATCAACCATTAACTTACCTTCCAAATGATCTATTTCATGCTGTATGCATATGGTAAGGAGCCCGTCTGGTGTATCTTCATGAAATTTGCCAGATAAATCCTGCCATTTAAGCTCTATTTTATCCGGTCTAATGATTTCTTCAGTAAATCCTGGTACTGAAAGGCATCCTTCTTCAAAGGATGCAAGAGATTCATTATTTAATATTTTGTATTCAGGGTTAACAAAAACCCTTGGTTCATTTCTTTCTTCACTTAAATCCATGACTATTAAGCGAATATGTCTATTAACTTGAGTAGCCGCAAGACCAATTCCATTATCTTCATACATTGTATGAAGCATATCTTTGGCAAGCATTTCTAGACTTTTGTCGAATTTTTCAACTTTTTTAGCAACTGTTCTCAGTCTTGGATCTGGAAATTTTAAAATATTTAGTTTTTCTGCCATCAAATCACTATTTTTTTATATATTCCACCATTATAATCTCTTTGTATTATTAACAACTATTTATTTTACAAATTATGACTAATTTAACCACAGATGTAGCAATAATAATGGGTTCAGACTCAGATTTGCCTATTGTAGAGGCTAGTTTTACTATTTTGGACTCTTTTGGCGTTAATTACACAAAAAACGTCATGTCTGCACACAGAACACCTCATGAGGTCATTGAATTGATTAAAACCTCGGAAAAAAACGGATGTAAGGTATTTATCGCTGCTGCAGGAATGGCAGCACACCTAGCTGGAGCTGTTGCAGCACACTCAACAAGGCCTGTTATAGGTATCCCTATAGAATCAGGCGGAATGGGCGGAATGGACTCTTTGCTATCAACAGCTATGATGCCTCCTGGCGTTCCAGTTGCTACTGTTGCTGTGGGGAAAGCTGGTGCAAAAAATAGTGCAATTCTTGCAGTTCAGATTTTAGCTACTTCAGATGATGCCTTGGCAGCAAAACTTTCAGAATATAAAAGTAATATGCGTGACGAGGTTCTAAAAAAAGATCAGGCACTTAATTCTTAATTGCATAAAAAATCTTTAAATCTTTTATCTTCGGCCAATCATTTGGCTGAAGGTAAGATTTTAATTCATCCTACGGAAGGCATTTGGGGAATTGGTTGCGACGCACTTAATAAAGAAAGTTTTTTAAGAATATATGATCTTAAAAAAAGACCAAAAAATAAAAGTTTTATTTTATTAATAGATTCCCTCGATACCATCTCAAAATATATAAATAAACTATCCGTTGAGGAACTTAATTTTATTGATACAGTGTGGCCTGGACCAACAACATTGTTAATAGATTATGATGAAAAATTGCCAGATCATTTACAAAACACAAGTGGCAAAATAGCACTAAGAGTGAGTAATCACTATCCTATAAGAGCATTATTAAGTACATTTAATGGAATAATGGTCTCAACATCAGCAAATATTTCTGGCCAAGATAATTTAAATAATATTAATGAAATTATGAGTGTGTTTAACGAGTCTGATGTAGCTTATTTTGATGATAAACTAGGTAATAATAATAAACCGTCAAGAATAATTGACCTTCACACTAGAACTGTAATCAGAGATTAAAATATGATTAAAAATCTAGAAAAAATATTTATTGATTCTCAGGCAGAGATAATCAAATCATTTACAGATCTAGAAAAATCTAAAAACGCAAAGATTGTATGTGATTCATGGAAAAGGCCGGAGGGAGGTGGTGGTAAAACATTCATAATTCAAGGTGGTAATTTTTTTGATAATTGCGCAGTAAATTTTTCCTCCATTAACGGAAAAAAACTTCCAAAGGCAGCTCTTGGAAGCCTGATAACAAAATCTTCAAATTACGGATATCAGGCTATGGGTGTATCTGTTATAGCACATCCAAAAAACCCCAATGTGCCAACCAGCCATATGAATATTAGATTGTTTTGTATTTTAGACAAAAAAAATAATATTAGTGAGTGGTGGTCAGGTGGCGGTTATGATTTGACACCTTTTCTACCCTATAAAAGAGATTGTAAAAAATGGCATAAAGATGCAAAAACTTTTTTAGACGGATATAACAAAACTTTTTATAAAAGATTCTCAAAAAATTGCAATGAATACTTTTATATACCTCACAGAAATGAAAGAAGAGGCATAGGAGGCATATTTTTTGACAATTTTAAACAATTAAGCCTTCAAAAGACCCTGCTTCTTTTGTCTGATACTGCCAGTCAATATAAAAATTCATACACAACACTTGCGAATCTAAGAAGACAAAAAAAATATACCAAGTCACAAAAAGATTTTCAGTTGTTGAGAAGAGGAAGATATGCTGAATTTAATCTTGTTTATGACAGGGGAACTGCATTTGGTCTTCAATCAAATGGAAGAATAGAGTCAATACTTGCATCATTGCCAAGCGATGTTAAATGGTCTTATAAAAAGACAAAAGAGCACGCAGCTATGGAGAAAAGATTACTAAAATTTATAGATACGGATTGGAATGTCTAAGATATTTAAATTAGGTGTTATTGGAAACCCCATTGAGCATTCGTTGTCTCCTTTTATACATTCAAGATTTGCTAGGAGCGAAGGTCTTAATTTAGATTACAAAGCATATAGAGTAGAGCAAGGAGCTTTTGATGGTTTTATCTCCGAGTTTTTTTCAGATAAATATGCAAAGGGATTGAACGTTACTCTACCATTAAAAAATCTTGCTGCAACAAACATTAATGGGAACATAAGCAATGAAGCAAAATTTATAAATGCAGTAAACACAATAATAAAAAAAGATAAGCAATTTTTTCTTGAATCAACTGACGGTTCAGGCTTTATTGATGACCTGCATAAAAAATCTATCAATCCCGAAGGAAAAAAAATATTGATTCTTGGAGCTGGCTCCGCTGTTGAAAGTATTTTATATAAGCTATACAACTCTAGACCTGATCATATAACCATTGTTAATAGAACAAAAGAGAAAGCAGAAATCCTATGTGCAAATTATAAAAATCCAGAGGTTGTTACAACCTCTATGAAAGATTCAAAGTATGATCTTATTGTTAACGGAAGCTCAGCTGGATTAACGGGTGAATTTTCTGCCCCATCAAATATATCAGTATCTGAATCAGCTGTTTTTTATGACTTAAACTATTCACTAGCAAAAACCCCTTTTTGTGAGTGGGCCGAAGAATACTCTAATCAAGTTTATGATGGTATTGGAATGCTAGTGAATCAAGCTGCACTATCATTCAATCACTGGTTTGGCTCCATTCCCGAAACAAATTCAGTAATAAAAGATATTGAAGGCCTTTCAAAATGAAAAAAATGGTCCAATTCATAGCCGGCGCTAAATGTCCTAAATGTGGTGCTCAAGACACCATTGCTATAAATGCTGACAATGATCTAATTTATTGTGTAAAGTGTGATTTCTCAGAAGAAAGACCCAAGTCAGTAGCTGAGAAAAATGAGCTTATAAATGTTATAAATATGCAAGACTATAAAGCCTCTAAAAGCTAGTAAAAAAACGCACAAAAAGATATCATATGCAGCGAAATAATACATGCACAATTTTGTTTTAATTATAGATATGCCTTATAATTGCATATAAGTAAATTTTATTTTGTAAAGCACAAACATAGGATAAAAAAATGTCTTTGAAATATTTTCAAAATCTTCCTTTAAAGATTTTCTCAGCATTGTTTGTTTTTGCATCTCCAATGCAAGCAGACTGGTTCGCCTTAAATATGACAAGGGGCGTGACTGACATTAGTAATGAAGTATTTGAATTGCATATGCTTATCTTTTGGATTTGTGTTGCTATTGGCGTGGTTGTTTTTAGTGTTATGTTTTATTCGATGTATGCACATACAAAGAAAAAAAATCCGGTAGCAGCTTCTTTTCATGAAAATCATAAACTTGAAATAGCATGGACCATAGTTCCATTTTTAATTCTTATTGCTATGGCTGTTCCAGCATCAAAGACTTTAGTAAAAATTTACGATGATGAGGCTGGTGATGTAAACATACAGGTTACTGGCTATCAGTGGAAGTGGCAGTACAATTATCTTGAGGATGATATTAGTTTCTTTTCTAATCTCTCTACTGATATGGATGAGATTAATAATCTTGTACCCAAAGGAGAAAACTATCTTCAAGAAGTAGATGAAATGGTAGTAATTCCTGCTGGCAAAAAAGTAAGGTTTTTAATTACAGCAAATGATGTAATCCATTCATGGTGGATGCCTGCTTTTGCAATTAAACAAGATGCAATACCAGGTTTCGTGAATACTGCTTGGACTAAAGTTGACAAGCCAGGTGTATATCGAGGCAAGTGTACTGAGCTATGCGGTAAGAATCATGGATTTATGCCCATTGTCGTAAAAGTAGTTGAGCAAGAAGAGTACGATCAATGGGTAAATGGAAAAAAACAAGCAGCAATTCAAATGGCTGAGCTAACAACTAAAGATTGGACAGCACAAGAACTAGTTGAAAGAGGTGAAAGTGTCTATGCAGTTAACTGTGTTGCTTGCCATCAAACAAATGGACAAGGTATTCCAGGAATATTTCCTGCATTGGCTGGTAGTGATATTGTTATGAACCAAAAAGATAAAAATATCGAGATATTGATGGAGGGTGTTCAGGGTGCTGCAATGAATTCATTTAGTTATTTATCAGAAGTAGAGCTGGCAGCTGTAATCACATATACCCGTCAGTCATGGGGAAATGCTGAAAACGGAGACGGCGAAATAGTAGTCCCAAAAGATATCGTAGATTATAAAAAACCAAAGATTTAATATTAAAGAGAGAAAGTAAATATGAGCGCAGTAATAGAAAATCATCATGACGATCATCATCATGGTCCGGCAAAGGGCCTGACCAGATGGTTATATACAACTAATCATAAAGATATAGGTACTTTATATCTATGGTTTAGTTTTGCCATGTTTCTAATTGGTGGGGCAATGGCATTGGTTATAAGAGCTGAATTATTTCAACCAGGAATGCAAATAGTTGAACCAGAATTTTATAATCAAATGATCACACTGCATGGGCTAATAATGATATTTGGTGGTGTGATGCCAGCCTTCGTTGGCTTAGCAAACTGGCTGGTTCCAATGATGATTGGTGCTCCTGATATGGCTTTACCAAGAATGAATAATTTAAGTTTCTGGATATTGCCCTTTGCTTTCTTTATTTTATTGTCATCTTTATTTATGGAAGGTGGAGCGCCTAATTTTGGTTGGACATTCTACGCACCCCTTTCAACAACTTATGCGCCACCTAGTGTTACTTTCTTTATTTTCTCTGTTCATATAATGGGAGCCTCATCAATAATGGGAGCTATCAACGTTGTTGTAACTATCATGAACATGAGAGCTCCAGGCGTAACTTTAATGAAAATGCCGTTATTTGTTTGGTCTTGGCTCATAACGGCTTATTTATTAATAGCTGTTATGCCAGTACTTGCTGGTGCAGTAACCATGATGTTAATGGATATACATTTTGGAACCAGTTTCTTTAATGCAGCAGGTGGTGGCGATCCTGTTTTATTTCAGCACATCTTCTGGTTTTTTGGTCACCCAGAGGTTTATATTATGATTCTGCCCGCTTTTGGAATTGTTTCTCATATTATTGAAACTTTTTCTAGGAAGCAGCTCTTTGGATACTCTTCCATGGTTTGGGCGATGCTCTCGATTGCAATATTATCTTTTGTTGTTTGGGCTCATCACATGTTTACTGTTGGCTTGCCTCTCGCAGCAGAGTTATTTTTTATGTGGGCAACAATGTTAATTGCTGTTCCAACGGGAGTTAAAGTTTTTAACTGGGTTGCAACAATGTTTAAAGGATCGCTTACATTTGAAACCCCAATGCTTTTTGCAATTGCATTTGTTGTCTTATTTACTATTGGTGGTTTATCAGGTCTGATGCTTGCAATAGTGCCTGCTGATTTCCAATATCACGACACATATTTTGTTGTAGCTCATTTCCATTATGTATTAGTTCCTGGAGCTATCTTCTCAATAATGGCAGCTGTTTATTACTGGATACCAAAATGGTCTGGAAATATGTACGACGAAAGATTGGGCAAACTTCATTTCTGGTTATCTTTTATTGGTGTTAATGTTACTTTCTTCCCACAGCACTTTATTGGGCTTGCTGGTATGCCTAGAAGATACCCAGACTATGCATTGCAATTTGCAGACTGGAACATGGTTTCTTCTGTTGGTGCCTTCTTATTTGGTGTTTCTCAAATTTTATTCTTATTTATAGTTCTTAAGACTGTGATGGGTGGCAAAAAAGCAACAGATCAAGTTTGGGAAGGAGCAAGAGGTCTTGAGTGGACTGTTGCCTCACCTGCTCCTTATCATACGTTTACAACACCGCCAAAAGTTGACTAATGAATCCTGAAGCCAAAAAAACATTAAGACGACTGGTAATAGCTGTTCCACTTATGTTTGCCTTTGGCTTTGCTTTAGTGCCTTTATACAATGTTTTTTGTGAGGTTACTGGCATCAATGGAAAGGTCTTTCAATCAGATGATGCAAAAGAGTTAGTGATTAAGGATGGAAGGCCATTAGGATTACAATTTATTTCTACTAACAATGAAAATATGCCATGGATATTCAAACCATCTGAAGAGGTCATGACTATCTCTACAGGTGAGTACTATACTGCAACTTACTACGTAAAAAACACAACAAATAAAACAATGACAGCTCAAGCCGTACCTAGTGTTGCTCCATCAAATGCGGCAGCTCACTTGAAGAAGCTAGAATGTTTTTGTTTTGAGCAACAGGAGCTAGCACCAGGTGAAGATGCCTTACTTCCAGTGAGGTTGTTAGTATCTGATGAGCTTCCAAAAAATATTAAAAACATAATTTTATCTTATACTATTTTTGATGTTACCGAGTACGACGATGAGGCAGTTGCCCAAGTCGATAGCGAAGGTCATAACGGAATGGAGCATTAAAAAATGAGCGCACAAACTTATTACGTACCCGAACAAAGTAGATTCCCTATTTTTATGGCTGTTTCTTTATTTTTAGTAGTAATGGGTGCTAGTAGCACTATTAATAATCTAGACAACCCTGACAGCAATTCATCATACATACTGTATGCAGGATTAGCTTCTTTGTTTACAACAATGTTTTTCTGGTTTCGACAGGTTATTAAAGAGCATCTAGCTGGCCTAGATAGCAATCAGTTAAAAACATCCTACGTTTATGGAATGGCTTGGTTTATATTCTCTGAAGTGATGTTTTTTGCAGCCTTTTTTGGCGCTTTATTTTATGTTAGAACTTTTGCTGTTCCATGGTTAAGCGGTGAAGGAGAAAATGGTGTAGGAATATCTGCATTAGGTTTGTGGGAAGGCTTTGAATCCTCATGGCCTGTAATTACAACTCCAGACAAAGGTGCCGAATATGCATTAGCTGAAAAGAGTATGGCATGGCCTGGCTGGGGGCATGCATTAGAGTGGCTGCCTTTATGGAATACAATAGTTCTCTTAAGCTCAAGTGTGACGGTTCATTTTGCTCACATTGGCCTTAAAAACGGAGACAGAAAAAAGTTTAATCGATTCTTAGGTATAACAGTTGGTTTAGCTTTAATTTTTGTTGGTCTTCAAGCTGCAGAGTATTACGAAGCCTATGCTCATTATGGTCTTACACTTAATTCAGGGATTTACGGCTCAACATTCTTTATGCTGACAGGCTTTCATGGCTTCCATGTGATGATGGGAGGCTTCATGCTTGCAGTTATGTTGGCTAGATCGGTTTTTGCTGGACACTTTGAGGACCATGACCATTTTGGTTTTGAGGCAGCCTCATGGTATTGGCACTTTGTTGATGTAGTCTGGGTAATGTTGTTCTTATTTGTTTATATACTGTAATAGTTAAGATTCATCCCATGGGACTGAATTTCCTAATTCACCAGTTATTAAACCTATAGTTACAAGAATTACTAAAATGACAGCCAAAGTAACTCGAAAGCCCAAACTGTAGACAGTTCTCTTGCTATCAGGCTTGCCTTGGTCAACTATTAAAAAGTAAAGACCGCTGCCGAGTGATACCATTATTAGGAAGACATCTATATAAATGAGGGTTTTAATCATGACGTCATTTTAAAGCAATTATGAATTTAATATATGAAATTTAATAAATTTAACCCAGGAAAAAAAATAACTATTTTTTTTATTTTTTTTGCTATAACTTTTTTTCTACTTGGCTTGTGGCAGGTTGAAAGAGGCCATGAGAAATCAAAAATAATCGTAGAATTCAATAATAATATTAAAAAGAGTCCAGTGTCATTTTCAGAAGCATCATCTAAATGGGACAGGGTGTCAATTAAAGGACTTTGGAAAGGATCTAAACAGATACTTGTTGATAATGTCATAAATTCTGGTGTTGCTGGATATAAGGTTTTAACTCCTTTACAGATCAATGAATCAGAGGTATTTATTTTGGTTGATCGTGGGTGGGTTTCTCAAGGCAAATCTAGGAATATTTTGCCTAATATTGACATTAAAGATGAATACGTTGAAGTGAATGGAATTCTCGAAAATCCGGAACTTGGTTTTGTTTTATCAGAAGATCTTGTAACTGCTAATTGGCCTAAAGTTTCTCAGACTAAAAATCTTGAGGTTTTGAGCAAAGAGTTTGATGAACAATTGGCTCCATATATTTTAGTAGCAGATCCTACTTTAAAAAATAGCCTAGCTTATATGAAAGTTATTCCAACTAACATGACAGCTGAAAAACATTTTGGATATGCTATTCAATGGTTCACAATGTTCGTTGCTTTGTGTTTAATGTATTTTTGGTTAGGATTTAAAAAAAATGAAGAATAAAATATTTTTAGCAATTCTTTTATTAACACCAATCTTGGTCGTTACTTTTTCTTCTCTTTATTTTACTTTGGGGTACTCTCCCGAGGGGACAAAAAACAATGGTGTTTTTTTCAAAAGCTATTTTGACTTTGAACAGTTTAATAACGTAAAAGAAGAGAAGCTTATTGAGTTTAAAGATGGTAAATGGGTTATGGGCGTTTATATAACAGATATAACTAAATCAAAAGAATCTTTATATCTAATGAGGCAGTTAAATGTTGCTCTTAACAGAGACATATATAGAGTTAAACGAGTTGCTTTCTTCTCAAATTTAAAATTAAAGAATGACATAGATAACTTAATACTCGAATATCCCAGAACAGAATTAGTCAATGATAAAAACGGCGTATTAATAAACGTACTTCAAAAAAATTCAACAATGGATATGTTTCAAGAAAATCCAATTTTTATAATCGATCCTTATGGAAGAGCTGTGATGTACTTTGAACCAAGCATAGACCCAAAAAAAATTCTTAAGGACTTAAAGGTATTAATATAATGAACAACATAAAAAACTTATCATTTTTTGGAATATGCTTAGCCTTTGTGGTTATTGCTCTTGGGGCCTGGACTAGGCTTGTTGATGCCGGTCTTGGGTGTCCCGATTGGCCTGGATGTTATGGTTTTGTAGTCTTTCCTACAAATGAAGCTGAGATAGCATTAGCTGAGGCCAGATACCCAACATTTCCATATGATATAAACAAGGCAATCCCTGAAGTCGTACATAGATATTTTGCAGCAGCCCTTGGTTTCTTAGCAATCATCATGGTTTATTATTCTTTTAAGCAAAATGAGAATAGGAATATTAGGAGATGGACAATAGGCCTTCTAATTTTTATTTGTTGCCAAGGCCTTTTTGGCTATTTAACAGTAAGTTTATTGTTATTACCGATAATAGTTACTGCACATTTATTTGGTGGTTTCACAACTTTGACTTTGTTTTTTCTTATTTTTTTAATGTCTGGTAAGTTTGATTTTCTTGAAAAAATGGCAATACCTAAGTTGAAAACGATTGCTGGAATTGCTCTTGTAGTTTTGCTTTTTCAGATTTTCTTAGGAGTTTGGACAAGCACCAATTATGCTTCATTAGCTTGTGCAGATTTTCCAACGTGTCAGGGAAGTTATATGCCTGAGATGGATTTTAAAAATGGATTTAATCTTAATCAAGAAGTTGGACCAAACTATTTGTATGGTTTATTGGATAATCCTTCGAGAGTAGCGATACATTATTCTCATAGAGTTTCTGCAATTTTAGTCACAATAGTTTTCTTAATATTAATATCAAAACTTTGGTTTTCTAATGCTGCACCGCTTGCATCAACTATTGGAATTCTATTATTAACTCAAATTAGTTTAGGTATTATTAATGTTGTATATGTTTTACCACTGTATGTCGCAATCGCTCATAACCTAGTTGCTGCTCTTTTGTTATTAACTATTTTCACAGTTAATTATTTAGCTTGGAAAAAATGAAACTTTTAAGAAGTTATTATCTACTTTGTAAGCCGAATGTAGTTTATATGATGCTTATCTGCGCTTTGGTAGGAATGCTTCTAGCCGAAGAGACGATTAGTTCAATTTCAACAATTGTAATTGCATTACTTGGAATCGCACTATGTTCAGGGTCGGCAGCAGCGATCAATCAAGTAATTGATAGAAAGGCAGACGCGGCCATGACCAGAACTGATCAAAGACCTCTGCCACAAGGAGAGCTAAGTGCGTTTCACGCTTCTTCTTTTGCAATAGTAATTGGGATTGTAGGAGCTTTAATTTTATATTTTTATATAAATACCCTAACAATGATTTTAACTCTTGCTTCCCTAATTGGTTATGCATTTGTTTATACCGTGTATCTCAAAAGAGCAACACCGCAAAATATTGTTATTGGTGGCTTAGCTGGAGCGGCACCGCCGCTTTTAGGCTGGTCTTCAATTTCAAACACCATTGACCCTTATGCACTGTTATTGGTATTGATAATTTTTGTTTGGACTCCACCTCACTTTTGGGCATTAGCAATATATAGGAAGGATGAGTATGCAAAAGAGTCTATCCCAATGCTCCCTGTCACTCATGGTGTTGCATTTACAAAAATACAAATAGTTTTGTATACGATTATTTTGTTTATAGTAAGCATTCTTCCCTATATAGTGCTTATGTCTGGAATAATTTATTTGTTTTCCGCAATAATTCTGAGTTCTATATTTATGTATTACGCAATTAAATTATATTTCAGTGATGATGATGCAATTGCTATGAACACCTTTAATTTTTCTATTTATTATATCTTTCTTATCTTCATAGCTTTACTGCTAGACCATTATCTAATTTCATGAAAGCAATAAATAAAAATTTATTTTTTATAGTTATTTTTATGATAACCGTGCTTGGATTGTTTATTAATAAATTAACGACGCCAAGAACCCTCTCCAATGACGAGCTACTTGTAAATGGCCTTTTCTTATTTGAAAAACCAAAGCAAATATCGGATTTTGAGTTCTTCTCGTCTAATCAACAAACTTTTACGAAAGATGATCTGATGGGCAAATGGACTTTAATGTATTTTGGTTTTACTAAATGTCCTGATGAATGCCCTACAACTATGTATCAACTATCAAAACTTATAAAAGTACTTAGAGACAAAGATTATAAGCTTGATGATAAGCAGTGGGTTTTGGTATCAATTGATCCAGAAAGAGACACTCCAAATATGATAGATAACTATGCCAAAGGTTTTGATAAAGATTTTGTTGGGGTTAGCAACGCCAGACCAATGCTCTTAAGTTTAGCAACTCAACTATCAGTTAATAATGTTATGCCAAATCACTCAAATCATATGGATCATTCTCACTTAGAAAATCATGTAAATAATATTATTTTGTTAAATCCTAATGGAGATTTTGCTGGAATTTTTAGGCCACCATTTGACATATCTAGGCTTTCGCTAACTTATCAATCTGTCACAAATTAGATTATGTTTGTAACAGTTTTTTAACTTTTTTGGAATATATTAAAAAATATGGATAAATCTAAAAGACAATTTATAAAAAGAGCGGGACAATCATCTGCAATGTTGATTCTGTATGCTTATGGTGGCGGAAGATTAATTGCTTCAGATAAATCAATATCAAGCCTTAATAAAAAATGGGATGGCATGTTGGCAAAAGACCCAAGAGCACTATTTGATCTTCCTTATGGTCTTTCATATAAGGTAATCATTTCATCTGGCGACTTAATGAATGACGGTCTTAACTATGGAAAAAGGCCAGATGGTATGGCTGCATTTGAATTACGTGATGGTTCTATTGCCTTAGTGGTAAATCATGAAACTGAAAGTAAAGATAAAAATCTTGATGCTAGCAAAGCCTATGACACTGCTAACGGCAAAGCATATTCTGGTGGAACAAGCACCATAGTTCTAGAAGCAGACGGAAGAACATTAAAACGTTCAAATAGAAGTCTTGTAGGAACTATTGATAATTGTGCCGGTGGTGCCACACCATGGAATACTTGGATATCTTGTGAAGAAACATATAAGCAAAACCATGGTTATGCCTTTGAGGTTGATCCAGAATCAAAATCTTTAAATGGGTATAAACGATTAACTCATATGGGCAGATTCAAAAGAGAAGCAGTTACAGTCGACTTAAATGATCCAGCTGGATGTGTATATCAGACAGAAGATGATTATAGTGGCTTATTTTATAAATTTATTCCATCAAAAAAAGGCCAATTAAGTAGTCCGGGCAAGCTTTATGCACTTAAAATACCTGGAATAAAAAATACATCAAATAAAGAAGGCTTAATTTCAGTTAATGATTCTTTTCCTGTCGAATGGGTTCAAATTAAAGACCCATCAGCAAAATCTATAAAAACTAAAATACAAGGAAAAAATGATAATGCTTCAATCTTTAATGGCGGTGAAGGAATTATTTTTACAAATGATAAAGACTCAACAACTAATATATTTTTTACATGTAAGAGAGGAGGCAAAGCTGGTCTTGGTCAAATTTGGAAATATTCTCCATCAAAGTCCAAGATATCACTTTTTTATGAATCAGATAATGTTAATAATCTTTGGGAAGGCGATAACATAAACATTACCCCATGGGGTGATCTTATAATTTGTGAAGACAATGGTAGCAATGCGTGTAAATTAATAGGTTGTACCCCAAATGGAACCTTATATCCTCTTGGAAGAGTTGCTGGTAATAGCAGTTCTGAAATAGCAGGAATTTGTTTTTCCCCTGATGGACAAAATATGTATTTAAATATTCAAGAAGAAGGAAAAACTATCGTAGTGAGTGGCGATTGGACAAAAATAAGAGAATTTAGAGATGGCTTAGACTCAAACAAAGTCCACTACGAAATTTAAAAATTAATTACAACTTTACCTTTTGCCTTTCTGTCTTTGAGATGGGCTATTGCATCTGCAGATGTTTCTAAAGTAAATTTATCTGATGGCGCAGGATTAATCTTTCCTTCTTTATACATTTCAAATAATTCTTCAAAGTTCCTTTGATTTTCTTCAGGAAATAAGCCAGTCCATGCTCCCCAAAACACCCCAACAATTTGACAGCCTTTAAGTAGGGTTAAATTTAATGGCATTTTAGGAATTTGATCAGCTCCTGCTGCAAAGCCAATTACAAGATATCTCCCATCCCAGGCTATAGATCTTAAGCATGGTTCGGCATAAGTGCCACCAACTGGATCGTAAATTACGTTTGGCCCCATGCCGCCAGTTAATTCCTTAATTTTGTTTGAGAGCTCTTTTTGTTGATCTCTGTCTAGATTTCCGGTTGGGTAAACAAAACCTTCATCAGCCCCATTATCTATGCAGATATCAACCTTTTCTTGTGTTGAAGCTGCTGCAATAACCCTAGCGCCCATAGCTTTACCCAGTTGAACTGTTGCTAAACCTACGCCGCCTGAAGCTCCAAGAACTAATAAAGTTTCGCCTGATTGAAGATTCGCTCTTTGTTTCAAAGCATATATAGACGTTCCATAGGTAACTGAGAGAGCCGCAGCTATTTCGAAATCCATATTTTCAGGTATTGGTCTTACATTATTCTTGTGAGCTAATATCTTTTCACATATACCACCTACGCCGGTTGCAGCAAAAACTTTATCACCAATATTAAAACTCTCAACACCAGCACCTATTTCTGTTATTACTCCTGCTGACTCTCCTCCAGGAATAAAAGGTAGCGGAGGCTGAAATTGATACAAGCCCTGTATCATCAACACATCAGGAAAGTTAACGCTTGCAGATTTAACTTCAATAATTATGTGATCTTCAGCAATCACAGGATCTGCAACTTCATTAACCACTAGTTTTTCTGGACCACCAAGTTCCACACACTGTAAAGCCTTCATATTTACCCCTATTTATATCTTTGAGTTGTATGTTTCTATAAAATCATCAAAAGCTATTTCTTGCTTTAGATTTATTTTATCAAACTCTTTTAATGATTCACTAGCTTCCTTTTCGCACAATTTGACATCAATATTCGAAAAAGAATTAAGTAGCTGGTGATTTTCAATAGCTCTATTAAGACCTATATCATGAAATGATTTATCTTGCTTAAATTCATTTTTCCTAAAATCACCTAAATTATTCACAGCATCAATAAAGGAGTTGTCTTTAAATTCATATGCAAGTTTTCTGAGGTCTTCGATTAGCTCATCTCTGGCTGAAGCTATTTTTGTTTCTTTATTTTTAAATATAATAGGTATGTTAGGGTCTCTGCCAGATTTAATTACACTTACATCTTGTTGCTCAATTTTTATCTTTTCCTCATTTGTCATTTTTGAACTAGGCGTGATAAGACAATAAATAAGTAGAAGATCTAGTAATCTAATTTGTTCTTTCGAAATCCCAATAGCCTCATTAGGGTCAAGATCAATTCCCCTAACCTCAACATACTGTATGCCTTGATTTTTAAGAAGCTCATATGGCCTTTGACCACTTTCACCAGCTCTTTTGGGCCTTATGCAGTCATATAGCTCATTTTCAATTTGCAAAATGCCATTTGATATTTGTTGAAAATTATTTTCATTATCTTTTAAACCAAGATTTTTAAACTCTGGGTAGGGATTAACGATTGCTTTCTTTAATTCAAGCAAGAATGTGTCTAAATCATTATATTTAAAATTAAGATTTTTTTGAGCTTTGCTTTGATAGCCAATATCACTCATTCTTAATGAAGTTGCATTGAGTTTAAATAAATCTGTTTTATTGAGAGAATCTAAATCATTATCCCTGTCAGCGACAAAAGATTTATCAACCACTGGCGAGCTACCAAATTCAATTAATACAAACCAAAAAAGCCTTTTGAAATTTCTAATTAGATCTAAGTATGCCGTGTTTCTATCTTCTTGAGACATACATCCTAATTGTTTAAATGACCTGTCAGCTATAGAAAAATTATAATGAATACCAGACACGCACTGCATAGTTTTACCATATCTAATAGCTAGACCTCTTCTATAGACATGTTTTAACTTGCCCATATTCGTTCTTCCATATGTTGCAATTTTTATATCTGATTCAGTACCTATTCTTGGCGGCATGGAAAATGGCCAAAGCATTTCTCCATCATTCAAATTTTGATTAATAAAGACATGTATTGCTTTTAGTTTTCCATAAAGCTCATCAATATTTGTATAAGTTGGTGTAACAATTTCAATAAGTGACTCAGCAAAGTCGGTTGTTATAGATGAATTTGTATACGAGGATCCAAGACTTTTTGGATGGTCTGACTTTGAGATAAATCCATTTCTATCAATTCTTAAAGATTCTTTTTCAATACCTCTTTCGATTATTAGATCTGAAAAAAAAGATTTTGTATTAAGATTTTTTAATAAGGTGTGGAACTCCACATTTATCTCTATAATTTTGGTCCTGCGGAGATAATATCATGTCCTACATTAAATTTTTTAAAGTTATCTTGGAATTTTTTAACTAATTCTTTTAAGTAGGATTCATAGCTTTCAGGATTTTCCCAAGTTTCAATTGGGTTCAGCAATTTACTGTCGACGCCATCGACATGTTTTGGTATTTCTAGATTAAGTCCTGGGATATGTTGTGTTTCAACATCACTAAGTTCACCATTTTGAATAGCATTAACTATTCTTCTAGTTGTTGGTATATCAAATCTGGATCCTGTACCATATGGACCTCCAGTCCACCCAGTATTAACTAAAAAGACTTTGGAATTAAAAGCTTCCACTCTTTTCATTAACAAATCAGCATATACCCCAGCCGGCCTAGGGAAAAAAGGCGCACCAAAGCAGGTTGAGAAAGTAGACTCAACTGCTGAATTAGATCCTATTTCAGTTGATCCAACCTTGGCAGTATAGCCACTTAGAAAATGATATGCGGCAGCCTCTTTTGAAAGTATTGAAACGGGGGGTATGAGCCCAGTTAGATCACAAGTTAAAAAGATTACAGTTTCAGGTTCACCCGAAGCATTTTCTTCAACAGCATCTTCTATGTGTGATCTAGGATAACAACACCTACCATTTTCAGAAAGTGAGGTATTGTAATAATCAGGTTCATTATTTTCATTTAAAAAAACATTTTCAATCACACTACCATGCTTAATTGCCCGATAAATTACAGGTTCGTTTTTCTCAGAAAGATTTATAGTTTTGGCGTAACATCCTCCTTCAAAATTGAACACGGACCCTTGCCCCCAGCCATGCTCATCATCGCCAATTAATGAACAGGTTGGGTCTGCTGATAGCGTAGTTTTGCCAGTACCTGACAGTCCAAAAAAGAGGGCTACTTTATCATTGGAATTTACATTGGCTGAACAATGCATTGGCAGTACATCTTTTTCAGGCAATAAAAAATTTAGAGCAGAAAACATAGATTTTTTAAGTTCACCTGCATATTTCATTCCAGCAAGCAAAACTCTTCTTTTTTCAAAATTTATTATCACACATGCTTCTGAGTTGGTTCCATCTTCTTCGGGGATGCATTCATAGTTAGAAGCACTTAGAATCTCCCATTCCTCTTTTTTTGACGGATTATATTCATTAGGAACAACAAATATTAATCTTGCAAATAAACCATGCCATGCTGTTTCGGTAGTTACTTTTATTGGTAAATAATGTTCTTGATGTGAGCCAACGTGAAGATGAGAGATATAGCTATTTCTATTTGAAAGATAGTTATCAACCTTATCCCAAAGTAAATCAAATTTTTCTGAACTGAAGGGTTTGTTAATTTCTCCCCAATCAATAAGGCTTGATGTTGTAGGCTCATCTACAATAAATCTATCGTTGGGGCTTCTGCCTGTTCTAGTTCCAGTAGATGTAGCAAAAGCACCATTACTAGCAATAATGCCCTCATTGTTTTTTACAGCATGAGCAATTAACTTTTCATTATTTAGATGAAATGCTTGTGCCGTGTTAGATTCATTCATAATTAACTCTGACCCTATTAAAACCATTATATATAATTGTAAAAATTTTACATATTTGTAGTGAATTAGATATTAGGATCATATAGTAGTCAAATATGATAAAAAACCCATGAAATAAAGGCTTTATAAGCAATTATGCTTGTAGTTTTGTTACAAAATCTATTGATTTATATTCTAAATAATTTAAGTACTGAAGATATCAAGAAAATTAAAAAGAATAAAAAACCCCATTCTGCAAAATTAAAAATGAAACTCCAATTAACTTCAGCACATGCTGGTCCACCTTTGTAAGCATTAGCAATGCCCCCAAAAAAACCAAAATATTCTATTTGTGTCTCTAATGGCATGCCACAACTCATGGGCAAGTTACTAATTTCTTCTGGGCTAAGGTTTTGTAGATAGATTTGTTTTCCTGTAACAGCAAGCCCGCAAACAGATGCCAAAACTATGAGAAGCTTATCTAATAAATATATTTTTTTAATTAAGAAGCCTAAAAATGCTATGACAGAAATTACACCAAAAAGGTATCTTGTCATCATGCACATCGGACAAGCTTGAAGACCTAAAATATAATCCATAAAAATTGCTAATATAATTATCAAACTTGCACCTAAACATGCGGCTATTTCAAAATAGTTTTGATACACTGAAATAGTAAAGTTTTTAAGGCGTTTAAACATAAAAATTGATAGTTTAATAATAGTATAAGAAATACTCTTGCAGAATACACCTTAGATAGGAAATTAAATTAATATGAAAGATAGATTATTTATAATTGATGGCTCTTCATATTTATATCGTGCCTATCATGCTATGCCACCACTAAGCACATCAAAAGGGCAGCCCACCGGAGCAATTAAAGGAGTCACAAATATGTTGATGACTCTAAAAAAAGATAGTGAAGGTTCACCAATTATCATTGTTTTTGATGCTAAAGGAAAAACCTTTAGAAGTGAAATTTATAAAGAATACAAAGCTAATAGACCACCTATGCCTGATGATCTTAGGGATCAGCTGGCGCCACTAAAAGAAATATGTAAAGCAATAGGATTTCCTCTGATTGAGATCTCAGGAGTTGAGGCAGATGATGTAATTGCAACTTTGGTAAAGAAGTCAAAAGAAAAAAATTATAAAGCAGTTGTTTCCTCTTTAGATAAAGATTTGATGCAGTTAGTTGAGGACCCTCATACAACAATTATGAATACGATGACACATCAAATTTTTACTGAAGAAAAAGTATTTGATAAATTTGGTGTTCAGCCAAATCAAATCAGAGATATGCTTGCTCTAGTTGGAGATACCTCTGACAATATTCCAGGAGTTCCAAAGGTTGGTCAAAAAACAGCGGCTAAGTGGCTAAATCAATATAAAAACTTAGATGGTATAAAAGCTAATGCTGAATCCATTAAGGGTGTAGTTGGAGAAAACCTTCGTAATTCTCTTACCGATTTAGATAGAAATGTAGAACTTGTATCTTTAAAACAAGATGTTGATTTGGGTCTGGAATTTGATAGTTTGCTTGAGCTTAACGCAAATCAAGAGAGGCTTGATGAGCTTTTTGCAGAATTGGAGTTCAAGCCAATGTCAAAAAATTCCTCAGAGTCTGCAAATAAAAACTCAAAACAAGTAGATGACAAAGAAGCCTTAAAAGAGAAAAATAAAAACTACGAGACTGTTTTGAAAGAAGATCAATTAAAAGCTTGGGCAAAGAAACTCGATGAATGTAAGGTTTTTGCAATAGATACTGAAACAGATTCATTGGATACAATTACTGCAAATCTTGTCGGCATATCATTATCTGTAAAAGAGGGAGCTGGCTGTTATATACCGATAGGCCATAATTACGAAGACTGTCCCAAACAACCAACTCTTGACTTAGTTGTAGATATAATTGGAACGGCCATAGAAAAGAACAAAGAAAAAGCTGTTGGCCAGAATTTAAAATTTGATATACCAATTTTATCAAGGCATAAAATTCAGTTGGATAAATTCCACGCAGATACTATGTTAATGTCTTACGTTCTTAACAGTACTGCAACTAGACATGGTATGGATAAGTTAGCTTCATATTATCTTGATTATGAAACAATAAAGTATGGTGATGTTGCTGGAACAGCATCAAAACAAATCAGTTTTTCAAAGGTTGAAATTGATGTCGCAACTAATTATGCAGCAGAAGATGCTGATATAACTCTAAGACTTTTTAACAAACTTGATGAGCTGCTTGAAGACAAGCCAACACAAAGGAAGTTGCTAAAAGAGATTGAGTACCCGCTTGTTCATGTTCTTTCGAATGTTGAACAAAATGGAGCAAAAATTGATAAAGCAAAATTAGCTGCTCATTCAGAAGAGCTTGCAGAAAAAATATCAGATTTAAGTTCTCAGGCATTCAAAATCGCTGAAGAAGAATTTAATTTAGACTCACCTAAACAACTCTTAGATGTGCTCTATGAAAAACTCAAGTTACCAGTTCTTAAGAAAACTCCAAAAGGACAGCCATCAACAAATGAAGAAACCCTGCAAAGATTATCTGAAGAATATGAGTTACCAAAAATCATTCTTCAATATCGAACTTTGGCAAAACTGAAATCAACATATACCGATAGTCTTATTAAAATTGAGAACCCTGTTACACTTAGAATTCATACTTCTTATCAACAAGCTATTACTTCAACTGGAAGGCTTTCATCAACAGAGCCAAATTTACAAAATATACCAATTAAGACTGCAGAGGGAAGAAGGATAAGAGAAGCTTTTATACCTGAAAAAGGAAATCTTTTGATATCTGCAGATTATTCTCAGATTGAGTTGAGAATCATGGCACACCTTTCAAAAGACAAAAACCTAACAAATGCATTTAAAAAGGGATTAGATGTTCACTCTTCAACAGCAGCTGAGGTCTTTGGAGTAAAAATAGAAAATGTAACTGATGAACAAAGAAGAAGTGCAAAAGCAATTAATTTTGGTTTAATGTATGGAATGTCAGCTTTTGGACTAACAAGACAATTGGATATACCAAGAGCGGATGCACAAAAATATTTGGATACTTACTTTGAAAGGTATACAGGCGTCAAAGATTACATGGCCAATACAAAAGCTCAAGCAAAAGAAGATATGTTTGTTGAAACCCTTATGGGCAGGCGTTTATACCTTAATGAAATTAATGCAGCGAATGGTTTAAGAAGACAGGCAGCAGAGAGAGCTGCTATTAATGCGCCTTTGCAAGGGTCTGCAGCAGATATAATCAAAAAAGCCATGATTGATATCAATTCTTTTTTAAATAAAGAGTTACCTCAAACAAAAATGATAATGCAGGTCCATGATGAATTGATTTTTGAAACACCAAAAACAAATGCAGAGGAAGTTTTGAAATTAGTGAAGGATATGATGGAGAATGCCGTAAAACTAGATATTCCTCTCATTGCAGACGCAGCAATAGGAAAAAATTGGAACGAAGCACACTAAATATTTATTTACTTATAGATCCAGACCATTGGGTTGGCTTGTAATTTAATTCTTCTGCTGAAAGTATATTAATGCCATGCATTTCTCTTAAGTCTGATATTTTTATATCTAAATATTCCTTTGGCATTTGAAAAGGCCACTTTTTTTTCATTTTTCGAGTCCTAAAAAAAACTTTTCTTTTTATGCCAATAGTATTCCAGTAAAGACTTAAAAATCCTTTAATCCCAAATTCATTAAAAAGTCTTTTCTGAAGATCTTTAATTTGTGGAAGTTTTGCATAGCTCATAAGGTACTTCCACTTGAATGAAGAGCCCCATAGGACCCATGTGTCTAATATAGCTTCTTGATCAATTGATATATCAAGACCAAAAATGACATGAGTACAATCATGATCACGCAAAAGATATCCTGATTCAGGACTATCTTTGAGTATCTCTTTTGATTCAGGAAAAGACTGATAATAGCATTCCAAGCCTTCTCTTAAGGTTAATTGACAGTTTTGTTCTTGGTATTCAAGCACTTGTAAAGTTTAGTATTTCCTTTGATAGCTTGTCAAAACCAGTAATATCTTTTGAAGAGACTGCTATGGCTTCTACACCAACCATATTTTTATTTACTTGAGAAAGGGTTTTGTTTTTTTGGTTATTAGATAGCTTATCGCTTTTGGTTAATACCGGCATAAAAGGAATATTTTCGCTGTTGCATAAAGCAATCATATCCTTGTCGCGGTCTTTTAATGGATGCCTAATATCCATAAAAATAACAACTGCTTTAAGTGACTCCCTTCTTGCAAAGTATTCTTCTAGAAGAGGTGCCCAGTCTTTCCTTTTATGTGAGCTAGATTTGGCAAATCCATATCCTGGTAAATCAACTAACTTAAGTGAATCATTTACTTCAAAAAAATTAATCTCTGTTGTTCTTCCTGGAGTCTTACTAATTCTTGCTAATTTTGGGTTGCCTGTTAAAGCATTAAGGGCACTCGATTTCCCAGCATTAGACCTTCCTGCCAAAAGAATCTCATCACCCACATCCTCTGGTAGATTTTTATACTTAGTTACACCAAGCATAAATTTTGTATCTTTAAAAAGGTTTTTCATATAATCGTTTATATCATACCAACCTATGTTTATAATACACATCACAAAGACACACTTATTAAGTTTTATGAAATCATTTTTGATATTAACAGCTACATTTGTTTTGGTATTCAATACCAACGCCGCAGAAAAATCATTAGGGCCTGATGATATGCCCAAAGGGTTTGTATCCGGTGATGCATCTAAAGGCTCAGCTTTAGTGCAATCCTGTGCTGCATGTCATGGTGCAGATGGAAATAGCATTAATTCGGATTGGCCTAAAATTGCTGGCCAAAATGAAAAATACTTATATGAGCAGATAAAATATTTTAGGAGCGGAGAAAGAAACAATGCTCTAATGATGACGGTTACACCTTACTTACAATCTTTAAGTGAAAAAGATCTATTAGATATAGCTGCTTTTTATAGTTCAAATGTTTCAACAGGCGGTCAGGCAAAAAATGATACTGAATTATTAGAGCTTGGTACAAAGCTTTACAGATTTGGCGATATTAAAAAACAGATACCTGCATGCACGTCGTGTCATTCAGTATATGGTGATGGTAATAATCTTGCCAATTATCCAGCAGTAGCTGGGCAGCAAGTTGGATATTTAGTTTCATCTTTAAAAGCATACAGATCAAAAGAAAGAAATGCTGGTGAGCAATCTTTAGTAATGCAATCAATAGCAGAGAACCTTACTGATAATGAAATAGATGCATTGGCTAATTACATGCATGGTTTATATAAATGATAAAAATACTTACAAAACTAACTAGATTTTCTTTTATAGCCTTTTTAACAGTCTCATTAAGTGCTGAATACAAGTTAGGTAGAGACTATGTATTAGTCGACAATCCTTTGCCGGTTAAGAAAGATGGTATTGTTGAAGTAACCGAGTCCTTTTGGTATGGCTGTGCACACTGTTATTCATTTGAGCCAGCAATTAATAGCTGGAAAGAAAATTTAGACTCAAATACCAAATTAACAAAAATGCCAATTACCTGGGGAGGCATTCATCAATTACATGCTGCTCTTTTTTATACAATTGAAGCTTTAAAGCTTGACTCATCAACCCATTCAGCTGTATTTGTAACAATACACAAGGAAGGTAACTTTTTACAAAACCCCAAAGCAATCAAAGAGTTTTTAGAAAAATTTGGCGTAGCGCCAGAAGTCACTGAACAGTATTTAAACTCTTTTTCGGTCAAGCAAAAAGTTAATAGAGGCATTAAATATGCAAAACAGTTAAAAATTTCAGCTGTGCCAATGATCATTGTTGATGGAACATATGTAATTCAGTCAAGAGGTTCTTTTAGCGACATGTTAAAAGTTGTTGATCACGTTATTGAACTTCAAAGACCAAACTCATAGGAAAAATATGAAAAACAAATACTATTTATATATCTTACCTTTATGCGCAATATTTCTCTTTAATGGTAAAAAATATGATGAATCTGTAATTGAGAGAATCCATCTTAATGTAAATATTTGTATTGAAGGTCAGGAGTGTGGCGAGGTTGCAGCTATCGCCGACAGTGGCGCTGCATCCAAAGGTACTAAACTTTATGCTGGCTGTATTGCTTGTCATGGAGCAAAGGGTGAGGGTGGAATTGGACCATCCTTTAAAGGGCAAACTAGCGAATATATTGCTTCAGCATTGAATGAATATAAGAACAATATTGAGAGAGGCCCTCAAAGCGCTCTTATGTATGCTCAGGCAGCTGCTCTGTCTGAAAACGATATTAAAGAGCTTTCAAAGTACATTCTTACTCTTTAATTTTCTTTTCAAGATCAACTATTCTTTCTTCTAATTCTTGAGCTAATTTTTCAAGCGCTTTGTACTTAGATTTAGAAACATAACCACTTTTTTCAATTAGGTTTTCTAATTCAGGACTAATAACTTTTTGTAAATTTTTTAAAAGGTCTTTTGGAAGAATTTCTTTTACGACACCAAGTTCTTTATTAATAATATTAATTATGGCTTTTGTTAGTTCATCTTGACTCATATTTTTCCTTAATAATGTTTTCTAGGTTTTGCCAATTAGAAAACTCTTCTGGTTTTTCAAAATTTTGATTCCATGAAGCCTCGCTGTCATTAAACCATAAGACATTGATACCAAGAGAATGTGCGCCCAAGATATCATTAATTTGATGGTCTCCAATATGAAGCATTTCATTATATGTTAAGTTCAAAAGATAGTTTTTAGCTAGTTCAAAATGACTTTTATTGGGCTTGCTATCTTGAGCTTCTAATGAACTAATTGAAAATTTAAAATATTTACCAATATTTAATTTATAAATATCCGCATTACCGTTAGTAAGAACTCCTAGGATGTAATTTTTTGAAAGATTTTTTATAGCATCTTCTACACCATGAAACAATTTAATCTCATGTCTTTTTTTAAGAAAAAAGTCGAAGGCATCTTCTGCAAGTTTTTGAATATCATGTGATGATCCAAGACCTTTCATTTTTTCTTTAAAAATTTCAATTCTCAGTTTACTTATATCCCAAGCAATACTTTGATCTTTTTCAATTAAGGCTTCTCTTAGAAGAAGAAAATCATTTAAATCTCCCCAATTAATATTTCCGACTTTGCTTTCTATCCATTTTCTAGTTTCAATTTCTGCATTTGTGATCGTGGGCCTGTTATCCCAAAGAGTATCATCGAGATCAAAAGTAATCATTTTGATTTTCCTATTCATTTTTTTGCTCTGGGATGGGCTTGATCATATATTTTGACAAGATGTTGATAATCTAACTTAGTATAAATTTGTGTTGTAGATAATGAACTATGGCCTAATAATTCTTGGATAGTTCTGAGATCGCCGCTGGATTCTAGCATATGAGTTGCAAAGCTATGTCTTAACATATGTGGATGAATTGGAGGAAGTCCTTGTTTCAAAGCTAATCTTTTTAATCTTAGTTGAATACTGCGGATAGTAAGCCTTGAGCCCTTTAAATTTATAAATAGTGCATTAGATTCATTTGAGAATTTTGATCTTTCTAAAATCCAGTTGTCTATAGCTGCTTTAGCATATCTGCCAATCGGCACAAGCCTTGTTTTAGAACCTTTGCCCAAAACTCTAAGAAAAGACATTTCTTCTTCGAAGTCTTCTAAATTAATATTTGCAGCCTCAGAAACCCTTAATCCTGATGAGTACATAAGTTCAACAATGGCAAGATCTCTTATTTCTAAAGAATCACCAGGCTTAAAATTTAGTAACTGGCTTACATCTTCAGGCGATAGAACCTCAGGCAAATAAGTGGGTGACTTGGGGGCTGTAATTAAATCAAAGGGCGATGAATCAATTAAAGAGTTTTTTTTAAGAAATTTAAAGAAACCTTTTGCGGATGATAGATGTCTTTGGATGCTTCTCGGATTATTTTCCAATGCATAAAGACTACCAAGCCAGCCAGAGCATATGGCATCATCTATCTCATGATAGGTTGAAATATTTATGGACTCTAAATATTTAGATAATTTTCTAAGATCCCTTTGATATGAATTAGATGTATTTTTTGAGAGATTTTTAACTTCAGAAATATAATTTATATAAAGCCCTATATCTTTATAAACAAAATATTTTTTAGGCATTAAGGCTGTCTATTGATTGAAATTTTTTTTCTAAGATATCTCTAATATATTCTATAAAGGTCGTATCTTCATCACCAAGATATCTAGTTCTTTCATAACTGCCAAGCTTAAGCAATCCAATTTCAGTTTTGTTGAACAAAACAGCTATGGCAGCTGATTCAACTTTGCTGTCTTCAAAAAGAAATACCATTTTTTCACTTGAAAAAGATCCACAATGGATGGCACCTTTATGAAAAGACATGCCAGTCTCTTTTTCTATATTATCTATTTCTGAATTTGAATAAAAATTTAACTGACAATTATTAATATTAAAACTCTTTGTGAAATCATTCTGAACGGCACTTATAACTTCATCTTTATCTGATGCATCTAGAATAGACAAAGTTAACTCCTTTGATTTGTTGAATAAATCTTCATTTAGCTGTGCAGTCTCAATAAAAGAAGTTAAAAGACCCATTAAATCTTTTTGTTCATCTCTGAGCTTATATATTTGCCTTTCCAGCAAGGACGATGCAGAGCTCGTTGAGTCTTTAAATTTCATTTCACTAAGAAGAGACTCTCTCGATTCAAAAAAATCTAAATTATCAAGTAAAAAAAGTTCAACATCTTTCGCATCTAACTTATTAGACATTTATGTTTCCTGAATATATATATTTAGCTGGACCCATCATTTCTATATTAGCATTATTTTTTTTAATGAAATTTAATTCTCCACCAGGAGAGATGGTCTTAAATTTATCTTGAATGCATAATGAAGCAACCGCTAAAGCTGCAGATCCACATGAAAAAGTTTCACCAACACCATTTTCATAAGTCCTCATATCAGCAATTTTCTTGGATAGTTTATATATTGATAAATTAAATCCTAGAGGCTTGATTAGTTTTTCAAGGTTTTTATATATTGAATTAAGATCTTTATTTTTTACTGAAGTTGATTTAATACAAAGATGCATATTTCCTGCATCAACCAGACTAAATTTATCAGAAGTTAATTTTGCGATTTTTTTATCTAATTTAGTATCAATATGCATAGACGGAATTTGGAGTGTTGCCTTAACCTGGTTTTTGTAGGGCTCACAAACCACAATTCTACTTTTAGTTTTAAACTTAATAATCTTCTTAGGAGCAAAATTATTTCGCCAGACATATGCAGCAGCACACCTTATTCCATTTAGACACATTGATGCCTCGCCACCATCTGCATTAAAGAATCTTATTGAAAAATCAAAACTATCTTTAGTTGGAGGACCAATTAAAATTACTTGGTCAAATCCAATGCCAAAATTTCTATCAGACAGTTTCTTAATTTTCGATTTTGATAATTTATGAGTATTATCTATTGAATTGAGAACAATAAAATCATTACCATTGCCATGCATCTTATCAAAACTAATCATTTACAATCTTCTCCTTTTCAAGAAGATCATCAAGTGTCTCTCTTTCTCGAATAATCTTTGATTCATTTCCATCGATAAGAATTTCGCAGGCTTTTGGCCTTGAGTTATAGTTTGATGCCATAACAAAACCATATGCACCAGCATTTTTAATAGCAATTAAATCATCTTCATTCACATCTAGAGAAATATTTTTAGCTAGAAAATCAGATGATTCACATATTGGGCCAACAATATTCCATTTCTTTAAATTATCTTTTTTATCTATTACATTGCATACATCATGATGTGCTTTATAGAGCGAGGGTCTCAAAAGATCATTCATTGCCGCATCAACAATCAAGAAATTATCCTTGATATATTCAACTTGTGTTAGAAGAATTCCTGCATTTGCAGATATGCTTCTTCCTGGCTCTAAGATTAATCTTTCTTTTCTGTTTTTAAATTTTTCTTCAAGACATGAAATAAGATCGAAAGGTGAAGGTGGCACTTCGTCTTCATATGAAATACCCAGACCCCCGCCAAGATCTAAGAACTCTAGTGAAATATCAAAATTTGCTAATTCATCAGCTAACTCAAAAATTTTATCAGCTGATTTAATAAATCCGTCAAGATCAAGAATTTGTGATCCTATGTGACAGGCAAGTCCTACTATTTTAAGATGCTTTGCTCGGTGAGCATGTTTACATAAATCAATAATTTTTCTTGTTTCAGAAATTCCAAATTTATCTCCTTTTCTCCCAGTAGTTATATAATCGTGGCCGCCCGAATCAATATCAGGATTGATTCTTATTGAAATAGGTGCAGGCGATCCAATTTCTTCTGCAACTTTTTCAATTCTGTATAGCTCAGACTCAGATTCAACATTAAAAGATAAAATACCACTATTAATTCCTTGCTCTATCTCTTTCTTTGTTTTGCCTACTCCAGAAAAGATAACTTTCTTAGGCTCTGCGCCAATTGATAGAACCCTATTAAGCTCGCCACCCGAAACAATATCAAATCCACACCCACTATTTTTAATGATATTAAGTATTGATAAATTACTTAGTGATTTAACTGCGAAACAAGCTAGGTTATCGCTGTTTGTAAATGAATTTACATATGCTTTAGCATTTTCGTGAATGGTTTTTTTTGAGTAAACATACGAAGGAGTACCATATGTTTCTCCAAGTATTGAAAGATCAACGTCTTCACAATGCAATCTTCCATCTATGTATTCAAATGTATTCATTGTATTTTTGTAATAATGGATGAATTAACCAAAGGCCCTTTTACACCACAGCTTGTTGCGGAAGCTAAGATTAGCAAACTAAATATGATTTTGATTAAATTCATAGTGCGTATTATGGGCAATTATGCCCATAATTGCACAGATTAAGACTAATATTTGTAGCTTTCTTCTTTAAATGGGCCTTCTTGAGGAACATTAATGTAATCAGCTTGATCTTTTGTAAGCTTGGTAACGACACCTCCGAAACCTGCAACCATTAAAGAAGCAACTTCTTCATCAAGTTTTTTAGGGAGAACTTCAACAGTAATCATTTCTTTTTTTCTGTCCTCATCATTTATATTAGCAAAACCTTGCTTAAATAAATGTATTTGAGCTAACACTTGGTTTGCGAAAGATCCATCCATAATTCTACTTGGATGACCAGTTGCATTACCAAGATTTACTAGTCGTCCTTCAGCTAAAAGGATAATGTAGTTTTTGCTTGAAAGATCAGGTGTTCCTTCTGGTTTTGTATCTCTAAAAATTCTATGAACTTGAGGTTTAATTTCATCCCAATAAAACTCATCTCTTAAAAAAGCTGTATCTATCTCGTTATCGAAATGGCCAATATTACAAACAACAGCAGTATTTTTAAGAGTTGTTAACATAGCAGAATCACAAACATTTACATTGCCAGTGGTCGTAACTACAAGGTCAACATCACCCAAAACTTGCATATTTATATCGTCGGGATTCCTTGTAACAACACCATCTTTATAACAGGAAACAACCGCAAAACCATCCATGCAAGCCTGCATCGCGCAGATTGGATCTGATTCAACAACACTTACGATCATTCCTTCTTGAGCAAGGCTAGCTGCAGAGCCTTTACCAACATCACCATAGCCTATTACCAAACCCTTTTTACCTGACAATAACATGTCGGTGCCTCTCTTAATTGCATCATTAAGGCTATGTCTGCAACCATATTTATTATCATTCTTAGCTTTAGTCACCGAATCATTAACATTAATAGCTGGAATTTTAAGCTCACCTTTTTCAAGCATCTCTTTAAGTCTATGCACTCCAGTAGTTGTTTCTTCTGAAACACCATGAATATTCTCAAGCATATCTGGAAATTTTGCATGAACCATGGAAGTAAGATCGCTTCCATCATCAAGAATCATGTTTGCATCCCATGCTTTACCGTCTTTACAAATAGTTTGTTCTATACACCATTCATACTCTTCTTCAGTTTCTCCCTTCCATGCAAAGGTAGGTATGCCTTTAGCTGCCATTGCAGCAGCAGCATGATCTTGCGTAGAGAAAATATTACACGAGGACCATCTTAACTCTGCGCCAAGATCAACAAGAGTTTCCATTAAGACAGCTGTTTGAATTGTCATATGTATGCAACCCATTATTTTTGCACCAGCAAGAGGCTGCTCATCACGATATTTGTCTCTTAAAGCCATTAAAGCTGGCATTTCATTTTCGGCTAACGAGATTTCTCTTCTACCAAATTCTGCAAGATTAATATCAGCTACTTTGTAATCATTATCCATTTTTATTTTCCTTATTAATTTTTATTGTGCAATATCTGCAGCTTTATCAGTTCTTTCCCATGAAAGATCAATATCTGACCTTCCAAAATGACCATAGGCAGCGGTTGGTAAATATATCGGCCTTTTTAAATCGAGCATGTTAATCAAACTTTTTGGTCTTAAATCAAACTCTTCTTCAACAATTTTTACAATAGCTTCCTTTGAAATTTTTTCACTATTAAAAGTTTCAACATGAATAGATGTTGGCTTTGCAACTCCAATTGCATATGAGACTTGAATTTCGCAATAGTCAGCAAGCCCAGCTGCAACTATATTTTTTGCAACATATCTGGCTGCATATGCAGCAGATCTATCAACTTTAGATGGATCTTTACCAGAAAATGCCCCTCCACCATGTCGGGCCATGCCACCATAGGTGTCAACAATAATTTTTCTACCTGTTAGTCCGCAATCGCCCACCGGGCCTCCAATTACAAATTTACCTGTTGGATTAATATATATATTTGTAGAATCTAAAAGCCATGCTTCTGGAACAACTGGCTTAATTATTTTTTCCATTACCTCAGCTTTGATTTCATCTTGTGTGACATCTTCATCATGTTGTGTTGATAAGACAATTGCAGACAAGCCTTCAATGGTTTTTCCATCATCTGAATAAATTACACTTACCTGACTTTTTGCATCAGGTCTAAGCCATGAAATTTCACCACTTTTCATTACATCAGCCTGTCTCTTAACAAGCTTATGAGATAAATCTATTGGAAGAGGCATAAGCGAATCAGTTTCTTTACAGGCATAGCCAAACATAAGACCTTGATCACCAGCTCCTTGCTCTAAGTTTTCTCCTTCACCTTCTGTTACACCTTGCGAAATATCTGGAGACTGTTCAAATACAAGATTTTTAAACTCACATGTATCTCCATTAAAGCCATACTCATCATTGTTATATCCAATATCATTAATTGTTTTTCTTACAATTGGTTCAAGATCAGGACTACCTGTAGAAGTAATTTCTCCAGCAATAAAGACCATATTATTTTTTATCATTGTCTCACAAGCAACCCTACTATTAGGATCTAATGCTAAATAAGCATCTAATATAGCGTCTGAGATTTGATCGCATACTTTATCTGGATGACCGCCTGAAACTGATTCAGATGTGAATATATAACTCATTTAATTCTCTCCTATTAACAGTAATAATTATGCAAGGTTAGCTTTTTTGAGTCAAAAATATGTGTAAAAAAAAGATAAATCAACTTACTTACTATTTTATATTAAAAAATCATAATTATTCTATTAATTTTCTTTTAATACTATTATTATTTATCTAAATCTAAAAAGTGGGGAAAAATGCAACACTCCGAACCTGTAAATGCCTTAAGATTTCTTTCTATAGACGCTGTACAAAAAGCGAATTCTGGTCATCCAGGAATGCCAATGGGCATGGCTGAGATAGCAACAGCTTTATGGAAAAATCATTTAAATCACAATCCACTAAATCCTCACTGGTTTAATAGAGATCGTTTTATTTTATCTAATGGGCATGGATCAATGCTTCTTTATAGCCTTTTGCATTTAACAGGCTATGAGATTTCTATTGATGATCTTAAAGATTTTAGAAAGCTTAAATCTAAAACTCCTGGTCATCCTGAATATGATCTTGATTATGGTATCGAAACTACTACAGGACCACTAGGCCAAGGGATTGCCAATGCAGTTGGAATGGCAATTTCAGAGAAAATACTTGCAGCAGAATTTAATTCTGATGATCACTCACCTGTTAATCATTTCACCTATGCATTCTTGGGTGATGGATGTCTAATGGAGGGCATATCTCATGAAGCATGTTCTTTCGCTGGGACCCATAATTTAGGAAAACTAATTTGTTTTTATGACCAGAATGGAATTTCTATTGATGGAGAAATAGAAAACTGGTTTACTGATGACACTGTAATGAGGTTTGAAAGTTATGGTTGGCAAACCATTGAAGTTGATGGCCACAGTATTGATGAAATAGACCAAGCAATTGTTTCTGCAAAAAATGAAACTGAAAAACCAACTATGATTTTCTGCCGAACAACCATTGGTTTTGGGTCTCCAAATAAATCTGGAACCTCAGATGTTCACGGCGCTCCTCTTGGCGAAGAAGAAATTGTAAAAACCAGGGAAGCTCTCGGCTGGGAATATGCACCTTTTGAATTACCCCAATCAATTTATGATTTTTGGGATCATAAATCTGAAGGAACTAGCATAAATGAATCATGGAATGCTGGAATGCAGGCATATAAATCTAGCAATCCTGAAAAGTATGAAGAGCTAAATAGAAGAATTGCTTCGAAAATGCCAGTAGATTTTGAAGAAAAATTTAGTGACTTTCTTAATCAGTGTGATGCAGAAAATAGCTCGATGGCAACAAGAAAAGCATCTCAACTATGCTTAAACTTTTTTGTTAAAGAACTTTCTGAGCTTGTTGGTGGCTCAGCTGATCTCACTCCTTCAAATAATACTTTTTCCAAATCAAGTTCAACTTTTTCAAATGAAAACCCTACTGGCAATCATATAAATTATGGTGTTAGGGAGTTTGGTATGTCTGCAATTATGAATGGAATGGTTCTACATGGAGGTATTAAGCCATATGGCGCAACCTTTTTAGTATTTACTGATTATGCTAGAAATGCAGTGAGACTATCTGCTCTAATGGGATTGCCAAACATATTTGTTTATACACATGATTCTATAGCTTTAGGAGAAGATGGCCCCACCCATCAACCTGTAGAGCACTTAGTCACGTTGAGATCTACTCCAAATCTCTATAATTGGAGACCTGCTGATCTTGTTGAAACATCTATTGCCTGGAAAAATGCTGTTATTTCCCAGAACTCTCCAACATGCTTAATTTTAAGTAGACAAAATACCAGCGCTATGACTAGGGAGAAAGGACAGATTAATGCAATTGAAAACGGAGGCTACTTAATACGAGAAGAAGTAGACGCAACTATCTCATTAATAGCATCTGGAAGTGAGCTTCAGCTAGTCCTTGATGCATCAGATGCTTTGTTAAATGATCATGGAATTAAGTCAAATGTCATTTCAATGCCATGTTTAGATTTATTTTTAGAACAAAGTGATGATTATCAATCAAAAGTTATTAAGCCGGAATTGCCGGCTCTTGTTGTTGAGTTATCACACCCTAATTCCTGGTACAAGATATTAAATAAGGGCGATAAAGTCCTTGGTATAGAATCTTTTGGTGAATCTGCTCCTGCTAATGTTTTGCTTGAGCATTTTGGTTTCACAACTGAAAATGTTGTTGAGTTATCAAAATCACTAGTTAATGATTAAATTATCTTCATTAAATATTGCTAATAGAAATCTTGTTATAAGAGTTGATATGAATGTCCCCATCAAAGAGGGAGATGTTCAAGATCTAACTAGAATAAAAGCATGTCTTCCAACTATAAATTATGCCTTAGATCATGGCGCAAAAATTTTATTAGTAAGTCATCTTGGAAGGCCTACAGAAGGAACTTATGAAGAAATTCTTTCTTTAAAACCGGTTGCCAAAGCTGCATCGGAGATTTTTGGTCAAGGGGTAGAAGTAATTGAATCTATTGACGACCCTGCAATTTTTCATGGAAATTCTAGTATTCAATTACTGGAAAATATAAGATTTTTTGATGGAGAAAAAGCAAACACTGAGGAGTTAGGAGATAAACTTGGCAATCTTGGAGATCTATATGTCTTTGATGCATTTGGAACCTCTCACAGGGAGCAGGCATCTACTCATTCATCCATTATTCAAGCTAATGCAGCATGCTCAGGAATCCTGCTAGAACAAGAAATCGACGCACTTACTAAAGCATTAAATAATACTCAAAAGCCTTATACCGCTATTATTGGGGGTGCAAAAGTTTCAACTAAGTTAGAGCTTATTAAGAATATTAACTCTAAGGCTGATCACGTTATTGTTGGCGGAGGGATAGCAAATACTTTTATCAAAGCTGCAGGATATGAGGTAGGTCAATCTCTTATAGAGGAGTCTATGGTTGCTATTGCAAAGGAACTTTTAGATAAGGGCAAAGTAATTCTGCCAGAAAAGGTTATTACTTCAGAGACTTTTGAAGGAAAAAATATTAGTGAAAAAGATATTTCTGATGTTGGTATTAATGAAATGATTCTTGATCAGCTTGTTAGTGAAAAAATTAAAGATATAGTTTTAGGTTCAAAAACTATTTTATGGAATGGACCATTGGGAGTATTTGAAAATGATTATTTTTCAAAGGGAACAGAAGAATTATCTAAAGAAATAGCAAAATCAAATGGTTTTTCTATAGCAGGAGGCGGAGAGACCCTATCTGCTATCAACAAATTTATTAATAAAGATGATGTATCATATTGTTCAACAGGCGGAGGAGCTTTTCTTGAATTCATGGAAGGAAAAGACTTACCATCTATACAGGCTTTAAAAGCTAAAACATAAAGATAAGGAGATAGTAATGTCATTAAATACTTTAGAAGAAATAGCGTCTTATATTGTTTCAGAGGGCAAAGGTATCCTTGCTGCTGATGAGAGCAATCCAACATGCGGCAAAAGATTCGATAGCATTGGAGTTGAGTCTAATGAGGATAATAGAAGAGATTACAGAGAAATGTTATTTAGATCTTCAGGCATGAAAGATAATATCGGTGGCGTAATCCTTTTTGATGAAACTATTAGACAGCATGCCAAAGACGGAACCCCTCTCGTTGATATTATTTCTAATCAAGGCGCCCTTCCTGGAATTAAAGTTGATAAGGGACTTCAACCTTTTGGTGATTTAGATGAGACAGTAACTGTTGGCTTGGATGGTTTAGATGAAAGATTAAAAGAATATGTTTCTATGGGAGCAAAATTCACTAAATGGAGAGCTGTTATAAAAATTGGTGATGATATGCCAACTCATGAATGTATTGACGCTAATATGAAAGCATTGGCTGATTATGCAAAAATTGTTCAAGATAATGGAATGGTTCCTATGGTTGAGCCAGAAGTCTTGATGGATGGCTCTCACTCAATTGAAGATTGTTATGATGCATCAGACAGATCCTTGAAATCACTCTTTAAGCATCTTGCTGATAATGAAGTAAATATAAAAGGAACAATATTAAAACCAAACATGGTTACTTCAGGCTCCAACTCCAATCAACAAGCTGACATAGATGAGGTTGCAAGAAAAACATTAGATTGTTTGATTGCTAACGTTCCCTCAGAGCTTCCTGGAATTACTTTTTTATCAGGAGGTCAATCTGATATTTTGGCAACTGCACATTTAGATGCTATGAATAAAATAGGTGGGTTCGAATGGAAGTTAAGTTTTTCATATGGGAGAGCGCTTCAAGCTGCAGCGCTAAAAGCCTGGGGAGGCAAACAAGAAAACATGTTTATCTCACAAGATGCTTTATCCCATAGAGCTAAGATGAATAAACTTGCATCTCTTGGAGAATGGGGTCAAGGCCTAGAAGATAATTAAAGATTGATTTCATTAGTTCAAAGAGTTCTTGAAGCCAAAGTACATATTGAGAATAGAGAATTTTCAGCAATTAAAGGCGGCCTACTAATATTTGTTTGTATCGAAGACAGTGATACCAATGAGTCAATTCAGAAGATGTCTGAAAAGCTTCTTAACTTTAAAATGCTTGATGGCTCAAAGGGCATTGCTTCATGTTCATTAAAAGAAACAGAAGAGGAAGTTTTAATAGTTAGTCAATTTACGCTATCTGCAATAACAGATAAAGGCAATAAACCAACATTTCATAAAGCTGCAAAACCTGAAAAAGCCAAACTCCTGTATGATGAATTTGTGAACCTATTTAAAAAAGGTCATCAGTTAGTAAAAGAGGGAAAATTTGGGGCGTCAATGAATATATCGTTGATAAATAAAGGACCAGTAACTTTTAATTTTAAAACCTAATTTGATTATGAAAAATATATCAGTTTTTTGTGGTGCCCATGATGGTAATAATCCAAGATATGCTGAAGATGCTAGAAAGATAGGCGAAATACTTGCAGCAAAAGGAATAAATGTTGTCTTTGGTGGCGGTAATGTTGGCCTCATGAAAATAGTATCAGATGCAGCTCTAGATAATGGAGTGGATGCTATAGGAATTGGACTTGAGTCTTTACATAAACTTGAATTAGTAAATCCAAGACTTAAAAATCAAATTATCACAAAAAACTTATTAGATAGAAAGGATGAGTTTATGAAAAGATCAGATGCATTTATAGTACTTCCTGGCGGTGTTGGATCTTTGGATGAATTAGCTGAGATAATGGCTAACAATCAGCTTGGATTTATCAATAAGCCGATAGGACTTCTAAATACTGACGGATATTATGACCATTTGCTAGCATGGATGAAAAAGGCAGTTGAAGAGGATTTTATAACAGAAGCAAATTTTAATGATTTAATAGTCTCCTCTTCTTGTGAAGATTTAGTAAATCTTATTATTGAAAATCAGAGACCTGACAATAATGACTGGACTAAAAGACTTGGCCTCTAGATTTTATCTTTTGAGATAAAGAGACCTAGCTCAAAAAGAAGCCACATTGGGATAGCTAAAAATAATTGAGAAAAAACATCTGGTGGTGTTAGAAGCATTCCTAAAATAAAAAATAATACAATTAAGTATGGTCTCGCCTTCTTTAATTTCTCTTTCTTTGCAATACCAGATCTTATTATTAGATATGTTGCTACTGGCATCTCAAAAGCAACTCCAAAAGCAAAAGTAACCCTAAGAACAAAATTTAAATATTGACTTATATCAGTCATAACCACAATCGAATCAGGAGCAGAGTTTATAAAAAAACTAAAGATGATTGGACATACAACGTAATATGCAAAAGCTACACCTGCTATAAATAAAAAAATTGTTGATGTCATTAAGGGAAGAACTAAGCCTTTTTCATTTTTATAAAGACCCGGAGACATAAAGAGCCACATTTGATAAAAGAAATAAGGCATGCTCAGTAATAGCGCCACAAATAGAGTTAATTTTATAGGAGCCATAAATGGCGAGCTTACTCCAGTAGCAATCATTGAGCTTCCACTGGGTAAAACAGACATCAATGGCGATGCTACAAAAGAATATATTTCTGCAGCAAAGGGTAATCCGATAATGGTAAGAATCCCCATGCAAATTAATGTTTTAATTAACCTAGATCTAAGTTCTATCAGATGAGATGATACTGAGCTGCTATTCATCTTTCTTTTTTTGCTCAAAGCCTTCTAATTCTTCCATCCGCATTTCATTAAAAACATCTTTTTTAATATCGTCAGCACCAATATCTTCTTCGAAGTTATTTTTAAATTCAGAAAACTGATTTTGAATTTTTTTATAAAATTTTAAGAGATTCTTGACAAGCTCAGGTAACCTTTTGGGACCAATAACTAATAATCCTATAATTAGGATAATAGTAATTTCTAAAAAACCAATCTGAAGCAATTGTTAATCTTGTTTGTTGTCTTCTTTATCTTCTTCTTTTACTGCTTTTTTAAAGCTTTTTAGGCCTGAGCCAAGATCAGATCCCAAAGTCTTTAATTTGCCACTACCAAAAATTAAAAGAACCACAACTAAAATGATTAGAAGTTGCCAAATACTTATTCCACCTAAGCCCATATAAATCTCCTATGTGAGCAATAAAAAAGCACCACTCCCTAATATTATACCTATTAGAAAGAAACTTATGATGTATTTTTGTTTTTGCAGATCCATCTCCATTTTATGGATTTTTTCCTCATACGATCTTCTATTTTTAGAATAACCTCTAATTTCGTCCAAAGTTTCATATATAAAGCTAGGCATTTCAGAAGCCTTCATTATTAATTCATCTTTATTCTCTAAAATATAATCTTTTATTTTTAATGGATTAAATTGCTCTTTAAGCCAATTATCAAGGTATGGTTCAGCTATTCCCCAAAAATCTAGTTGAGGATATATTTGGCGACCCATTCCTTCAATATGTATAAGAGTTTTTTGAAGTAAAACTAATGATGGCTGAAGCGATAATCCAAAAGGTCTGGTGCTTTGAAAAAGATACAAGAGCAGTTTACCAAATTCAATTTCTGATAAAGGTTTTTCAAAGATTGGCTCACAACAAGCTCTGAGAGTATTTTCAAGCTCTATTTTGTTTGAATTGGGGTTAACCCATTCTGAGCTTATAAATAACTGAGCCAGAGATTTATAATTTTGTTTGATTACAGCCTGAAGCATTCTTGCAAGAATATATCTTTCATCATTAGAAAGAGAACCACTTATCGCACAATCGATTGCTATATATCCTGGCTTCTCAGGATTTTCTTTAGAAACAAATATGTTTCCAGGATGCATATCCGCATGAAAAAAGTTATCGCGAAATACTTGGTTAAGAAAAATCATGACACCGTTTTCTGCCAATCTTTTTTTATCTATATTAAATTGCTCAATGGTATCAATGTCCGTACAAGGTATTCCATCGATCTCTTCTAACACCATTACCTTTGAAGTGGTTAAGTCCCAATATACTTCAGGGATATATAATTCTTCAGAGCCTGCAAAGTTTTTTCTAGTAAGGTTCGTATTAGCAGCTTCTAGCCTTAAATCTAATTCACGTAAAATCGTATTCTCATAATCTCTTACCACCTCGATTGGTCTTATTCTATCGCTCTCAGAATATAAATATGTACAAACTTTTGCAGCAGATTTCAAAAGTCTTAGATTCTTCTTAACTTCTTTTTCAATATTTGGCCTTAAGACTTTTATAACAATTTTTTTACCATCTTTAAGTTTTGCAGAATGAACTTGCGCTAATGATGCGGCTGCCATTGGCACTTCATTGAAATCATCAAATAGCTCATTAATTGAATTACCTAGTTCTTTTTCTACAATTTTTTTAAGCTCTTTAACTGAAAAAGGCTTGCAGCTATCAGTCAGACTTTGAAGTTCTTTTGCAGTGCTTATATCTAGAATATCAGTTCTGGTAGAGAGTAATTGACCAAATTTAATAAAAATTGGCCCAAGTGACTCAAGGTATTTTGCTGCTTTTTCACCATTAGGATTCTTAAAGATATTAAACCTAATACCTAAAGTTAACATCTTTAAGCCTTGAAGAATTATTATTAAGAAATTCATAAATTATTAACAGCCTCAAGTCTATCAAGTCTTATGGATAGATCTCTCAATTTAGAATGAAGCACATTTTTTTTATTATACTGGTTTGTAGTAAATAATTTTTCTTTTGCAAGATAAGCCAAAACAGCAGGCATATTTCCAAAATACTTATCTATTAAAAATACAATATCAATATCAGACTTTAGTATTGCATTGATCATTAAAATTGCTTTTTCATCATCGCCATAGATAATTTCTTTTTTAATTTTTTTTGAAAGAATTAAATCAAGCACTTCTTTAATTGAAGATCGTATTTCAAAATCTACATGCGAAGTTTTTTCAAAAGAAATTTTCTTACTGTTTTTGTCTAGGCTAAAGTAAATATTTTTGTGATCTTTTAAGGATAACAGGAAACTTATTGGATAAATTTGTATCAGCTTATCTCGAGTAACCGGAGAGGCGTTTTCAATATCATTTATGACGTTATTTATTATTTTTAAAAAGTTATTCGTCATATGCCACATGTATCGAAACAATGCCGTTAAGGAGGTTATAAAATTTACAATTACTAAATCCGGCTTCTATTATCATTGATTTTAATGTTTCTTGATCAGGATGCATGCGAATAGATTCTGCAAGGTATTGATAGCTATCAGAGTCATTTGCAAGCATAGAACCAAGCCTGGGAAGAACATTGAATGAATACCAGTCATAGACTTTAGAAAAAATTGGATTTAAAGGTTTAGAAAACTCTAGAACAAGCAGTCTGCCATCTTCTTTAAGGCATCTTCTCATTTCTTTGAGGCCTTTTTCTTTATTTGTAAAATTTCTCAAACCAAATCCAATTGTGATTACATCAAAAGCATCATCATCAAATGGGATTTCTTCTCCACTGAGTTGACAGAAATGACAATTAGCATAAAAGCTTTCATTAATTGCTCTATCTCTGCCCTCTGAGAGCATGTCCATGTTTATATCTGTCATGTATATCTCAGTATCAGGAAAGTCTTTAGAAATTAGTTTTGCAATATCCCCAGTACCACTTGCGATATCTAGAACTCTATCTTTATCTGAAATAGCAGCGAGTTCAACAAGAATCATTTTCCATAGCCTATGCATGCCAAAAGACATAGCATCATTCATAATGTCGTAATTTTCTGCAACAGAAGAAAAAACCCCTCCAACATGGGAGCTTTTATCTTTTTCGTCTACCTCTTTGTAACCAAAATGAGTTTTTTTATTCATCGTTCAGTATGCTATTTCTAAATTTAATGAAATTATTGTATCTACTTTGACTTATTTCACCATCATTAAGTTTTTTTATAACATTACAACCTTTATTATTTATATGATTGCAGTCATTAAACTCGCATTCTTTTGAAGATAAATATATTTCTTTAAAACCATCAATAATTTGACTTGTTTTCCATCCAGATATAGGGAGGTCTCTAACTCCTGGAGAATCAATAATTTGAGTGCTTGTATTTACTTGATATAGCGTAGAGATAGATGTCGTATGTACTCCTTGGTTATTTGAGAGCATGCTTGTTTTGATCTCCTTACCTGTAATTAATGAAGTAAGAGTTGATTTTCCTGCACCAGAGTTGCCAACAAATAGAGCACATTTATGTTTCAAATAGTTTTGCAGAAGATCTATGTTTGTATTTTCTTTTGCAGAAATACTAAAGGTTTGAATATCAAGATTTTTATATAGTTTAATCTGCTCCAAATAAGCATCATCATGACTAAGATCTGATTTATTACAAATAATAAAAGGCTCTATATCTGATAATAATGAAGTTAAAATCCATTTATCAATAAACTCAGCAGTAGTTTTGGGTTTCGGTGTCACCAATATACCAACATGAGAAAGGTTTGCAGCTATATTTTTGTATTTTGGTCCGTCCTTTTTTTGCAAAAGCGATTTCCTAACTTCTCTAGATAAAATTACTCCTTTAGTCTCTTTGCTATCTTGTAATATTTCAATTTTAACTATGTCCCCAACAATAATGTCTTTTATTCCAATACATGGGATGTCTTTTTTATCTGTACGAACCAAACAGCTATTTGAGTAAAATTCTATTACTAAACCAGTTTGAACTTTTTGCATAATAAGCACAAAATACACTAAAGGAAGAAATATAAAAAGTTATGAAGAGCTTACAATCAAAAGATAATTTAGTCTGGCTTGACCTAGAGATGACTGGCTTGGATCCTGAAAAAGAAAGAATCATAGAAATAGCTACATTAATTACAGACTCTCAACTTAATATTTTAGCTGAGGGACCAAATTTGATAATAACCCAACAAACCTCTTTGCTAGACCAAATGGACGAATGGAATCAGAACCAACATGGATCATCAGGGCTGATAGACGCAGTAAAGAAAAGCTCTATTACTGAACAGATGGCTGAAATAGAGACATTAGATTTTGTTTCAAAATACGTTGGCCCAAATCAATCACCTATGTGCGGAAACACAGTTTCGCACGACAGAAGATTCTTGGCTAAATATATGCCCAGATTGGAATCTTATTTTAATTATAGACATATAGACGTATCTTCTTTTAAGGAGGTCGGAGTTAGGTGGATGAATGAGGCTCAAGTATATGAGAAGGAAGGATCTCATAGGGCTCTGGGGGACATTAAAGAGTCTGTTGCAGAATTGAAATTTTATAAAAATCTTTTTCTACCAGAGGGCTAATTAATCTTCTTTATTTAAAGGTTGTATGTTTAATGGAAACGGACTTACCTGTCCTATGTTTTCCTTTATCTTGGCTTTTCCAGTCTCTTTTACTTCATCTATTCTTATAATTGCATTTATAGGAATATAACTTCTTTGTACATTTGAAAATTCATTTTTGAGTTTTTCTGATGATGGATCTACAACTAGTTGTTTATCTTTATTGAATATATAATTCTCAACCTCAATGAAACCGTACATATCACTTTGAAAAATTTGTTTGGCAAAAACTTCGTATACTTCACCAAGTTGCATGAAAATTATCTTGTAAACGCTTTTAGATTTCATAATACTTAATTATATGGGTACGAAACTTTATATTAAAACCTATGGCTGTCAAATGAACGAATATGATTCGGACAAGACCGTAGATATTTTAAAAGAAAAAAAAGGAGTAGAACTAACAAATGATGCCAAAGATGCAGACATCATTCTACTTAACACATGCTCTATAAGAGATAAGGCTGAATCAAAAGTTTATTCAGAACTTGGAAGGCTCAATAAACTTAAAGAGAAAAATCCAAACTTAAAAATAGGTGTTGGCGGATGTGTCGCAACCCAAGAAGGTAGTAATATAAAAAAACGTGCTCCATATGTTGATCTTATATATGGCCCTCAAACCCTTCATAGAGTTTCAGATTTGCTGGACATTGACCCTAACAAGGGTATTAAAGCAATTGATATAACTTTTCCAATTGAAGAAAAATTTGATTCTTTACCAAAACCAACTACAGGTGGTCCCTCAAGCTATGTTGCTATTATGGAGGGGTGTTCAAAATATTGCTCTTTTTGTGTTGTTCCCTACACCAGGGGTGATGAGGTTAGTAGAAAGCCTGAGCAAATTTTTGATGAGGTTGCTCGCCTTGCTGAACAGGGAGTAAGTGAAATTACATTTTTAGGACAAAATGTTAATTCATACAGAATGCCATATAAGGATAGGATTCTAAGGTTGTCAGATCTCATAGAGATAATAAGTCATATTGATGGTATAGAAAGAATTAGATATACAACCTCTCATCCATTAGATATGACGGATGATTTAATTGAGGCATATCAATATATACCACAATTGGTGAGTCAACTTCACTTACCGGTGCAATCAGGATCAAATAAAATTCTAGAGAAGATGAAAAGAAATTACACAATAGATATATTCCATGATGCAGTTCAAAGAATTAAATCTTTCAGACGAGATCTGAGGGTTTCATCTGATTTTATTGTAGGATTTCCTGGCGAATCTCATGATGATTTTATGGAGACCATGGATCTCGTTAATGAGATAGAATTTGATTCTTCATTTAGCTTTATTTATTCCAAGAGGCCTGGAACTCCTGCCTCTAAATTAGAGGATAAGACCCCATTAGAGGAAAAGAAAGAGCGCCTTAAGATACTTCAAGATAGACTGAACCATTTTCACAGAAATCATAGCAAGAGTATGGTTGGAAGTATTCAAAGATGTCTTGTAACCGGCATTGCAAAAAAAAGATCAGATCAACTCCAGGCAAGAACAGAATGTAATAGAGTCGTAAATTTTGATCTTGAAAATATAGGTTTTATAGGAAAACTAGTAGACATAGAGATTACAGAGGCATTATCCTATTCTTTATTAGGCACTTTGCATAATCCAAGAGGTAAAATTTAAAAATTAATGCAAGAAACTCAAACCGCTTTAAGAAACATCTCTTTAAAACCATCTAACGCAGAAAGAATAGCTCTATTTGTTGGCGAGCTTAATGGTAATTTAAAACTTATAGAAAAAAGTTTTTCAGTAAAAATTTTTCATAAGGGTGATGAAGTAAAAATAACTGGTAAAGAAAAAGATATTAAACACGCATCTGATGCGATTTTAGATTTATATAATTTAACAAAGAAAAATATTGAAATTAGTCAAGAAGCTGTTCATTTAACAATTCAATCACACCTGAATTTGAGTCTATCAAAAAAAGCTGAGGTTATTGACTCAGATATTCAAATACGAACACCGAAAAAGATTGTCAGACCAAGAGGGGGCAACCAGCAGAGCTATATTAAAAATATAAATAAATACGAGATAAACTTTGGCATTGGTGATGCTGGAACTGGTAAAACCTATATAGCTGTGGCAGCAGCTGTAGAAGCTCTTCTTAGTGACAAAGTTCAACGCATAGTATTAATTAGACCAGCGGTAGAAGCTGGGGAGAAGCTTGGATTTTTACCCGGTGATCTCTCGCAAAAAGTTGATCCTTATCTTAGGCCTCTATATGACGGATTGTATGAGATGTTAGGCATAGAAAAAACTACTAAGTTAATTGAAAAAGAATTAATAGAAGTCGCTCCGCTTGCTTATCTTAGAGGACGAACACTTAACAACTCTTTTATCATCATGGATGAAAGTCAAAATACAACTGTTGAACAAATGAAGATGGTCCTAACAAGAATAGGTTTTGGCTCACAAGCAGTTATCAATGGTGACTTAACTCAAATTGATTTACCTAAACACATTACTTCAGGTCTTGATCATGTTATTCATGTTTTGAAGGAAATAGATGGTATTGGTATTACTCGATTTTCTTCAAATGATGTGGTGAGACATCCTCTTGTTAGAAAAATCATTGATGCGTATAAAAAATTTGAATTAAATATAAACAAGTGAGCTTAATAATTTCTCTAGATGAGGGCATTGATATTGAAAAGCCCCTCGATAATAAATTAAATAAGATTGTTTCTACAATTCTTGACCAAGAGAAAATGTCTGATTGTGTTATAAACCTTCGCTTATTGAATGATAAGGAAATGAGAAAATTAAATATGCAATTTCGTCAAAAAGATAAAACTACAAATGTATTATCTTTTCCAAATGATGATATTTCAGTAACACAAACAAAAAATATCGGCGATATTGCAATCAGTGTTGAATACGTGAAAGAGGAAGCTAAAAAAGAAGGAAAAACTTTTGATGATCATATTATTCACATGTTGGCCCATGGTGTATATCATATACTTGGATATGATCATGAAAATAATGAAAATGCTATGATCATGGAAAACAAAGAAATACAAACTTTAAAAAAAATAAATATTAGTAATCCATATTAAATGAATCAAAATTTAGATAGCGACGACAGTCACCCTCCTTCGGGAATTTTATCAAAGATAAAAAAATTTTTTAGAAATCCATTTTTTATTAAGACTCAATCTGTTTCTGAAGTCACTGACTTCCTTAAAGATGCTGTTGACCTTAACATCATTGATAAAGAGGCAGAATCGATTGCTAATAAAGCGATAAAACTTGGTAATACAACAGTCAAAGAAATAATGGTTCCTAAAGTTGATATGGTGACATTTGGAATTGATGAAGACATTAACGCCATTATAGAAAAGATCATTGCGTCTGGTCATTCTAGATATCCAGTATTAGGGCAGGAAAGGGATGAAGTAAAAGGTATTTTGCTTGCAAAAGACATGTTGCATAAAATTTACGGTGGAATTGCAGAATTTAGTCTGTCTGAAATGCTGCGAGAGGCAAATGTTGTCCCTGAAACTAAAAAAGCTGATTCATTGCTAGAAGAGTTCAAGAAAGATAGATCACACCTTGCTGTTGTCATCGATGAATATGGAACTATATCGGGACTAGTTACCATTGAGGACATTCTTGAGGAGTTAGTGGGTGAAATTGAAGACGAGCATGATATTGATGAAGAAGAAATAATTAAAATATCACAAAATATTTATACAGCAGATGCTAAGGTTGAAATTGAAGACTTCACAGAGTTTTTTAATCTAAATATAGATCCTTTGGAGATAGATGCAGAAACATTAGGCGGATTTATTATTAGTGAATTGGGGGTACTCCCTAAAAAAGGGGACGTTATAAAAATTGAAAATCTTTCCATCAAAGTTACCCATGCTGATGACAGAAAAATAGATAAAGTTCAGATAAAAAAATCTTAATGGCACTTAAGCAACATTTCACTGCATTCGTGTTTGGGATTATTGGAATACTTGCATTTGCACCCTTCTCCATCAAGCCACTGATATTAGTATCATATGCATACTTAATAAGAACTATATTATTTGAAAATATTCATACACTTAAGAAATTAATATCTTGGTCAATCGGTTATTGGGGTTTTGGAATGTCATGGTTAATAGTAAGTGTTTACTATTATGGAGAAACAAGTATATTAATATCTCTTGTTATTTTTTTTCTATTAACCTTATTCCTTACACTATGTTTTGGACTGCCTTTAATAGCATTAAAATACAGATTATTTAGTGGTAAGGTGGAGTCTAAACATTTAAAAATTTTATCTATTTCAAGTCTTCTGATTCTATTTGAATTATCAAGATATTATTTATTAAATGGGGTTCCGTGGTTAATTCCAGGAACTGTTTTCCTTGATACACCACTTCATTCAATTTACTCTCTTGTTGGAGTTACAGGAGGCTCTTTCATTGTTTATCTCATAGCTACTTCAATAGCAATTTTATGGGAGCATAGATATAAGATATTTTTTGGATCTTTGATATTATTTATTCCAATAATTGATAAAAACGAAAGAACTGAATTCGATCTTAACGTTTCAATAATTCAACCCTCCTCCGATCCGATTCAAAAATATAATCTTGGTTATAAATCTTATATTGAAAACAATATTCTTAATCTGATAAAAGATACATCTATAGAATCTCAAATGATTGTGCTGCCTGAAGCAGAGCTTCCATATTCATTGAATTCAAATGATTTCAGACAGTTTATTAATAAAATTAATAAAAAAGATAAAGAAATTATTATGGGTGTTTGGAATATTAATGATAAAACACTTTTCAACTCATTAATCAATGTTAATACCAACGAAATCTATAATAAAAGACATCTAGTTCCATTTGGTGAATATATACCCTTTACAAGCTCATTAAGAGGCCTAATAGATTTTTTTGATATGCCTATGTCAAATGTAGCTCATGGCAGCAGTATTCAGGATAATATTAAAATGAGCAGTGTAGATGGGGTAAACTTCTCACCACTAATTTGTTTTGATGTAGCTTTTGGAAATACTGTTAGAAAAAGCAACATTAGGTCTAATTTTATAATTAATGTTAGTAATGACACTTGGTTTGGGAAATCAATGGGCCCATATCAGCACCTAGCAATAACAAGAATTAGAGCTATTGAAAATAATAAATGGATTATAAGAGCAACCAATGATGGAATTTCAGCAATAATAACTAATAACGGAACAATTGTCGATAAAATAGATAAAAATATCTCTGGTGTAATCAATTCTGGTATTAATTTTACTTATAAAAGAAGCCTATATAATATTTTTGGTCACTATATTCCAATTATTTTGGCTTTAATAATGCTTTTAACATCGTTTATAATTGATTTATGCACAAAAAGAAAAAAATATTAACATTATTGCTATTCTCAGCAATTACTTATGCTGAAAGTGCCCATATCGAAGTTGATATATCTGAACAAAGACTATATTTGATAGAAAACAATCTAATCAAAGCTTCTTATCCAATTTCCACATCTAAATATGGAGAAGGTAGTATTCAAAATTCATTCAAAACACCACTAGGGGAACATTCTATTAAAGAGATGATTGGTGAAGAGGCAGAAATAAACACTATATTTACCTCAAGAATAAATACTAAGAGATCTGCAACAATAATTGATCAGTATGAAGATACCGATAATGACTATGTTACATCCAGAATAATATGGCTAGATGGTGAAGAGGAGGGTTTCAACAAAGGTGGAAATGTAGATTCTTTTCGAAGATACATATACATCCACGGAACCCATGAAGAGGGACTAATAGGCACAAAAGCATCACATGGCTGCATTAGAATGTTCAATTATGATGTAATTGAATTATTTAAATTAGTAAATATTGGGACAAAAGTCCTAATTAGAGCCTAATACCCTAAATTAAACATAACTTCTAAAAGTTGCCTGCAACTGAGGACATAGAAAAATTAAGTTTTTTCTTTCTATCGTCCCCTAAAGGCGCTTCATTTAGCTTTTCTCCACTTTGTGCAAGCTTAATTAGTAATTCACTAGGTTTGTATGCGTCATTTCCAGTAATTTCATGATATTTCTTTAATTTATCAACAACAACGTCTAAACCCATAGCATTTGCATGATGCATTGGTCCACCTCTCCATATTGGAAAACCATACCCATTAATATAAACAACATCTATATCTGCTGCTCTCTGGGCTACACCCTCTGATAATATATCTGCTCCCTCATTGATAAGAGCTAAGATACATCTGTCTATAATTTCTTCATCTGAAATTTCTTTTCTTGTAAAACCATTCTCTGCAGAAATCTTTTCATACACTTCTTCGTTTTCTGGAGCAGCGTTAGGAGCTCTTGAACCTTCACTATAGTTGTAATAACCTTTGCCATTTTTTTGACCGAATCTATCGTTATCACATAAATAATCCCCAATCTTTGCATGAAGTGGAGATTCAACTCCACTAAGCTTTCTTGCTCTCCAGCCAAGATCTAGACCAACTAAATCCATCATTCTAAATGGTCCCATATTTAATCCAAATGATTCTATTGCTTGATCAATTTGATGGGGAAGGGCGCCCTCAAGAAGAAGCATATTAGCCTGTGCTGTATAGTTAAAAAGCATCCTATTGCCAATAAAGCCTGGCGCATTAAGAGAAACAACGGCAGCTTTTTTTATTTTCTTGCTAACTGTCATTACACTAGCTAATGTTTCGTGGGATGTCTGTTCTCCACGAACTACTTCTAACAATCTCATGATATTCGCTGGACTAAAGAAGTGAGTACCCACTACCTTATCAGCCCTTTTAGTTACTGATGCTATTGCATCTACATCTAATCCAGAAGTGTTACTTGCAAGTATTGCATTCTCATTAGTATGCTCATCAAGATTTTTAAAAATTTCTAATTTTAAATCTAGGTTTTCATATACAGCCTCAATTGCAATATCAACATCATGCAGATCTTTATATTCAAGACTTGATGATATTAGTCCAAAAACCATATCTTTTTGCTCAAGCGTCATTCGACCTTTACCAACCATAAAGTCATAATTTTTTTCTATTACAGAAAGGCCTCTTTTTAAATTTTCTTCGTCTTGATCAATTATATGAACTGGTATGCCTGCATTAGCAAAACACATAGCAATACCTCCCCCCATAGTTCCTGATCCTATGATTCCAGCTTTTTTAATTTCCATTGAAGGGGTGTCGGCAGGAACATCTGAAATTTTTGATGCAGCTCGTTCGCCAAAGAATATATGAATCATTGCTTCTCTTTGTGGGTGCATTAGACACTCAACAAACAACTCTCCTTCTTTTTTTAAGCCCTCATCAAAATCATTAAGATTTATAGCAGCTTCTACACATTTAATAATTTGACCAGGCGCAAATTGACCCTTTCTTGCCTTAGCTGCCAAAGCTTGTGCTTCAACTAAAACATTTTCTGATCCTCTTGCTTCGATCATTTTTTCATTAAGATCACGAACTTTAGGGTGATTAGAACCTTCTTTTGCCTTTTCTTTAGCAAATTGAATAGATTCTTCTACAACATTATCAGATAGTGAGTCCACAATTCCCATATCTAAAGCTTTTTTTGCAGGTATATGTGCTCCTGTAAGCATCATTTTAAGTGCTTCTGAAGGGCCAGCCAGTCTTGGAAGTCTTTGTGTTCCACCTCCACCAGGTAAAAGGCCTAAATTTACCTCAGGTAGACCAACAAATGCTTGTTTAGAGGCTATTCTATAGTTACAACATAGAGCTGTTTCAAGCCCACCACCAAGAGTTATGCCATTAATAGCTGCTACCAAAGGCTTGGAACAATACTCCATGCTTTTAAATACATCATTTAAGCTATGTCCGCTCATATTTCCACCAAACTCTGAAATATCTGCTCCAGCTATAAATGCTCTTCCTTTACCTGTAACAACTACACCAGCAACACTTTCATCAGCCTCTGCCTTAGCAATGCCCTCAAAAAGACCATTTCTAACACCCTCACTCAAAGGATTTACAGGGGGGTTATCTACAGTTAAAAGCGCAATGCTATCAACAATTTCATAGTGGACTGTTCCTTTCAATTTATACTCCATAAATAATTTAGACATGCATTATACATAAAAAATATGCATATTTATCCTTATAAAATGGCACATTTAACGATAATTAAGAATTAATTAAATTTATTTTATAAAAAGTATTGATAATATAATATAAATATATATAATAATACAAGTCAGCACTCCTCTCCCCCTATTTGATTTGCTGACACTCTGGAATCATATGGAGGGCTCAGTCCCTCCATTCTTTAATTTAGAACTATAAAATGAGTAAATATAAAGAATTATTTGAAACTGTAATTTTAGTAAGTGTTTTTTTAATATCTGTTCTTGCAATAGGCCCAATAGCTTAATCGCCATTAAATATATATAATTTTTTAATGAAAAAAATCTTCTTCAGCTTTTTTTGTTTATTTGTTTTTCAACATATTTATGCTTGTCCGATTCTTCTTAATTCTGACATGCGAATACTTGATTCTGCAGAAACACAAAATTTATGTGCATATGAAGGCAAAACATTGTTAGTGGTTAACGTTGCCAGCAGATGTGGCTATACATATCAATACTCTGGACTTCAAAATCTATATGAAAAATATAAAGATAATGACTTTGTAGTTTTAGGTGTACCATCCAGAGATTTCTTTCAAGAGTATTCAAATGAAAGTTCTGTTGCTGAGTTCTGTTCTACTGAATACGGTGTCGAATTTCCTATGTTCGCAACAGTAAAAGTAAGAGGGAAAAAGGCGCACCCTTTTTATAAAAAATTGATAGAGGAATCTGGTGTTGAGCCAACATGGAATTTTAATAAATATTTAATTTCAAAAGAGGGAAGAGTTGTTTCAACATTTAAATCTGGTGTGAAGCCAGATTCTCCTGAGTTAGTTTCTGCAATTGAGGAAATACTGTAATACTAGCTGGATACTAAAACTTTCTTGGGCTTATTAAAAGCAAAGATTCCGTTATCTACAACCCCAGGAATGTTATTTAGTAAAGCTTCTATCGCTTCTGGGTTTGATATATCAAGATCTTTGATATCTAATATTTCATTGCCTTGATCGGTAATGAAACCGGCCCTATATATCGGCGCCCCTCCCATAGAGACAATTTTTCTTGCAACTAAGCTTCTACTTTCTGGAAGAACCTCTACAGGCAATGGAAAAGCGCCAAGCTGAGGTACTAGTTTTGTTTCATCAACAATACATACAAATTCATTAGATGCAGACGCAACGATTTTTTCTCTTGTGTGAGCGCCACCACCTCCTTTTATAAGCTCATAATTTGGAGAAACTTCATCTGCACCATCTATGTAATAGGCAATATCTATAACATCATTAAGATTAAAAACTTTAATACCTTTTTCATTTAATAAGTTCGAAGATGCTTCGGAGCTTGATACTGCACCAGCAAATAAATTTTTATATGCACCAAGCTCTTCTATAAAAAAATTTACAGTAGAGCCAGTTCCAATACCCAAAATCATTTCAGGATGAAGCTTGTCTTTAATATAATCTATTGCTTGTTTGGCAACATTTATCTTTGAGCTACTCATATCTGTATAATACAAGAAAAATAACAATAGATAATTATCTTGAGACTAAAAATAAAGAAAACAGGTTCTTTTAAGAACTCTAAAAAATATATAAAGTTAATTGAAGATGCATCTGTATATGATGTAGCAATAAACACGCCGATAACATATGCACCTAATTTATCTTTAAAAGAAAAGAATAAGATCTTTTTAAAAAGAGAAGATTTACAACCAATTTTTTCTTTTAAAAATAGAGGAGCTTATAACAAAATAATCAATTTATCTGATTCTGAAAAGAAGAGGGGTGTTATAGCTGCCTCGGCAGGAAATCATGCGCAGGGCGTTGCAAGTGCTTGTAAAAAATTAAAAATAAAGTGCACCATTGTAATGCCTATAACAACACCTGAGATAAAAATTAAAGATGTAAAAAGGTTTGGCGCAAAAATAATACAGCATGGTGATGATGTAAATACTGCTTTACAAGAAGCAGAATCTATATCAAAGAAAAAGAAATTAACTTTTGTCCACCCCTTTGATGATCCTTATACAATTGCCGGTCAAGGAACTATTGGTAAAGAAATTCTTGATGATGATAATCATTATGATGCTATATTTGTTCCAGTTGGAGGTGGGGGAATTCTTGCTGGTGTATCTTCATGGATTGCTCAACACAACAAAAAAATCAAGATAATTGGAGTTGAAGTAGAGGACTCAGCTTGTTTTACAGAAGCAATAAAAGCTAATAAAAGGATTACGCTCAAAGAAGTTGGCTTATTTGCAGATGGCGTAGCAGTATCTCAAGTTGGTAAATATAATTTTGATGTTTTAAAAGAATGTGTCGATGAGGTTATGACAGTAACAGTAGATGAGGTTTGTGCAGCTGTAAAAGATATATTTGAAGATACCAGAGTGCTATCAGAGCCAGCTGGAGCGCTTGCCCTAGCAGGACTAAAAGTTTATTCAAAGAAAATTAAAGGTAAAAATCTATTAGCTATTAGTAGTGGCGCTAATGTCAACTTCCAAAGATTGAACTTTATTGTTGAAAGATCTGAGCTTGGTGAAAATAGAGAAAAAATACTTAGTATAAAAATACCTGAACAACCAGGAAGCTTTTTAAATCTCTCCAGAATATTTGGAGCATCTTTAATAACTGAGTTCAATTACAGAAAATCAGATCTAAATGATGCATATGTTCTTGTTGGAGTCAGAACAAAAACAGATAAATCATATCAGGCCATAAAAAATAAATTAAAAAAATCAGGCTTTGCCTTTAAAGACCTTACAAGGAATGAGATTTCTAATGACCATCTGCGACATATGGTGGGAGGAAGAATCAATCAAAGAGGCCACAAAAATGAGAGAATTTTTCGAGGTGAATTTCCTGAAAAGCCAGGAGCTCTTTTAACATTCTTAGAAAAATTTGGCAGTAACTGGAACATATCATTATTTCATTACAGAAATCTTGGATCAGCATTTGGAAAAATATTAATTGGAATAGAAGACAGCAATTCTAACAAGTTACATCTTATTAAACACCTTAATAAGACAGATACTATATTTATTGAAGAGACTTCTAATAAAGCCTATAAAGACTTTTTAAAATAACTAGTACTTTAATCTAAACTTGATTGAATAAACTTCATCAGAAGGATTGTTCCATGGTTGATTAAAAATTTCAGATTTAGAATAATCTTCATCCTCATCATAACTGGTGCCACCTTTTGAATACACAAGATACAGATATGATAGAGGGGCAATTTCGTACTTATATCTTACTTGAAACGAAACAACACCTTGAGCAAATGGCTTTATCAATTCATCTGATTCATATAAGTAGCCAGCATTATCAGAAATTAAGCTTTGTGGATTATCTGCCTGAAGTGCAACAAATTGACTTTTTAATCTTATTTCATGCTTATTCCCACTAAACCAATTTAAGCCCATGGAAAAAGTATCTTGCTCAGAGTCATACAAGCCAAATTTATTATCTTCAGTCCATATGAGCCATTCATTTTCTTTTCGAATTCTGTATTGCAGATTTATTTTCAGATTATCATTTGGGAAATATGAGCCTGCTATCTTATAAAACTCTCTTTTATAGCCCTCAGAGTTCCAAGAGTTATATTTATCTCCTTTTTCAAAACTAATTCTCCAATCGTAGGTCCAAAATTTATAATTAGCTGCTTCAAAATCTAAAGTTATATTTTTTTTCTTATTGATTTTTATAAATGGAAAATCAGGATTCTTTCTGGTTATTGTTGTATTTTTCCCTGAGGTTTTAATGCCAAAATCAAACTTAAGTTTTGATGTATCCTTGAAGGTAATTTCATTCTTTTGATCAATTCTAATAGGGTTTGAATTCCCATTTGTGTCGGCATCATAATTAAAGTCAACATTCATATCAATTTGATCTACAGGTGACTCTTTTGAAAAGTTTATTTGCTTCAAACCCCCACCAAGACCAACATGAATCCAATCAGCTCTTCTGAGATAACCAAAGTCATTTAACTGAAAATTTTCATCAAAATATAAGATGCTTCCGGATACATAAGAAAAATTTGAAGGCTGATAGTTAAATTGAGACCTATAACCAAATCTAGAGTCATCATCTTTTTCAGAAAAAAGCAGATCTGTGAAATAAGTTAATTGATCTGATTTTACATTTACATAGTCAATTACACTAACGCTTGCTGATTTGTTGTTAAAACTATCATCAACATGGGTAAGCATATATCCAAGCGTTTTGTTACCAAGGTCGGTTCTTGACCTAAGGGCATAAAAATTTCTTCCTACAGAAAAGGATTCATCTGCCTCTCTTGCAGCAAAGAATCCTAATTCTGTTTTTCCTGTTTTTTGTGAATACCTAAAAGCATAATCTATGTCCGAATAATTTTTCTTTGAATTTTCACATTCATCAATATTGTCCTCTTCCGAACATTTATAGCTTGGAGCCGAACCAATTCTTCTAGTATTCATAACCGTATAACGATCATAGTTATTAATATTAAACAGGGACTGATTTTCATTAAAAAAGGCTCTTTTCTCAGAATAAAAAGTTTCTTGTGCTGAAAAATTTATAACAACATCATCACTCTCAGCCTGACCAAAATCTGGATTAAATGTTGCATTAATTTGCTTACCTGTTCCAGTGTTATAGAAAATTTCTGCTCCTATTTTGTTATCATCAAATTTGGTAACCGAATTTTGATTGGAAGACACATATGGAAAAAAGTTTAATTTTGATTTTGTGTAGTTGGCAATTTCCAAGGAATCTAGTTTCTCAAAATAGTCTGGTCTACTTGCCATTGATCCTGAGCTGCTTACCCAAATCTGTTCTTTAGCTTTATAACGCAAGACGGAATATTTTATTGTTCTTTTATCCCCTTTAGGTTGATTCATCAGAACAAGATTCCATGGTAAATAAAATTCAGAGACCCAATATCCATCATGTCTTTTAGTTTTGGCTATCCAATCTCCATCCCAATCTGTTTTGAAATCGCCTGTTTTAATCTTGATGGCATCAAATAAAGAATCTCCAAGATTTACAGCTAAAATATAAGCCTTATTCCCGTCGCCATCAAAATCAATATTAATGGAGTTTTTGTCGCTCAATGATGTCATTTCATCTCTCAAGGTCTTTTTAGATAACATAGATGAATTACTTTGTTTGTTAATAAAACCAACATAAATACCATCTTCGTTTGAAAATATGTAGACCAGCGTTTCACCCTGTGATTTTTGTAGATTAAATGGAGAGGTTTGATAAAAATCATTAATAGAAAAGGCATTTGTCCACTCAGGCTCATCTAGGATTCCATCTATAACTATAGACTCAGCTTTTATTAGAATCGTCGAAAATAGAAGGGTAGTTAAAAAGAACCTTTTCATAATATATATATATTTTATATATCAGTTATATGAAAGTATACGAGACTCTGTTACAACGTTGTGATATCGCAAATCATGTGGCTCAGCTAAATTTTTAGACAGTATTTGATAGTCATAACCAAGACCAATAATTAATGGCTTTCTTTGAGTGCTGCCTATAAGACTAGTAAGAGCTCTATCAAAATAGCCTCCACCATAACCAATTCTAAAACCATTAACATCTACACCAACAAAAGGTATAAACATAGCATCAAACAAATGGGGTTCTAAATACTCTTCATTATTCACTTCAGTGATGCCATATTTATTTTTACTTAAAGAATCTTCTTTAGTATACAAATTAAATTTCATTATTCTTTCTGGAAAAATTTTTGGCATATAAATATTATGTGAGTATTTATCAAGCTCATGATGAAGTAAATTTGTTTTTATCTCTAATTTATAAGGAAAGTAGAGCAATACGTTTTTCATTTTCGACAGATCTAGACTTTCAATTATATTTTTTTGAACTTGAGTACTTAGTTGATCTATAGATTGAGAAGAAAGAGTGAGCCCCTGCTCAAGAAGTGATTTTCGAATTTTATCTTTCACCATAAATTGCGCCGAGGCTAACAAACCAAATCACCGCCATGTGTTTTACCTGAACCGAAAGGTCAGGTGGTGAATTTCTTATCAAATCAGGCTTCCCTTCATAGGTATTGCACAACAATGATAGTGGAATATCACCTATTTAATAGTATCGGTTCAAATTTAATAACACATTAGCGAATGAACCAGAATGTAAGGGAAGTATAGGATATATAAGTATTTAATAAAAGATTATTTTTCCAAAGCTAGATCAATTTTTTTTATAATCGATGATAGATATACTTGAGTATCATTACTCTTTTCATCTGGATTGGATATGAGCTTATTAGCAAGAGTGAGGCCGGCTATTATTAATGCGTTATTTTTATCATTTATAGAATCGAGTTCAGAATTTAATAGTTGAGCGGCTTTAATTAATTGATCTTTTTCCCCTGGAGGGCATGCTAGAGTTAAATCTCTTCCAAAAATTCTTAGAGATAGTGTTTCCATTTCACTCATGGTTACCTTTTTTGTTAAGTTTCTTTTCTAATGCAGCAATTTCTTTGCCAAGTAAAATTTTATTTTTCTTCCAGTCTCTTTCTCTGTGAACGTATGAATCTATAATTCCTTTTTGTTCATCAAAACGTTTTATGAGAAGATCAATTTTATTTTCAAGATCTTCAACCGAAAAATTATTTTCATCTGACATAACATAAGTTTAATTGCACATTCATCAATTGGAAAGTTTGTTTAATAAAAGAGTAAAATAAACTATGGATAATAAAATTTATAAATCACGAAGAGAGTCTTTAAATACTATTCTTCCAAAAAATTGTGCATTGATAATTCCTGGAGCAGACCTCCAGTATAGAAATGCAGACTCATCATATGCTTTAAGACAGGAGAGTAGTTTTTATTATTTTTCTGGATTTTGCGAGCCCTCATCGCTTATGGTCATAGTGCATCAAGAAGATAAAATTTCTTCTATAGTTTTTGTGCCGCCTAAAGACAAGTTAAGAGAAATTTGGGACGGCTATAGGGCTGGACCTATTGGGGCAGTTGATGACTATGGATTTGATCAGGCTTTTGAAAATACTAAGATTAATGAACTAATGCCTGAACTGCTTCAAGGAATCAAAAAGGTTTTTTATCCTATTGGTAAAAAAAGTGGCTTTGATCAAAATGTTATAGATTGGACTTGTGCCGCTAGTTCAAAAGATAGACATTCTCAATCTATCGATATCATAGATGGATCTTCAATGATTGGAAATATGAGACTCATAAAAGATGATCATGAGATAGAGATCATGAAAAAAGCTTGTGATATTTCTGCTGAATCCTTTGTAGAAGTTATGAAGAATATTAAGCCCGGTGAAAATGAGCAATTAATTGAATCAAAATTTTTATATGAATTTGGAAAAAGAGGTGGTAGGTTCCCTGCTTACACTCCTATCATTGCTGGTGGTGAAAATGCATGTGTTCTTCATTACATTGAGAATAATCAAGATCTAAATGAATCTGATTTGATACTGGTTGATGCTGGTTGTGAGTACAAGATGTATGCATCTGATATTACCAGGACTTTCCCTGTCGGGGGGAAGTTCTCTGAGGAACAATTGGCTATATATAACATTGTTCTTGAGGCAAATAAGGCTGCAATTGATTCAGTTAAAACTGGCAATAATATTATGAAACCTCAACTTATTTCTGAGAAAGTTATCACAAAAGGCTTGGTTGAACTTGGTATTTTAGATGGCAATCCTGAAGAGCTTCATAAAGAAGGTGCATTTAAAGATTTTTATATGCATAAAATAGGGCATTGGCTGGGCTTAGATGTTCATGATGTTGGAGATTATATGGAGAATGGAGAGTTTATGCAGTTTAAGCCTGGAATGATTACGACCATTGAGCCTGGAATATATATAAGCAGCTCAATGAACGTAGATGATAAATGGAAGGGCATTGGCGTAAGAATTGAAGATGATATATTGGTCACTAACGATGGAAATATAAATTTGACTGAAAAAGTTCCATCATGCCCTAAAGAAATTGAATCATTGATGGCTTAAAACATGAATGTTCCAATTATTATTTCTGGTGGTGGAATAATTGGTAACTACATTTCTGTAAGATTAAAGCGACACAATATTGAATCATTAATTATTGAAAAATCTTCGGAACCCCAAGATTATTCTTCAGGCGTTAGAACTCTTACACTCAATAATCATTCGTTGTCTTTATTGCAGAAGGAAAAAATAGAAGTTGAAACCGCACCTATAGATCAAATCAATGCTCTTGATGGAGAGGGTACTGGGAGAATAAAGTTTTTATCAGATGATATAGGTGAAAATTTCTTATCTCACGTCGTCATGTTTAATGAATTAAAAAATAAACTTGCAAAAGCTTGCCATGAAAGAACAGTTTTTAACAATCAAATCGAGTCTATTCAAAACCTTAATCAAAATGATACAAATGAAGTCTTACTATCTAATGGAAGTAGCATTGAAGCAAAAATAATCGCAGGCTGTGATGGCAGGAAATCTAATGTTGCCAAGATCTCTGGTCTATCAAATAAGTCTTCAGAATATAATCAGACAGCAATAACATTTATTTGCAAAGCAGATAAAAACTTTGATAGAAAAATTGCTCATCAAGTATTTTCAGAGAAAGGAATTTTTGCAGTCATGCCTGTGCCAGATAGAGAATCAATAGATAATAGATGTACTATTGTTTGGTCGGTAAATAATAAAAACTTAGAAGGTTTATCGATAAATGATTTCGTGTCATCTAATTTACCTTTCTTTGAATCAAAGCTTGGAATAAAGCTGAAAATAGATTCTCAATTGCTCAATTTTCAATTATCTAACCATCATTTTGAAAATTATATAAATAATTCCATAGTCTTAATTGGAGATGCTGCTCATTCTATTCACCCTCTAGCAGGTCAGGGCATTAATTTAGGTTTTGCTGATGCTGATATTTTTTGTGAAGAGGTGGTAGGTGCTTATAACAAGGGGATAGCTATAAATGAGGCAGCTGTTTTAAAAAAATATGAGATAAGAAGAAAGGGCATGAATTTATTAATGTTAAAGTCTATGGATTTCTTTGTTTATTTCTTTAGTGATAATAATTCTTATATTAGATTGCTAAGAAATTGGGGTCTGAAGACAGTGAACAAAACAAGGTTTATCAAGGCATTTTTTACAAGGCATGCTTCTGGCCTAAATAAGATTTAATTATATCTTTTGGCCCTTAGCTCTGAGTTCTTTGAGGACAACGCTAATACCTTTTTTATCGATTATCCTCATGCCTTTTGCAGAAACTTTAAGGTTTACAAACCTATTTTCAGATTCTACCCAGAATTTATGCGTATGTAGATTAGGGAAGAATTTCCTTTTTGTTCTATTTTTAGCATGAGAAACATTGTTCCCAGTCTGTGGTATCTTACCTGTTACTTGACATATTTTACTCATAGAATCGCGATTTTATAGAACACTGACTAACATAGCAATACTATTATGAAACAAATTTTTCTATTAAGGCATGCGAAATCTGATTGGAGCACCATGGGTCAAGAAGATTTTGATCGGGGGCTTGCTAGCAGAGGAATTACAGATATCTCTTTAATCTCTGATTATGTAAAAAAAAATAACTTTAAGGTAGATGAAGTTCTGTGTAGTAGTGCAAATAGAACTAAAGGAACGTTTGACTTATGTGCAGATGGATTTGATTTTGATATCAAAAATGCTAAATACCTCGATGATCTTTATTATGGTAACCATGAATCAATAATAGATTTATTAGTTAATGTTAATCAGGCTGCAAATTCAGTTCTTGTTGTTGGGCATAATCCAACTATGCATATTTTATTAGAGCAGTTAACAGGATTAAGTATCATCAAGTACCCCACGTCTGCTCTTGCTCAAATTATTCTACAAAAAGAATGGAAAGACTTATTATTAAATAAATGTGAGTTAAAATTATTCCTTAGGCCTAAGGAGTTGAAATCTTGAAAGATATAGAAATTAAAATTATTAATCCTTTAATGGGAGAATCAATCCCAATTCCAAAATATGAGACCAAAGGGTCTGCAGGAATTGATTTAAGAGCATGTATTAAAGAAAAAGTTCTTTTAAAGGCGGGAACCACTTTTATGGTGCCTATAGGTTTTGCTATGTATCTTGAAGATCCAAATTTAGCTGCTTTGGTTGTTCCAAGATCTGGACTTGGATCAAAAAAAGGTATTGTATTGGGAAATTTAGTTGGGTTAATTGATTCAGATTATCAGGGCGAATTAATGGTCCCTGCATGGAATAGATCCAACAAAGATTTTGAAATTAATCCAGGAGACAGAATTGCTCAAATGATAATTGTGCCAGTTGTTCAGGCAAAATTTAAAATAGTAGAGAATTTTAAAGAGTCTGAAAGGGGTGAGAAGGGTTTTGGTAGCTCGGGTTTAGATTGATTGGCTTACTTCTTTTTACCAAATCTTTCTTCAAATTTCTGCACTCTTCCACCAGTATCAATAATTTTTTGGGTACCAGTATAAAAAGGATGAGAAGCAGAAGATATATCAAGAGGAAAATAGGGATATGTATTTCCATCTTCCCATTTTTTAGTTTCAGTAGTTTCTAAAGTTGAACGAATGATCCAATACTTATCAGCACTAGAGTCATGGAACAAAACTTCTCTGTATTCGGGATGTATATCTTTTTTCATAATAAAATCAAAATTTGGATGAGAACTATAACAAAAAACAATTTCTTTACAATCAAAAAATGAATATTTTTTTCTATGATGTAGCTATTTCAGTACCCCTAAGACAATGTTTTACATACAGCTCTAACTTAAAAATTGATAAAGGTAGCCGTGTTCTTGTCCCTTTTGGAAATAGAAAAGTCATTGGAATAGTCATTAAAAAATCTAAAGCAGTCATAGGAAATAATATCGAGATTAAAAAAATAATTTCTAAAATAGATGCGCATCTTGTTTTCAATAAATCGATTTTTAATACTATTTTATGGTCGTCTGAGTATTATCATCACCCTGTTGGTGAGGTTTTTAATACTTTTATTCCTAATCAACTTAGAAAAGCAAATAATAAAGTAATAGAACCTCTTACGGTCGAGGAGTCTTATCAAATATCCATAAATGAAAAAGAAAAGAGATTTGATCTAACATCCGATCAATCAAAGGCTTTAAAACAACTTTTAAAATTAAATAGTTTTCAGCCATCCCTTTTATATGGTGTAACTGGCTCAGGAAAAACTGAGGTTTACTTAAGACTGGTAGAAAATTGTGTTAAGGATGGAAAATCTGCACTTATTTTAGTTCCTGAAATAAATTTAACACCACAATTATTTAATAGATTTACATCTAGATTTAAAGGCGAGATAGGGCTCTATCATTCTAGACAAACGCCAGCCCAGCGACTAAAAGTTTGGCTAAATGCTAGATTTGGAAATATTAAGGTAGTAATTGGAACAAGATCTGCAGTATTAATGCCAATGAAAAATATAGGATTAATTGTAATAGATGAGGAGCATGATAAATCTTATAGACAATCAGAAGGGTTTAAATTCTCTGCAAGAGATATCGGCATAAAACGAGCTCAAGAAGAAGATATTCCTATTGTGCTTGGGTCAGCTACACCTTCTTTACAAACATTAAGATTAGTGCAAGAAGAGAAATATAAAAAAATCGATATGTTAACTAGAGTAGATGGAAAAAATCCTCCAAAACTCATTGCAATGGATATTAATGACACTTCTCTAATTGGTGGTATTGCATCCGAAACTCTTAACATTATTGAGAGAACTTTAAATAAGAAAGAGCAAGTCCTTATTTTCATAAACAGGAGAGGATTTGCACCAATATTTCAATGTGAATCATGTGGATGGGTTGCTGATTGTAAATCCTGTGATTCTAATCTTGTGTATCACCAAGAAAGAAACAGACTTATTTGCCATAGATGCGAATCAGCTTATAAAGTTAATGAATCATGCCCATCATGCAAATCTACTAATTTTCAGATGTATGGAACTGGAACGGAGCAGGTCGAAGAAGTTTTGAGAACAAATTTTAAAAAAGTACCAATCATAAGAGTTGATCACGATACAACAAAAAAGGTTGGAGCGATGGAAGATATTATCAACGAAATTAATTCTTCAGAATCAGCAATTCTTGTTGGTACTCAAATGCTTGCAAAAGGACATGATTTTCCTAAAGTATCTCTAAGCATTATTCTAAATGCAGATAATGGATTAGTAAGCCCTGAAATAAACGCATTAGAAAAAATTTCACAATTACTTATTCAAGTATCAGGAAGGGCGGGTAGAAATAACAAACTTGCTAAAGTGATAATACAAACAAGATATCCAGATGATATAAATCTAGGTCAAATAAAGACTGGAAATTATATGAATTTTGCATCTCAATGCCTTGAAAGAAACAAAAAAAATAATCTTCCTCCCTATGCGGCAATGTGCCTAATAAGATGCTCATCGCCAACACAAAAGAGCAATTTGGCTTTTTTAGATAAGGTTATTAATAAATTAGCCAATAGAAATGACATATATGTCATTGGGCCAATTCCATCTATGATTGCAAAAGCAAAAGGTAATTATAGGCATAACATATATGTCCAGACTTCTAAAAGGACATACCTAAATAAAGTTTTAAAGTTTCTTGTAAAAGAATTTGAAGGCTGGCCAGAAGCCAAGAAGGTCAAATGGTCATATGATATAGACCCAATAGATATTAATTAGAAATATATTTTTAATGTTTGCCCAGGATATATCGGCTTATTATTTAATTTATTTTTTTCATCAATTGACTCTACAGTGACGCCAAATCTAATTGCAATCTCTGAAAGAACGTCTCCCTTTTGTATCGTATATTTTAAATGATCTGTGTTTTCGTTTATTAAAGTGCCAGATACAGGATTTTCAATAAAATAATTATTTATTCCAAGAAAGATAGATCTTGCAATCATTCTTCTTCCAGGTTTTCCTTTTAGTCTCGCAGCATCTTCAGGGTTGGTTATGAACCCTGATTCGACCAGTACAGATGGAATATCAATTGATTTTAGAACCCTAAAGTCAGCATACTCAACATTTTTCTTGTGAATTTTTGTATATGGATCTTTTTTAAGTTGATCTAATATTTTGCTTCCAAGAATCTTACTTTGCTCAATTTTCTTTTCATATACTTCTGGATATTGCTCTCTAGCATAGTCTTCATCAAAGTCAGTTGGCTTTAAGTTTTTAATTTCAGCTAGGATACGCTCTCTTTTTGTATCAGAAAGATTTCTTGCAATTGTACTTGATGCCTCTTCAGACCAAATAAAAACAGATGCACCTTTAACCGAAGAAAGCTTAAATCCATCTGCATGAATAGAGATAAAAATATCTGCTCCATATCTTCTAGCAATTTGGAATCTATCATTAAGACTTACGGTTTGGTCTCCGTCTCTAATCATTACTGGTTGATAGCCTTTAGTATCGCGAAGTGTTCTTTCAAGCTCTTTTGCAATTAGTAATGTTACATCTTTTTCTAATATATTGTTCGGGCCTACAGCCCCAGGATATTTGCCTCCATGCCCAGCATCAATTGCAACAATAATATCTCTAGCATTTTGTTCTAAGGATTTATCTTTATTTAACTTAAGGTTTAGAAGAATGCCTGAGTCTGTTACCTCTTGGATTGGCTTGCGCCAAAATACATCATCATATAAATCAATAACAATTTTTGTATGATCATCGTCTTTGTTAGATTTTATTTGTTTAATGGGATAGTTATAAATCTCACTAATAGATTCTTTAGAATAAGCATCATTAATTTCTAATACTAACCTTGATGGGTCTTCTTGTGAGTATGAGTTTATATATGCAACTTTATCTAAAATCAACGAAATATTTATTTCCCCATCCTTTTGTTCATCAATACCAACAAACGCAATTTCATTTGCATAGATAAAATAGTTAAAAATTAATATAGGTAAAAATTTATACATAATTTTTTTCTAGAGCTTTAAAAATGTCTGTACCATATGTAATGTTAATTTTACGCTTGTTTTCATAATGAAAAAAATTAATTTTTAGATCAAACTTTCTTTCAAACTGAAGTCTTTCTGACCATTCGATTAAAATAATTTTCTTTTTATGTGAACCTCTATTTAGATCAAAAATATCAATGTCTTGTGCTTCATTTGTTCTATATAAATCAATATGCAAAAAAAGAATTTCGCCTAAATCATACTCTTCGCAAAGCGTGTACGTTGGACTCTTTACCAAATCTTTCCAACCAGAGTTTTTAATAATTGATCTTGTAATAAAAGTTTTTCCAGCACCCAAATCACCTTGAAGATGTATTTCAATATCTTGCTTGTTGGAGTTAAGTATTATCTCGGAAATTTTTTGGCCGAGCATGTTAGTAGCTCTATCATTTTTAAGAATTAGATTTTTCATTTATTTAAAAGTTTTCTTATTATAGGAATTAATGCAGTAGCATTTAAACCAATTTCTCCATATTTATTAGCATATATTTCTCCAGCTTTTGCATGAACTGCAACACCCAACAAACTCGCCTCATGTATTGAGAGATTTTGTCCAAGCAAAGCAGCAATCACACCACTTAATACGTCTCCTGTTCCACCTGTGGAGAGCTCTGGCCCACCATTTTCACATATATAAATTTCCTTAGACTGATTTAGATAAATAACAGTTTTATTTCCTTTTAATATTACACAAGATGCATTAAATTTTTCTGAAATAATTTTGGCTGTTTCTTCTCTATTTTTTTGTATTTCAGATATAGAAATACCAAGCAAATTACTTGCTTCTCCTGGATGCGGAGTAAGAATAATCTCATTAGAAATTGTTCTATTTTGATCTTTTATATGTTGAAGTCCTCCCGCGTCAATAATTAATTTTGATTCTTTAGGAAGATTATGAAGATGCTCTAGCATCTTATTAGACCATTCATCTTTTTGCATTCCAGGACCATAAAGTATTACATTGAATTTTTCTGAAATTTGAAAAAATTCACTGATTCCTAATGTCATTACTTCAGGATTTCTTATAAGAGATGCTTTTACATTTGATTCATGCGTATACAGACTTACTAATCCTGCACCTGAATATAAGCTAGCTTCAGACGCCATTATTCCTGCTCCACCAAGCCCATTAGCTCCAGCTATAACAAGAACTTTGCCATTAATTCCTTTGTGTGAATTTGATTTTCTTTTAGGCATAACAATATTTAAATTCTCAAAAGTGAAGGGCTTGTTCATAATGTTATTTTTGAGTGAAGTAGCCAAGCCTATCTGAATGGAAAGAACCCATAAAGATGGTATTTTCGACAGGAACGGCTATTGAAGGCAGTCCAAAGACTGTTTTGTTAAATGAGTTCTCATTTTTAAGAACAAAAGTTTCTCTATCTATTTCATAAATAGAGAATGGTAATGAGCATGCTGGTCTTTTGATGCAGTCACCCGCATCTTTTGGTTGAAAATCTAATGACGTTAACCAAAGAGAATCTCCATGAATATAAATATTATCTGGGTAATTTATTTTAAAGCTTTGAAGTTTTTTATTGTTTGATATATCAAACCTTACGATTTGATCTCCTTGGTTATAACTTATGAATAAATCATTCGTTAACTCATTTAGAGCTATTCCATTTGGACCACTTCCCTCAGAATTCAGAATTTCTTCAAAATTATTTTTATTCCAATTGAGTACTACACCAGAATTTTTTTTCAAAATAGTTGTGATTAGCCATTCTGTCATCGAGATATCTCTTGGGTACATGTGAGATACATAAAAAGTACCATCTTTTTTTAAGGCGATATCATTAAGATAATATTTTTTGGGAACACCTACACAACCCCTCCAAACAAACGACCATTCTTCATTTTCGGTACTCTGGGTCAGCTCAAACATCTCTATACTTTCATGAGGATAATGATTTATCACCCCTAATTGATAACGACCATCTTCTCTTTCTATAAGATCTATGCCATGAGGACCGAAGATATTATTTTGCTTACATGAACTCTCTCCCCATGCATTTTCACCAAAGAAAATTTTTGGTTCAAGAATTTTTTTGTCTGACAACCTGAGTAAAGCAAAGCCTCCAGGTTTGGTAGAATCATATGGCCTGATACCGCCAAACTCAGAAATTAAAAGATATTTATTATCAGGAGTAATTACGATATCCTCTGGATTAGAAATTCCACATATCACAAAGATAGTTTTGTCTGATTTACACTCACTTATATCATTTTGAGGTCCAATATAATCAGTAGTAAGCATAAGGAATGCCAGAGATATCATTGCTATTGATATTGGAATGCTGAATTTATAATAATGATTGAGATAAATTGGTAGAATTTTTTTTATCTTTTCTAAAAAAAATATAATTACCAAACCTCTAATACATAAAAGAATTCCAAGAATTAAAGTAATAAAAATCCAGAGTCTTTCGTCCCAAGCAGCATTTGAGGCAAATATCGTCATTGCTATACCTATTGAAAAAGTAAGACAACCTAATATATTTAAGTTTTCAGCTTTATCTATTTTTTTACATATATAAAAAATTAGAGGCTTAAGTTGTATAAGTAGGGCTAAGAAAAGAAAAAAGAAAAAGTAAAAATAATTCATAGATTTATTCTAACCACATCTATCCTTGATAAGCTTAATGACTTCATGAGGTTTATCTAGAGGCACATGATGAGCTGCACCAGGTATTTCTATAAATTCCATTATATTTCCATACATGCTTTTAACATTTTCTAATAAATGACCACTTGTTAATAAACTATTAGCTCCATGGACAAATAGCGCAGGACAAGAAAATGAGTAATGATACTCAAAAAGTCTTTCAAGACTGGTAAATACAACCTCATCAAAACGCCACCTCCAACCATCTTTAGTTTGTTTGATAGAGTATTCGGCAATATATCTCACATACCAATCATTCAAACATTCTTGACTTGGCATTAATTTAAACCTATTCAGAATAGTATTTTTATCAGGATAATATCTAATCATGGCAAGAGGTCCTCTATGCTTCGAAGGATCATAGTTAGGAGGTCTTATGAAGGTATCAATAATAATTACGTTAGTAATCAGATCCTTTCTTTCTGATGCGATATATCCTGCTACATGCCCTCCAAGAGAATGCCCAACTATATTTACAGTCTCCAACCCGTGGTCTAACTTTTCTTTTTCTATTATGTCTGTAACACAATTTCCATAATCTACAATGCTATATTTTTCTCTAAAGTCAGAGTAACCCATGCCAGGCAAATCTATTGCTATTATGTTTCCAATTTCTTTTATTTGGGGCCCAATAGGATCCCACCATTTTTTGTGAGCTCCACCTCCATGCAATAGAACAATAAGGTTTTTATTAGCTGAGCTAGTTACCCACTTTGAGTATGAAACATTTCCTAATTTATGTTCAAATATTTTATCTTCAGGCTTGTCTTGAATGGCTTGATGAAACCAATTAGGGGCATGAAGAATGTCATCTTTTAGATTGTTAGTTATATTCATAGACAGTATTCTAAGCTAATAAATTATGAATTATGAATAATCTTTCGCTTATACCAGCAGCAACAGTACTTTTAATAAGAGATTCTGATGAGGGATTGCAAGTTTTAATGGTTAAAAGGTCTAAAAGACCTCCATTTGAAAATCTTTATGTTTTTCCTGGAGGTAAGATAGATCAGTCTGATAAAGACCAAAAACTAGTAAATTTTTCAAATACTCTTGATGATAAATTAGCCTCTAATAAGCTTGGAATAGATGAGGGAGGGCTCTCATACTGGGTTGCTTGCATCAGAGAGTGTTTCGAGGAGGTTGGAGTTTTACTAGCTAAAAGAAATAACGGAGAAGAGCTTGATTTAAATGGCATAGAAAAACAAAAGTTTATAAATTATCGAAAGATGCTCATAGAGAATCAAATAAGTCTTAAAGAGATCTGTCAAAAAGAAAGATTAATTTTAAATTTGGATAGCATAGAACCTTTTTCTCACTGGATTACACCCGACATTGAAGTTAAAAGGTTTGATACAAGATTTTTCATAGCATATATTCCATCGAAACAAACTGAAAAGCATGATGGAACCGAGCTTACAGAAAGTCTATGGATCTCTCCAAAAAAAGCATTAGAATTATCATCAACTGGTCAAATGCCAATGATAATGCCTACAACAAAAACTCTTGAACAATGCTTGAAATTTGATTCAGGAAAAGATTTGCTAGAACACCAATCAAAACTTACTAATGATGATATTCCAACAATATTGCCTAAATTTTTAAAAAAAGAAGGTAGATGGATTGGTTTATTGCCTGATGATTTAGATTATGACAAGTATTAATATAAAAAAATGGATTTAATAAAGAAAATTACTGCACCTAATCCAAGTGTTTTTACTGGAAAGGGGACTAATACTTATTTAATAGGTAAACAAGATATTTCTTTGATAGATCCAGGCCCAAATATTTCTGAGCACATTGAAGAAATAATTAAACAAGGTAATGGAAACATAAAAAGAATAATAGTTACGCATACTCATACAGATCATTCTCCGGCTGCTTTACCAATTGCAAAAATATTAGATGTTCCTATGTATGGCAGATTAGTTGATGGAGATTCATCATGGGAGGATGAAACATTTAATCCAGATGTTGTCTTAAAAGACAAAGATATTATAGAAACAGAAGAATATACATTAGAAGCAATTCATACTCCTGGACATGCATCAAATCATTTTTGCTTTCTTATAAAAGACAATAACTGTCTTATAACTGGTGATCATATTATGGACGGATCAACTGTGGTCATAGGACCACCTGATGGCAATATGAACGATTATCTTAATTCTTTACAACGTTTGTTATCTTATAAAGTTGATTTTTTTGCCCCCGGACATGGTAATTTTATGCGTGAACCAGAAAAAACAATACAGTCTATAATTCGTCATAGACTATCTAGAGAAAATAAAGCCTTAAGAAAGCTAAAGGATTTTGGAGAAAATACATTAGATAATTTAGTTAAGCATGTGTATGACGACGTCTCAGAACAGCTGCATCCTATTGCCTTATATAGTTTGGAGGCTCATTTAATAAAACTCGTGAGTGAAAAGAAAGTTAAGAAAAATAATGACTTTTATAAGTTAATTTGACCCTTTTTCATTTTTTAGAACTTTTTCTTCAATTTCTTCTATGTCAATTTCTTGAGAGGAATTATCAAGAAGTCTAATTTCTTCTTCTTTGGTATCAATAACTATTTCTATTTTTTTTAATTCAAGATTTAACTTTCTTATGTTTACCTTTGCAAGGTCATCATAACAATCGCTTTGATCATATACTTCAATTGTGTCACCCTCATCATTTATTGGAGTAGGCTGCTGAGGCGTAACCATTTGCATACATTTAATTGATTGAGCAGATGTAAAAAAACTGCTATCAGAATCAAGTTCTTCAAATTCTTTATTTGATACTAGACACCCCTGCATTAATGTTAAGGAGAAAAGCACTAACACTTTTTTCATAAACTTTGTTTATTTTCAATTAGTGAATTTACAACAGATGGATCAGCTAAAGTTGATGTGTCTCCTAAATTTGATAAGTCTCCTTCTGCTATCTTTCTAAGAATTCTTCTCATAATTTTACCTGATCTAGTTTTTGGAAGTCCTGGAGCATTTTGAATAAGATCAGGTTTTGCAATAGGGCCTATCTCTTTTGCAACAAATTGCTTTATTTCATCATCTATGCCTTCATAAAAAGATTCATCAATCATGAGTGTAATATATGCATAAATACCCTGACCTTTTATTGGGTGATCGAATCCAACTACAGCAGCTTCAGCAATTTTTGGATGAAGAACTAAGGCACTTTCAATTTCTGCTGTGCCAAGTCTGTGACCTGATACGTTTAAGACATCATCAACTCTACCAGTAATCCAAAAGTAGCCATCTTCATCTCTCCTTGCTCCATCTCCTGTGAAATAGATACCTTCATACATACTAAAATATGTATCTATGAGTCTTTTATGATCACCATAAACACTTCTTATTTGACTTGGCCATGATTTTTCAATAACAAGATTTCCTGAATTAGCGCCATCTAATGTAACCCCAGTCTCATCATAAAGTTCTGGTTTTACTCCAAAGAATGGCAATGTAGCTGATCCAGGTTTTGTTGGAGTAACGCCAGCAATAGGAGTAATCAATACAGAACCTGTTTCTGTTTGCCACCATGTATCGACAATCTCACACTTAGAATTTCCAACAACACTATAATACCAATCCCAAGCTTCAGGATTTATTGGCTCTCCAACAGTTCCAAGAATTCTTAGACTATCTCTATTTGTTTGCGTTACTGGCTCATCACCTTTAGCCATTAAGGCTCTTATTGCTGTTGGGGCAGTGTAAAAGATACTAATCTCATGTTTGTCACAAATTTCCCAACATCTTGATGCAGAAGGATAGGTTGGGACACCCTCAAACATCAAAGTAGTTGCTCCATTAGACAATGGGCCATATAAAATATAGGTATGTCCTGTAATCCATCCAACATCAGCTGTGCACCAGTACTTATCTTCAGGTTTAATTCCAAATATATATTTAAAACTTATATGAGCTCCTAATAAATAGCCTGCAGTTGAATGAAGTACTCCTTTGGGTTTACCTGTTGAACCAGACGTGTAGAGTATAAAAAGGGGATCCTCAGAATTCATTGGTTCTGGTTGACATACATTGCTGACATCTTTAACAAGATCCTCATACCAAACATCCCTACTTGAATTCCAGCTAATATTATTGCCAGTTCTTTTGATTACTAATGTATTTTTTACGTTTGGACATCTTGCCAATGCTTCATCTACATTAGCCTTAAGAGGAATAGCTTTACCACCTCTTACCCCTTCATCCGCAGTGATTACAATTCTGCAATCAGCATCAAGGATTCTATCTTTTAAAGATTCAGGAGAAAATCCACCAAATACAACTGAGTGAATAGCACCAATTCTTGTACAAGCCAACATTGCATATGCAACTTCAACTATCATCGGCATGTATATACATACTCGTGAACCCTTTTTTACCCCAAGATTTTTTAATACGTTAGCAAATTTACAAACCTCATCATGAAGCTCCTGATAAGATAGCTCCTTAAAATCATTTCGATTGTCGCCTTCCCAAATTATTGCAGTTTTATTAGCGTTGTCTTTAAGGTGCCTATCAATACAATTCAAACTAACATTAGTCTTACCACCTTCAAACCATTTTGTTTCTGAGAACTTGCCATTATGCACTGAATCAAAATCTTCTATCCATTTAATGTTTTCTCTTGCAAGGTTTCCAAAAAATTCTTCTGGATAATTTAAAGACTGTTGATAAAGTTCCTTATATTCATCAAGATCTTTTATGAAAGGGTTAGTTCGACCTTTAGGGTAAAAAATGTTATCGGCCATAGTAGTTTATATAATTGAAGGCTGTGGATTTATAAAATTTTTCCCTTTAGGGTTAGACATTATTGTTGTTATAAGTGATTCATAATCAGCTTCATTTGATTCTAAATTAATGTCGGCTGCATTAATAATAAGTAAAGGGGCATCGTTATAGTCAAGAAAAAATCTAGAATAAGCGTCATTAAGTTTTTCTAAATACTCTAATGTTAAGTATTGTTCATTAATATTTCCTCTTTTAGTAATTCTATCTTTTAATACATCTATTGGTGCCTGCAAGTAGATTACAAGATCGGGAGATGGAGCATCAAGCGTAATATGATCATATACTTTATCGTAAAGATCCATTTCTTCATTTGAGAGAGTAACTTCTGCAAATAACCTATCTTTTTCAATTAAAAAGTCAGCAACTCTTACCGCTTCAAATAGGCTTCTCTGCTTTAAGTCTTGGATTTGTTGCATTCTTTGAAATAAAAAGAATAGCTGAGTAGCAAGAGCAGACTGACTAGGATTTCTATAGAAATTTTTTAGGAAAGGATTTTCTGCTGGCTGTTCCAAAAAAGCATCATAGTTAAAGGTAGCAGCTATTTTATTGGCTAAAGTTGTTTTGCCAACTCCGATTGGTCCTTCAATTGCAATATATTTGGGAAGTGGAACTTCTTTAATAGCTGGCTTCATTAATTACATATTAATTTATTATCTCTAGATTATCTCAACTCGTTATAGAAGCCAAATTTTTTGGAGGAATCTGTATCACTTTTTTCGTTTATTCTTGCAATCAACGATCCTCTAAGAGAGTCATCATTTTTTTGAAAATCAGTCCACCATTTCCCAAGTCCATTCTTATCAAAGGAGGCTTTTTCTCTTACAAGAAGAAAATCATACGCAGCCCTGAACCTTGGATGTCTGATTATTTTATATGGCTGACTTTTAATTCTGCTATGCAGTTTCAGCTGAAGAACCCATATATCTTTTACATAGCTATTAAATTTTCTTGGAACTGCTGTAAGTTTTTGTTGTTCTCTTAATACTCCATCCATAGATCTAAAGAATTTTCTGATATTGATTTCATTATTTTTTATACATCTAGAAATTAATTTTGGCCATAATAATGCTGCTAACAAGAAACCAGGAGTAACAGATTGATTATTTTTTATTCTGTCGTCCGTATTCCTTAAAGCTTGAATCATAATATTGTGTGAAAAATCGCTTTCATCAGGATCAGATATGACTAAGTGCTTATTAAGATTAAATGAGCATAGCTTATCAAAGTTTTTCTCCCCTAAACCCCCTAAAAATATTTTACAAAATTCATCAAATAATCTTGCATTTGAGATGCTTGATAGTAAGTGACCTTTATCATAAATGGCGTTTTTAATTTGATTATCTATTTTAAAACCAAGTTTATTGCTGAATCTTATAGCTCTGAGGCTTCTTACAGGATCTTCTTCAAATCTTAATTGAGGATCTCCAATCGATACAATTAATTTTTTATGTATATGACTTAATCCGTTATTTTTATCTTCTATTTTTTTTGAAATAGGACAGTAGTAAATAGCATTTATTGTAAAGTCTCTTCGATAGCAATCTTGATCTAAAGTACCCCAAACATTGTCTCTAAGAATCTTTCCACTTTCATCTTTAATTAACTTTGACTCATCTTCAGTTTTATTATTACCTGACCTGAATGTTGCCACCTCAAGAAGTTCTGCACTATTAAATACATGCACAAGCTTGAAACGCCTACCAATAATTCTTGAAGCTTTAAATATTTTTCTAACTTGCTCAGGCGTAGCATCTGTAGCAATATCAAAATCTTTTGGTTCTATTCCAGCAAGCGAATCTCTTATACATCCTCCAACAAGATATGCTTGAAAGTCATTTTTTTGTAATTCTGAGATAACAGATATAGCAAATTTGCTTATTTTCGTATTATCAATCAAACGTATTCATGAGGGTTAATGAGAATTAACCATGTATTTGTTTTTCTTTAATCTCATCAAGAGTCTTGCAATCAATACAATGTGTTGCTGTAGGCCTGGCTTCAAGTCTCTTGATGCCTATTTCACATCCGCATGCATCGCACCAACCATAGTCATCTTGTTTAATCTTTTCTATAGATATAGCTATTTTACTAATAAGTTTTCTTTCTCTATCCCTCGTTCTTAACTCAAAAGCAAATTCTTCTTCTTGTGATGCTCTATCCATAGGATCCGCATATGTTTCGCCCTTTGCTTTAAGATGATCAAATGTTTTTTGCATTTCATCTAATAGATGCTCTTTCCATAAAAGCAACACTGCTACAAAATGCCTTTTCATGGCTGCACTCATATATTTTTCATTTTTTTTTGATTTATACGGAGCAATTTTAGATTTATTATTAGCAATTTTTTGCGGAGCTTTTTTTGCTACGGTTTTTTTAGCAGCAACCTTTTTTACAACTTTTTTTACTGTAGCTTTTTTGGTAGCAGTTTTTTTAGTAGTTGCTTTTTTTGCTGTCACTGTTTTAGTTTTTGCCATTAATTATGATGTAATAAAAATTTTGAGGTGGTGAAAATATCAGAAACTCGGTAAATAAGCTAGCTTTTTCTTAATTTATTTACAACTTCTGCATATCCATCCGCACTTAATCTGGGTCCAAAAGTTTCAACAATTTTAGAGGATGCGAAATTGCTAAATTCTGCACAAGTTTTTAGATCATTATCCTGAAGATATGCATGCATAAACGAACCAGCAAACATGTCACCAGCACCATTAGTATCTATTGGTGTAATTTTTTGAGCATCTGCATGAATTTCTTTCCCGTCTTTTACAACAACACTTCCGTCAGCACCTTTTGTAATTGCAGTCATATAGGGTTTGTCTTTATAGAAATTTATGGCTTCTTCAAGGTCATCTGCTCCAGAGTAGGCAAGAGCCTCATCATCGTTACAAAAAATCATATCAACCCCATAAGAAACTATTTGATCAAATTTTTCTTTAAATCCATGAACGATTCCAGCATCAGATAAAGACAGAGATTTAATTATTTTTTTATCTTTTAAGTGCTCTAAAACCGATATGACAGCATTAAAATTATCATCACTAGTAACCATGTAACCTTCTATGTAAAATATTTTAGAATTTTCTACAACTTCATAATCAATATCAGCTGAACCTAAAAAAGCACTCACGCCTAGCATGCTACTCATTGTTCTTTTTGCATCAGGAGTTACTAAGATCAAACATTTACCAGTGGGGACGTCAGAGTTTTCAGAACTAATGCCTATGTGATGGACTCCTGCCGATCTTAAGCTTTCTATATACTTTCTTCCGTCTTCGTCATCTGAGACACGACAAACATGATGACATTTTGAGCCATAGTTTGCAGCAGCAACTAATGAATTTGTAGCAGAACCTCCACAGTCTGAGACAGATTCAGCACCCATAGCAATTAGTTTTTCTATGATCGGAGCTTGTTCTTCTGCAGAAGCCAAAGTCATCGAGTCAGCTTCGAGACCCACACTGGCTAAAAATTCATGACTAACTTTATATTGAGTATCTACAAGAGCATTACCTAGAGCACTGATATCATATTTCATTATTTAATATTTCCTTTTTTTATTATGTTGCCAACAACATCTAATGTTTTATCAATTTCTTTATTATTGTGCATTGAGGAAATAAATCCAGCTTCGAATTTTGAAGGTGCAAAATATATTCCATTTTTAATACAAGCGTTAATAAACATAGAAAATGTTTGATCATTTGTTTTGGACACATCATCAATATTTAATGGGAGTTCTTCAGAAAAAAAGAATCCAAACATCCCCCCCATTTGATTTGTAGAAAAAGGAATTCCAACAGAACTCATAATTTCACACATTCCTTCAAGCATCAATTTTGCTTTTTCTTCTAATTTTTTATAGGGATTATTATCAATTAGAAGGTTTAGCAAAGTTGATCCAGCAGCCATGGCCAGCGGATTTCCTGAAAGTGTTCCAGCTTGATATACAGGTCCTTCCGGAGCTAGATAATCCATGATTTCTTTTTTTCCACCGAATGCTCCAACCGGGAGTCCCCCTCCAATTACTTTACCAAGAGCAGTGATATCAGGCGTTATATTAAAAATTTCTTGCGCTCCACCTAGTGAAACTCTGAAACCACTCATCACTTCATCGAATATTAGGAGGGAGTTATTAGATTCTGTGTATGACCTTAATGTTTGTAAAAATTCTTCTGTTCCTGGAACAAAGCCCATGTTACCTGCAATAGGCTCAACAATTACCGCAGCAAGTTCATCTTTAATGCTATTAAAAACTTCTATAAAAGCTGCGCTGTTATTATACGGACATGTGATAGTGTGCTTGGCGAGATCTTCTGGAATGCCTGGTGAGTCTGGCAAGCCAAAGGTTAAAACCCCAGACCCTGCTTTTATCAAAAGCGAATCTACATGCCCATGATAGCAACCATCGAATTTAATTATTTTGTCTCTCTTAGTGAATCCTCTAGCCAATCTGATAGAGCTCATTGTTGCCTCGGTACCTGAATTAACCATTCTTATTTTTTCTATACTGGGAACATTTTTTATAATTAGCTCTGCAACATTAGACTCTAAACTTGTTGGTGCTCCATAACTTGTACCCAGCTCAGCTTGATTTTTTATGGCATTGACTATTTCAGGATGTGAATGCCCCATAATCATGGGTCCCCAGGATCCAATATAATCTATATACTTATTTCCATCAGCATCAAAAAGGTATGCACCTTGTGCTTTTTCAAAAAAAATGGGGTTTCCATTAATGTTTTTGAAAGCACGAACTGGTGAGTTGACCCCGCCTGGCATAAGTGACTTTGCTTTATCAAAAAGGGCTATAGATTTATCTATTTTATTCAAAATAATTTAAATTTCTTCTAATGAGTCTATATGTGATACCAATAATTATAACTCTTTTATGCAATTAACTCTTTAGCAAAAGAATCAACTTTGTTCCAATCAGTAAATTCGTAGGTATTTTTTATATTAGTTGGACCTTTTGTTATCCACATAATAAACCTAATCATTTGCTTATCAACAAAATTATATTTTGGATAATCAATTTTTCCTGCAAAGACAGCAAGTTTTTGAGGAACCCAAGAGGTTTTTAATAAAAATTTCTGCATATATGGATTAGTTTCTGGAGTATTTTTTTCTGGCTTTCTTGCCACAACATTCACTGAAAAAAAAGCATTATCTTTTTTTGTAAGTTCAGTAAGGTTTATATCTATAAATTCAAAAAGTTCTTTTTTATGCTTTCCATATCTTATGCTTGCACCGATAATTATTTGATCATATTTTTCTATATCACTGCTCGTAGCTTCGCTCAAAGAAATGATTTCTGATCGAATATCATTACTCAAAAATTCACCAATTCTGGAGCAAATATTTTTTGTTTGGCCATCGGTTGATGAGTAAATAATAAGAGTTGATTTCATTAAAAAACTGAGTTGTATTCAATTATTATACTTTATCTTAACAATTTAAATCTTTAACAGATAACTTATATAATAATTTTAGATATAATAGACACATGAATCAAAATAATAGTTCAATAACTCTCACAAACTCAGCCTCTGAGAGAATTATGAGCGTGTTAAGCAAATATGACTCATCTCAGTTTAGAGTATATGTTACTGGAGGAGGCTGCTCAGGCTTTCAGTACGGTTTTAAATTTGATGATGATCAGGCTTTTGACGACGATGTGATAAATTTTGGCAGTTTTAAGGTATTAATAGATTCATTGTCTTATCCATATTTATATGGATCAACCTTAGACTTTGTTGAAGACCTGTCAGGTGCAAAGTTTGTTATAAATAATCCCAACGCCAAAACAACTTGTGGTTGCGGTGAATCTTTTACGGTTTAGCTTGAGTTATTGAGCCTAACAAACCCTTATTAAATTTATTTTTTCCAAGTTGAACTTTCAAAACTTTATTATTTATTCTTTTATACCCCATCCATGCAAAGGCCATAGATTCTATTGCCTGAATGTCATACCCATAAGCATTAGACAATACGACCTCATTTTTAAGTATTGCGGCCAACTTCGTAATTAAAAATTTATTTTTTCCACCACCACCACACACCACAAACTCATCAAATGTATGATTATTGGCATTTATAGATCTTTCTATAGAAATAGAAGTGAATTCAACAAGAGTTGCTAATATATTTTCAGGTGATTCTTTAAGAAATTGCTTTGAAAGCATGCTCAAATTAAATAATTCTTTTCCAGTACTTTTAGGAAACTTTTGTTTAAAAAATTTGTGCGATAAAAGTCTTTTAAGCTCTTTTGAATCAACTTTACCTTTTGATGCAATTTTTCCATCTTTATCAAACGGCTTATTTAAATATTTTTGACAATAAGAATCCATAAGAGCATTTCCAGGACCAACATCAGAGCCCCAAAAATAATTTTTATTTTTTATATATGAATAATTTGCGATGCCGCCTATATTAAGAATTATTTTAGATTTCCTGGATGAATAAAATAGTTCGTTATGAAACTCAGGAACTAAAGGAGCACCCTCACCACCAAGAGAAATATGCATATTTCTAAAATCACTTATGGTTATCAGACCGGTTTCATTTGAAACAACATTTGGATCACCAATTTGCATAGAAAATGGATTGGCGCATACCACATCGTGTCTAATAGTTTGACCTGATATGGCAACACATTTAACTTTGTTCTTTTTTAATTTTGCTTTCTCAATCGATTCATTAATAGCTGCGGCAAATAAATATCCAATCTTTTTATTCAGTTGTCCGAGTTCTGCAAGAGTAACTGAATCCGCTTCAATAATATTTTTAATTCTGGTTCTTAGTGAATTTGGGATTGGCTTTGAATAAAAGAAATTCAAAGTAATATCTTTTTCAATCTTTAAGATTGATACATCAACTGCATCATGACTGGTGCCGGACATTGCACCAATATATATATTCTTAAAATTATTCATTGGGGTACAAGGATTCTAATTTTTTTAACATCATATTGTTGTTTTCTACAAGTGTATCAAAATCAGATCTAAGATTAATGCTGATCGGCTCTGCTGAGGGCAATTTGAGCTTTACCGGATCAATATGCTTGTTTCCTATTTTAAATTCGTAGTGCAGATGTGGCCCAGTAGCAAGACCGGTACTTCCTACATAACCTATAGTTTCACCCTGAATAACTTTTTTACCTTTTTTAATTCCCGAATGAAATTTATCAAGGTGGCAGTACCTAGTTGAATAATCATTAGTATGCTGAATAACAATTTCATTACCACAGCCGTTTCTTCTTCCAGAGTATTTTATGGTTCCATTTCCAGTTGTTCTGACCGGAGATCCTCTTTTGGCTGCATAATCAGTTCCATTATGAGCTCTTATTGTATGAAGAACTGGATGCATTCTCTTGGGATTAAAATGTGAGCTTATATATGCAAAATCAAGAGGAGCCCTAAGGAAGGCTTTTTGAAGATTGTTCCCACTGTCATCAAAAAATTCTTTTTTATTTACACTAGTAAAAAATCTATTAGCTTTATAAACATTTCCATTATTTATAAATTTTGCAACAACTATGTCTCCATTCTCAATTTTTTCTCCATTTGAAAATGCTGTTTCATATACAAGAAAGAATGAGTCACCCTCTCTTATATCAAATACAAAATCAACATCCCACCCAAAAATATAAGCAAAATCCATTATCACGCTATCAGGAATTTCAGCCTCTAAAGCAGACTCATAAAATGAGGTTTTAATGATACCGCTTTTGAATGAACGAACTAACTCAACCTCTTGTGTTATTTCTTTAATGGATATTCCATCTGTTAAATCAACTATTATAGAGTTAATACTATCTTTACCTATCTCAATATTTGTTATTTCATTTCCTAGATATGTAAACCTCATTTCATCGCCAGGTTTAATTTTTGAAAGTAATTTTTTGTTATCTAATCTAAAAATTCTATATGCCGTATTCAGGGGTACATTAAAATCTTCAAAAATAATGGATAAGTTTTCTCCATTTTTCACTGTATGAATTTTATAACTTAAGACATCTGTGGGTTTTTTTTCTAAGTTTTCTGTTGTTTCAATTATTTCTTCTGGAAGGGATTCATCAGTTGAAAAGTCTACATACAATAATAAAATCAGAATAATCGACAATAGGAAAATTGATAATACTGCCTTTGTAGGAACTTTTTTAAAACCAACCATCAGTCTTCTTGAATATTAAGCAATTCTGCATTGCCCCCGAATGCAACTGAATTTTTAGACACAACTTTTTCATTTAAGAATTGTATTAAATAGTTTGGCCCTCCGGCTTTAAATCCACTACCAGATAGGCCACGGCCTCCAAAGGGCTGAGACCCAACAACTGCTCCAACAATATCTCTATTTATGTAG
>CACLXS010000002.1 GCA_902610905.1 uncultured SAR86 cluster bacterium
TATCTAATGAAGCAATTCAAATGCATGGTGGTATTGGCGTCACAGATGAATATGACCTTGGCTTTTTTATAAAAAGATCAAGAGTTGCTGAACAAATTTTTGGGAGTTCTACATATCATACTGAAAGATATGCTAATCTAAGCGGGTTTTAGATTTAAAAAAATATATATGTATAACATAAAGTCCACTCTTATAGGATTTTTTACATTTATTTTAATTGTTACTGAGCTAACAATTGGTTTTGGTACATTGGCCATTATTAATATCCCAAGAGCAATATTTCCACTTAAATCTTTTAAAATTAAATTAAGTAAAATCTCAAATACTATTGGAGACATGACTGTATATGGCCTAAAAATTATTATGAAAATCATGCATAAAGATTCTATGCAAGTTTTTGATGATAATGAGTTTGATAAAAATAATTGGTATATGGCTGTATCCAATCATCAATCATGGGCGGATATATTTATTGTTTTAGTTGCTGCACATAATAGAATACCACTCCTAAAATTCTTTATGAAAAAAGAATTGGCCTGGATACCATTTATCTTTTTAGCTAACAAAACCTTAAATATGCCTTTTGTTAATAGGCATTCAAAAAAGCAAATCGAAAAAAATCCAAATTTAAGATTTCAAGATTATGAAAATACTGTTAAGGCATGCCAAAGATTTTTAAGATCGCCCTCAACAATTTTTAGTTATGCAGAAGGAACTAGAAATAATGCTATAAAACATAAATTACAAAATTCACCATATAAAAATTTATTAAAACCAAGAATAGGCGGCATTGCTACTGCCCTTTCAGCTATGCCAAATATAAATGTTCTAGTGGACTACTCAGTTGTTTATAAATCGAAAAGAAGAGGAGCTTGGGCATTCTTAAAAGGCGATATGCGCGATGTGAAAGTGTTAGTAAAAAAATATGAAATACCTGAAAACCTTCGAAATAAAAATTACTCTACTGATGATCAATATAGAAAAGATTTTAAGGAATGGATTGAGAAAATATGGAAAGAGAAAGATTTAGAAATTGAAAAATTAAAATTCTAGTTTATTTTTACTCACAACCCATCCATTAGCATCAACATAAATCCAATTTCCGCTACTTATTTTAACGGAACCAATTTTAAAACTTATATCCTTAGTTCCAACCCCAACTGTTTTATCTGTCTTCATTGGGAAAACATTTTTTGCACAGACACCAATTGAAATATTTTTGATTACTTCTATATCTCTTATGTAGCCATTTACAAAAATACCTTTCCAATTATTTTCATAAGCTTTTTGAGCAATTTGATCGCCAACCATTGAACATAATTTATCACCAGAATGATTTATAACTAGAACTTTTCCCTCACCGTTTTCTTGGACTAATTCTTTAACAACACTATTGCTATGAGGACAATCGACTGCTCTGATTTCTCCGAAGAATTTTTCTATACCGCCGTAAGAAGTAAGAAAAATATCACCTATTGCTATCTTATCTCCATGTGCGTCACATATATCTGGTACTGTGAAATCAGAATTACTCATTAAATATTATTATAAATTTTGTAAGTCATTTCTTGCAATAAACTCAAGCATTGTTGCATTAATACAATACCTTGGCATACCGTTAGGGCCATCATCAAAAACGTGACCTAAATGTATATCACTAGACAATGATTTTACCTCGGTCCTTTTCATCCCATACGAATTATCTGGAATTTCATAGGTTGAGTTTGGAATTGGTGCTGTAAATGACAACCAGCCGCTAGGCGAAATAAATCTATCTCTTGTATCAAACAATGGCGCTCCACTTAATTTATCAATAAAAATACCATCAGGAGTATTTTTAAAGATTTGATATTCTTTACAAAATCTTGCATCTGTTCCCTTGTTAAAGGCAACATCATATACCTCCGAGTCACCTAACTTAAATTTTCCTAGTGCTTTATAAAATAATTTGGAATCCATATAGCCTTGATAAGAAAATAATTCTTTACCGTCTTTTAAAAAAATAATTGTTGGCGTTGCCCAAGTAGGCGTCTCGATGTTTAGATCATTTAATTGGCTTGCTGATCTAAAAATCATAGGAATACTTCCTTGATATTCGTCTGCAACATCAATTTTAAATTTCTCACAATATGGACAATAATCTTGAGAATCTATTACAAGAATAAACTTGCCTTTAAGTAATGAAGAGTTATCTATTATCTCTAGATTGGTTTTATCAAAAACTACTCCAGTTGAGTGATCTGGACAATAACCATTAGGATTTTTTCTTATGTAATCCTGATGATATTCTTCTGCAACAAAAAATCTCGCAAGAGGTTTTATTTTCGTCTGTATTTTTCCATACCCTTTTTCTAATAATAGCTTTTGAAATTCATTTGTAGTTTCATCAATAACTTTCTTTTGGGATTGTTTGGTATATAAAATTATTGATCTATATTGAGTACCAATATCATTTCCCTGTCGATTAAATTGAGTTGGATCATGAGATTCAAAAAAATGTTCAAGCAATGATCTCAAGCTTATGATTTCTTTATTGAAAGTAACTTCAACAACTTCTGCAAAATTATTTTCATTAAACTTATTTCTAAGTTTTGTTATTTCTCTATATGTAGGTCTAATTCCGCTACCGTCTGAATAACCAGACACAGCATCCTTAACTCCATTTAATGATTCGTAACCTTTTTCAGCACCCCAAAAACAACCAGAGCCTAAAACAATAGATTCTAAATGAGATGTACTGATTTCTTCTGAGTCTAGGCCAAAACAGATTGTATTTAATAATAAAAATATAAAAAAAATTTTCATATGTCCTAACATTATATATGGATAAAAATGTGATAGATTTTTATACTTGTATAATTTATGACTAGTGTGCATGATATTCTTTTGATAATAGTTCATTAAAACAGCAAAAATATATAATTTATAAGCTTGTGATAAAAAATAAACTTATCTTATCTTTCGTTTGCCTTGCTTTGATTGGGTGCGGTAAAGAAAGCTATGAGCCTCAAAAATATATATCTACAAATCTAACAGAAGAAAAAGTTAATCTTAGCAAAGAAGTTTTTAGTAAGCTTAAAAAAGAACACTACATAAAAAACTTTGTAAAAGAAGACTTTAATAGTGAATATGTAGATGCATTAGTAAATAGACTTGATGAAAATAAATTATATTTTGTTTCATCAGAGATAAAAAAATTTCAAGAAGAATCAAATAAATACTCAGAAAAATACTTTGATATAGATTTAGCATACTTGATCATTAATTTATATTTTGAAAGGCTTCTGAACTTTTCGGAATATCAAATAAAACTTATTGAAGAAGATTCATTTGATTTTACAAAGGAAGAATTCATTGACATCTATTATGAAGATAATCAGTGGCCTGAATCAGAGTATCATCAAAAAAATATATGGAGAAATGAAACTAAAAATGATTTGCTCGTGGCTTTAATGTCAGAGACTCTTTCTGATGATCCAAAAAAAGTTTTACTTAAGAGATATAAAAATAAAATTAGACGAATACAACAACAAAAAGAAGACGATATTTTCTCTATAGCCATAAACACTTTAACTAATCAATTTGATCCTCATTCAGCATATCTATCTCCAAGATCTGCAGAGGATTTTGATATGAACATGAGTCTAAAGCTAGAAGGCATTGGTGCCTTATTGGGTGCTGATGATGACTATACAAAAATTGTTAGCTTAGTTCCTGGAGGTCCTGCTGAAAAATCAGGAGAAATATTACCAGAAGATAAAATAACACGAATACGCCAAATAGATTCTAAAGAAAAAGAATACGTTGATGTTGTAGGTTGGAGAATAGACGAAGTTGTAGACTTAATAAGAGGTAAATCAGGCACACAAGTTGAAATAGAGTTCATATCCTCTGATTCTGCAGATAATACAAGAAAATTAGTCACGCTAACTAGAGAGGAAATAAAACTTGAAGATAGGGCTGCCAAATCAAAAATTATAGAAACAAAGGAAGGAAATAAAATTGGAATAATAGATTTACCCTCCTTTTATATTGACTTTAATGCCTATCAAAATAGAGATTTAGATTACAGAAGTAGTAGCAGTGATGTGGAAGATATTCTTTTAGATTTTAATGATAAAGATGTTGATGCTGTTATTTTAGATCTCAGAAATAATGGTGGCGGTGCATTAATTGAGGCCAATAAAATAGTTGGTTTGTTTGTGTCTTCAGGCCCAACAGTTCAAGTTAAACACAAGACTGGCTATATTCAACCATATGGTGCGAGTAAAGCTAAACAAGCTTGGCAAAAACCTTTGGCAGTTTTAGTTAATCGTTATTCTGCGTCAGCTTCCGAAATTGTTGCTGGAGCTATACAAGACTATAAAAGAGGTATTGTTCTTGGACAAAGAACCTTTGGCAAAGGAACTGTGCAAAGTTTAGATAGTATTTCAAAAGGTCAAGTTAAAATTACAGAATCCAAATATTATCGCGTTGATGGTTCAAGCACACAGAATAAAGGAGTTTTGCCTGACATAGAGCTTCTTTCTACTTGGGATATTGAATCCGTAGGTGAAAGCTCTTACCCTACTGCATTGGAATGGGATACTGTTAGACCATATAGACATAAAAAGTTTGACTTTGATGCTGATAAAATTATAAAGATAAAAAATTTGTATTCTCAAAGATTAACTACAAGCCCAAATCTAGAATATCTTGGTGCTGTAAGAGATAGATATTTCATAAATAAAGATAAAAAACTACTTAGTCTAAATATAGATATTAGAAGATCTGAGATGGAAGCAAGAAAAGAGTGGTTGCTTGAAATAGAAAATAAAAGAAGAGAAGGTCTTGGTCTTAAAACATTTGTAAACTATGAAGATTTAAGCGCAAACAACAAAAAAGATGAAAATATAAATAATGATATTGATTTTAAAAAAGACTATTTATTAATAGAATCAACTAATATCATAAATGATTACCTTAATCTAAATAAAAAAATACTTGTTTCTAAAGTAGAATAAATTATGAGAATCATATCTTTTAACATTAATAGCATCAGAGCTCGTCCACATCAACTGATCCATTTAAGAGATACCCTCAACCCAGATGTTATTGGGCTTCAAGAAACTAAAGTGAATGATCCTGACTTTCCTTTAGATGTTATTGAACAAATTGGTTACCATCCTGAATACTGGGGTCAAAAAGGACACTATGGTGTAGCAATTCTTAGTAAAGAAAAGCCCATCAAAACAGTTAAAGGCTTTAAAAATGATAAACCTGAAGATCAAAAAAGATTTATAGAGTGTACGTTTGCGACAAAAGATTCTGAAATAACCATCATGAATGGTTATTTTCCTCAAGGAGAAAATATCAATCACGAGACAAAATTTCCAAAGAAAATTAAGTACTATGATGACCTAAAAAAACACATCAAGTATCTGCAAAAAACAAAAGAGAATTTAGTTGTTATGGGTGACTTTAATGTGGCTCCTGAAGATACTGACATTGGAATTGGTCCTGAAAATATTAAGAGATGGCTGCGTGATGGTAAGACATCTTTTCAACCACAAGAGCGTGAAATGTGGAACAGCATAAAAAATTTAGGTTTTATGGACTCATGGAGAATTCAAAATCCTAATGAATCAACTATTTATTCATGGTTTGACTACAGATCTAGAATGTTTGATGACAATCCAAAAAGAGGGCTCAGGATCGATCATATAATGGTTTCAAATAACTTAACAGATTCAATATCTGGAACTGGGATTGACTATGATGCTAGAGCTATGGAGAAACCTTCTGATCACTGTCCTGTTTGGGTGGATTTAAATATTTAATACATTTAAATTATGGATCAAGTTGAAATAAGATCCCCTAAATCTAAAGAAGAATGGAAAAAATATGATGATTTCAGGTGGAAAGTTTTAAGAAAACCAATAAAAATGTCGCATATACCACTAAAAGATAATCTTGAAGATAGTAGCTACCATTATATGGCAATTAATATATCTAATGATATTTTAGCTTGTGGAAGAGTTCACATGAATAGCAAGAAAGAAGCCCAAATAAGATATATGGGTGTATCTTTTAATGTTAGAAGAATGGGTATTGGGACTTCAATAGTTGAAAAATTAGAGGAAAAAGCTAGATCGCTAGGGGCAACATACGTTGCACTAAATGCAAGAAATGTTGCCTTGGATTTCTATAAATCTTTAGGCTATATTGAAATAAAACCATATGAATCTGATATAAAAATACCACACACAAGAATGGAAAAAATACTGACCTAACTATCTTCTAGTTTTAAAAAAATCGCTCAACAGCTTTGAACTCTCATCCATCAACAAACCGTGTTTATAGGAAATTTTGTGATTAAACTTAATTCTTTCATATATATTATCAATTGAAATAATGCTTCCAGTCTTGGGTTCATGTGCTGCAAAAATAATCTCGTCAATTCTTGCATCAATTATTGCTTTTGCACACATGTGACATGGCTCTAGAGTTACATACATTTTTGTATTATTTAGCCTGTAATTATTTATATTTTTTGACGCATTGATAATTGCATTGATTTCAGCATGAGATGCCACATTATTGTTTTTTATGACCTGATTACGGCCAAATCCAATGACTTCATTATATTTAACTATTATGGCTCCAACAGGAACTTCATTATGATCAAATGAGAGTTGAGCCTCATTTAATGCCATTCTCATATATGACCTGTCTTGGTCAGAAAACATTTTAGTAAAGCTCTATTTTAGCTAAATCAAGTTCAGCTTGAAAATCTTTTCCATATGCAGCAAAAGCAATTGTTCTTATTTTTGAAATATTCATCTTCTTCGGCATGTAAAAATTGGACTTATTAAACTCATTAAATGGAATTTCAACAGTTGACCATACATCTCCAGGGGAAAATGAAGCAATATATCTATCCCATGGAAATCTGCTGGCAGGAGTTCTTATCCAAACATAATAAGTATCATTTGTCCCTCTAGTTTTAATTCTTATTCCCTTATATTCTTCTGCATTAAACGGAAAACGAATAACAGATTGAATAAAACCGCCATTATTAGCAGTACTAACGGCCCCTTCTAATCTATAAAATTTTTCTCCATCCTCCTCAATTTCATAAAAGTTAACCTCAGATATTCCGCCCATAACATTATCTGAAATGGCACTCCAACTGGCTCTCTTGTCGTCTAAATTATCAATAATCATAGAAAAAATATTATTCGTAAAAATAAGTATTATTAATAAAAGTAATTTTGTCATTAATCTAAATTGGTACTTTTTTCTGCTGGAAACCATGGCAATGCATGAACTTGTGCGTTTAAATGTGCTTTAGGTGATTCAATAATCAATGCTGTTTCTGGCTCTGTATAATTAATATCAATAATTGCAAGGCCAATATTTTTCTTTAGTCTCGGTGAAAAAAAACATCTAGAAAGCCTACCAATTTTTTTATTATTTACATCAAATACTGGCCAAAAATTTTCAGGCACTTTTTCTATAGGATCGCCATCAATTTCTACTCCAACTAATTTCTCTGAAATACCCTCTGCTTTAATTTTTTTTAAGGCTTCCTTACCTATAAAATCTATATCTTGATTTAAATCTACGAGCCTATCTAGGCCTATAGTGAAGGGATTGTGCTCACGACCAAAGTCACTCTGATAAGACAACAATCCTCCTTCAATAGTCCTAATTGTATTAGGAGCTATAACTGCCCCATTAAACTCTTTTGCAGCTTCGTGAACTTTCTCAAATAACTCATCACCTTTTTTTCTATTCTGTAGATACAGCTCATAACTAAGTTCACCACTCCAGCCCGTTCTAGCAATTACCATAGGAATCTCATTTAGAGACGTTTCTCTTGCTTTGTAGTAGCCTAGGTCATCATGAGCACCATTGAATAATTTACGAATTAATTTTCCAGCTTTTGGGCCACTTATTTGAAGTGGTGATACGTCTGGTTCATGAATATCTACATCCATGCCAGAATTAATAGCTATGCCTTGCAACCATAGAAGGACATCTCCATCTCCAGGAGAAATCCAAAACTTATTTGGTTCTAGCCGTAATAAGCATGCGTCATTGATAATCCCACCATTTTGATCTGTTAAAACAATATATTTACAGTCACCAATTTCACATTTTGATAGATTTCTTGGGTTAATGCATCTAATGAAATTATAAGCATCAGGTCCAGAGACTTCTACTTGTCTCTCTGCTGCAAAATCACCAAATGTAACATCATTTACTAAACTAGTATATTCACTTATTGGACCTGAAAATGCAGTTGGTAGATACATCCTGTTGTAGATTGTAAAACCAATAGCGCCATATTTTATCGTTGAATCAAAATAAGGAGATTTTCTTATCCTTGATCCAATTCCAATTAATAACGGCAACTTAGTTTCATTCATTATATTTTCTCCTAAACTCATATTTTAGTATCAAAATAATAGGCTCGTAAACGTGTTATTGAGCAATTTGAAAAATAATATATGATTAGAGTTAGGGATAAATTATGAGAAAAAAAAGATTCTTTGATGACAGGCTGAAATACTTGTCATTTATTCAAAATACTAGCGAAAAAAGAGCTATATCAATGCAGCTGGCACCTCATATAGCATCCATGCCAAAAAATAGAACTTTTTTAAGGATTCTGGATGCTGGCACTGGAGATGGAACTGTTAAATCCAATGTTATTAAGACATTTCATAAATATCATCCATACACTTCACTATTAATTACAGGAAAAGAAATAAGTTACGAGGATTTAAAAAATACTCTTGAAAAAATGCCTGATAGGTTTGTAGAACATCCAAACTTATTAGTAACTATGACTAATGTAAAGTTTGCTGAGCTTGGTCACATTGAGAATAATAATAAAATTAAAAATAAGAAAGTGAAAACTTATACTCTAATCCTTAAAGAAGATAATTCTTATGATTTTCATCAGCAAATTAATAAATTAAATAACTTTATTAAAAAATACTGGGGAATTGAAATTGATAATAAATCACGAACTTCATATGCCCATCCTTGCATAATAAGAATTTATAGAGAAGATCATAAAAGGTATCTTGAACCGTTTTTGGATAAAGATTATGAAAATAATAATTATGATTTAATTATTGCTTCACAAGCATACAGAGCAGCATCACTAGTAGAGGTCAAAGTAAATAACGTAATTGCTCCGCTAATGAGATTATTAAACAAATCAGGCCGGCTGCTAGTGACGCACTCATGCGGAGGTGATTCAGTAGAAAAAATTACAAAAATTGCTTGGAAAGACAAAGACCCCTTCCCTAATAATGCTAAAGATATTATTGATTATCTAAAAAATAATCCAGTAGGTGAAAATAATAAATACTCTTATTCAAAACCAAAATTTTATACCTTTAACTTTAAACGCAGCCCTGATCAAACAGTTTCTGAGTTATTCGGTCATGGTGTAGATGCCAAATGGGCAAATATATTGTACATAGGGCAAATTCCTGAAAAAGAAATTCAAGAAATAGAAAAATCTTCTGCAGCTCAAAAAAAAATTAAGACTGCTATTAACAAAGAAGATAAAATGTTCTTTAGAAACGAAATTTTTAGCATAAAAAAAATTAGATAATTATGGGTCTTCCAGGAAGTGGTAGAACCTATTTAGCTAAACGCCTACAACCTCATAAATGCTGCTTGGTATAACGCAGATGTTGTGAAAAATTTTGTATACGCTCATTTATATTGATTGAGCATTTCTTGCATTTTTTCATGAATAATATTTACAGCTTGAAGAGGTCTTATCATGACTTTAAATTCACTTATTTTTCCTTGATTGTTAAAAGTAATAACATCAACACCATTCACATATATGCCGTCTATTTGAGTTTCAAATTCTAAAATAGCTTGATTGCCATCTAAAACTTCTTTGATATATTTAAAACTGGACTCCTGAAAGCTTCTATTCTTAGAATTATCACCACCAAATGTATTGCCAGCAGCCATAAGATATAGTGTTGTGAGATCTTTACCTTTTTGAGGAGAAAAAACTATTGGTGAATAAAAAATAACATCATCAGCTAGAAGCTCCTCAAAGCCTCCAGGAAACTCTCCATTTATATGGTCATGCCATTTTTTGATATTCTCTTTGATCATTAGTTTTCAGTTTTAAATGTTAATCCTGCATTATCTTGCAGTCTTTTTATTAATTTAGTTCCCATAGATGATGCTGGTGTATAAATACCGCCATTAAGATCTTCGCATTCTTTCACCAAACATATCGCACTCTCAGCAATCATTTTTGAAGTTGAGCCGTAGCCTGGATCCATATCTCCGACCACTGAAACATGAACACTCTCATCATTAATATCTCCGCAAAACAAGATATCATAATTGCCATTCTCTCTTGACTCTCTTGATGGTCCTTCGCCTGGTTTTGGTGCGTTACTAAGTGGGTTTGAAGAAGAAATAAAATCTGCCGCAGCTTTACCATCATCTCCAGGTCCCATAACCCACATTTCGTTATAACAAAAATCTTTACCATACATATGATTCATTAGCGCATTAGATCTGTGGACATTTTTTGTATTAATTGGTGCCATAAAGAATGGAGCCACCCATGTATCTAATTTATCATCAAAAATCGGTTTATTATCCGCCGGTTGATCTGGTCCTGCAAAACCATTTGAAAGTGAAAACGGGTTAGCTAAAACTGTAAAAAGTTCTGGTTTCTCTTTTAATGCAGCCATGGTAGCGCCAAGAGATGCGGCGGTTCCTCCAGAAAACTCCCCATTCATTTCTTTAACTCTTCCACGAACATTTACCGAAGGCTTACCATACCTTCGAGTAACCTCATTTTGTAAAAATAAAACACCTAAGTCAAAAGGAATACTATCAAAACCACATGAAAATACTATTCTTGATCCTGTCTCTCTTGCTGTTTCCGTTAGTTCATTAATTTTTTCATGCATCCATCCGGGCTCACCACATAAATCAACATAGTCTATTCCCGATTTAGCACAAGCACTTACAATATCATTACCGTATAGCTGATAAGGACCAACAGTTGTTAAAACACATTTTGTTTTTGAGATCATCTCTTCGACACTTGCAATATTATTACTATCAACTTCTAAAAGCCCTGTACCTTCAGGCACATTTTTAGTGGCAGCAACAGATTCCAGTTTTTCAAGATTTCGTCCAGCCAAAGCCCATTTAATCTGAGAATTATTAGAATATTTATGCACCAAATACTCTACAACAAGCTTACCAGTAAACCCTGTAGCTCCATAAACAACAAAATCATATTCTTTGATGTTATTCATATTTATCCCCTTTTATATAGATAGTAAAAATAGATAACTATATTAGTTCATTGATGTTTTTTGCACAACGAACTCATAGCTAATTAAATATACACAATAAATACTGGGGTGTAATATAGATTAAAAATAGGAAGTTTTATGAATATTGTTCTAAAGATTTTATTAATAATTATTTTTTTTGTAATCGTAATTGCATTAGCTTTGCCATCTATTCTTAATTTTGCAGGACTTCATCCAAAATTTGATGGAGAAACTTTTAATCTTCAAGGAAAAAAAGCCTTGATTATTGCTACTAATCATGGGGTTTTAAATAAACCGGGTGAGATTGATGGTAAATCAACTGGTCTTTTTCTCTCAGAATTATCAATACCCTACTATGATTTTGAGAAAGCTAATATCAAAGTAGATATTGCAAGTATAAAAGGTGGAAAAATTCCTTTAGAACCAGTTCCATTTTTTATAGAGACAACAGAGGATAAGAGATTTAAAAAAGATCAAGAAACAATGAACTTATTGCAAAACTCTATTCCAATAAAAGATATTGATTTTACTGAATACGATATCATTTTTATTTCAGGTGGTTGGGGCGCAGCTTATGATTTGGGCTTCTCAGAATTGCTAGGTGAAAAAATATCAAATGCATATTATTCATCTCAAGCAATCATAGGTGGAGTTTGTCATGGGGTATTGGGTTTTATAAAAGCTAAAAATATAGATGGCGATCCGCTTATTGCAGGAAGAAAAATGACTGGAGTTACTGATAAACAACTCAAAGAACTTGGGATTTTTTTTACACCTCAGCATCCAGAAGAAGAATTAAAAAAAGCTGGAGTAATTTTTCAAAGTGGATCTGCTTTTAGAGATGTTTTTGCTACATTAACAGTAGTAGATGATGAGAAAAGATTTGTAACAGGACAAAATCAAAATTCTGGTCATGAGACGGCGTATAGAATAATGGAAATATTAAATTCTCAGTAATTAGGTTTAGTTTATGAAAAAGCTTTTAAAGTATTTAGTTATTATTGTAGTTATTTTTATTGTTATAGTATTTATTCTTTTAAGACAGCCAGCATTTCAAGATAGGCTTTTAGAATCAGCATTAGAAAATATTGCTACTCCCTCTTCATATCTACCAGAAGAAGATGCATTAACTGGAGTCGTTTGTGGTTCAAGAGCGCCTATACCTGATCCTGCAAGAGCTGAGACATGCATCCTTATACAAGCAGGAAAAGATATCTATATATTTGATACTGGCGGAGGTAGTATTGAAAATCTTAACAATTGGAATACGCCATGGGAAAGAGTTCAGGCTATATTTTATACCCATCTTCATTCAGATCATATTTTTGATATTGCTGATTTCCATCAAGCAACTTGGATTATTGGGGGTAGAGAGTCAAAACAAAAAGTTTATGGACCTGTGGGGGTTCAAATGCTAACTGATGGAATAGAGCTTGCTTACACAAAAGACTATTTTTTTAGAAATGAGCATCATGGAGATACTATTGCACCATTAGATGCAGCTGGTTTTGATACACAAACTGTTGATTTAAATAGTCCTATTTTAATTGATGACGGCGATCTTAAGATTACAGCATATAATGTTTCGCATGATCCAGTCGATCCTGCATTAGGATATAGAATTGATTACAAGGGCAGATCTATCAGCATAAGTGGAGACACGATATATGATAAAAATCTTGTAAATAATTCAAAAAATGTTGATGTTCTATTTCATGAAGCTATGTCACTTGATCTTTTAAATATAATCAATAAAAATGCCGAGCGTGTTGATAATACAATGGCTGCAAAAGTGACTATAGATATTCAAGATTATCATACTCCAATACTTGAAGTTGTTAAGGCTGCAAAAGAGGCTAATGTGGGTCATTTAGTTTTTTACCATCATCTTCCTGCTCCTAGGAGCCAATTAATGCAAAATATTATGTACAGAGGCGTTGATAAAATCATGGAAAATTGGACTGCCTCTCATGATGGCACTATGGTAATATTACCAACAGACTCGGATGAAATAATAATTACGTCTGTAGATTAATATATATCTATTTCAGGGGGATGTAGACATGCTTGCTTCTATTAAAGAATTTTTTAGAGTTATATCTGAACTTAAATATATTGTTCCATTGTTAAGGTATAAATGGCCTGAATTGGATTCTAATGCATCACTTGCACATTTTTTTCAAGATACAGTTAAAGAATATAGCGATAAAGATTTTTTATATTTCGAAGATGAAGTATGGACCTACTCTCAAGTAAATGATGCAGCAAATATTCTTGCAAATAAATTAGCAAATGAAGGTGTAGAACATGGAGATAGAGTTGTTCTATTTATGGAAAATAGGCCAAATTTTGTTATTTCACTAATAGCTATAAATAAAGTTGGTGGTATAGGTGTTTTAATTAATACGAGTCTTACAGGAAAGCCTCTAGTTCATTGTATTAATACTTCTGATTCTAAAAAATGTATATTTGGAGATGAATTATCAGGCTCATTAGAAGGTGTGCTATCAGAAATTAATATTACAAAATCATCCGATTTTTTGTGGGTTGAAGACTCTAAGCCTGATAATTGTCCAGATTGGGCATCAAATATAAAAAATAACTTAGATCATTCCAAAACTTCAAATCTTAATGAGACAGATCAAGTTATTGCTGGAGATACTGCGTTTTATATATTTACTTCAGGCACAACAGGTGTTCCAAAAGCTGCATTATTTACAAACCAAAAGCTGGTTGCTGGATCTAAAAATATAGTTATGGCTGGTTATAGGCTAACTAACGAAGATTGCATGTATAACTGTTTACCTTTATACCACTCAACTGGCTTAATTTTAGGACTGTCTGCATGTATACAAGTCGGCGCTTCAACATTTATTAAACGAAAATTTTCTGCTTCGTCTTTTTGGGTTGAGGTTCAAAAATTTAATACCACTGCATTTGTTTACGTTGGTGAATTGTGCAGATATTTAAGCTTTCAAGAAGCCTGTCCTGAAGAAGTTAACAACCCAATTACAAAAATGGTTGGCAATGGTTTAAGACCAGATCTATGGGATACTTTTAGAAATAGATTTAATGTTGAAAGAATTTGTGAGATTTATGGTGCAAGTGAAGCCAACGGTATGTTCATGAATCTTTTAAATAAAGATCAAACAATTGGAATGTCTAACATTGATATTAGACTATTTGAATATGATGTTGCCGAAGACAAATTAAAAGTTGATGAAAATGGTAAATATATAGAAATAAAAGATCATTCGCCTGGTTTGGCTCTTATGAAAATTGCTCCAAATGCAGTATATGCTGGCTATACGGATGCTCAAGCAAGTGAAAAAAAGGTCGTTACAGATGTTATTGAAGATGGAGATCGTTGGTTTAATACAGGAGATCTATTAAAAACGATGGACGTAGGTTTTGCACTTGGAAGAAAGCATTATCAGTTTGTTGACAGAGTTGGAGATACTTTTAGATGGAAGTCTGAAAATGTTTCTACCAATGAGGTTGCGGAAATTCTTAATGTATTCGAACAAGTCAATATGGCAAATGTATACGGTGTTCAAGTCCCAAATACTGAGGGAAGAGCTGGAATGGTAGCTTTTAATTGTGACCCTGACACATTTGATTGGGCTACTTTTTCATCTTTTGTTGATGAAAATCTACCATTTTATGCAAGACCTGTTTTTGTACGAATTATTGATGAGCTGGAAACTACTGGAACCTTCAAATTAAAGAAAAATGAACTCAGAGATGAGGCGTTTCATTTAGATAAAGTTAATAATGATTTAGTATTTATAAGAGAGCCAAAAAGTGAATGTTATACCAGGCTTACTAATGATAATTACGAAAAAATTAATAACGGAACTATTAATTTCTAGTTAATCTATCTTAAATCACTATCTATAAGCACAGCTATCAATAATGCTGGTTCATCCCCATTATTGACCCAAGCATGATTGGTGCCCCTTTGAACCACTACATCATGCGGCTTTAGTCTTACCTCCTCTTCATCTAGAATTAGAGTTACATCGCCTTTTAATAAAATAATGTAATCGATAGTGTCCGTTTTGTGCATAGCTGGATGTTTCGATGTATCAATTCTGTGATGAGCCGCACCTATCTTTTTAAATGCATCAGCTGCGATTTCTTGCATTATCTCTATTGGCACTCCTTCTGGAGTTGGGTTTATTTGAAAATATCTAAATTTTGAACCGTTTTCAGGTGGAGACAAAACAATATCAGTATCTGCCCTATCAATTGAATCAGTTGTATCAATTAAATTTCCATCTGTGTTCCATATCTCAAATAAACCACCAACATCCTCACCAATTGATCGCGCTGGAGGACCGTCTATAGTAATAATTGAATTACCTTCACTATTATGGCCTGTAATTATTCTTCTCATTAAACTCTCCCCATTTCTTTAATTAGATTTTTAATATCTTTAACTCTATCTTTCTTTACTAGCTCAATCCAATCAATATCAGCAGAATTCTGTAAGGCTATGATTTTGCTTGAATTTTGAATATTATTTTTTTCAAATGCATCAACAACGTCCATTGTTCCATCATAATCATTACAAACTAAAACCATGTCACAACCAGCTTCAATTGATTTAATTGCCTTTTCACCCATAGAGTAACCACCAGCGCCTTTCATGGATAAGTCATCACTAAATACTATGCCTTCAAATGCTAATCTTTCTCTTAATATTTCTTTAATCCATAAGCTTGAGTAACTAACACAAACGCTATCAATATTTGGAAAAGTTATATGCGCAGTCATCATGGCGCCTAAATTATCTTTTAGTTCTGTAAAAGGTTTTAAATCTAACTCGAATAATTGTTCATAAGATCTTGCATCAAGAGGTTCAGATATATGGCTATCCTCAAATATACCTCCATGCCCAGGAAAATGTTTACCAGTCGCCTGCATACCTGCCTCATTCATTCCATTGATAAAATTTCCTGCTAATTGAACAAGTAACTTAGGGTCATTTGAAAATGCCCTATTTCCTATAATACTACTAGTTTCTCTATCTACATCTAATACTGGAGCAAAGCTTATATCAATGCCTGAAGCAGCTAACTCGCTTGCCATAAGCCAGCCTATTTCATGACATATTCTCAAATTATTTTTTTTAATAGCGTAATCACCAAGATCTTGCATTGAAGGTAATACAGTAAATTCATTTTTAAATCTTTGAACTCTGCCGCCCTCTTGATCAACTGCAATAATAATATTTTGCTTTATAGATTTAACATCTAAACATAATGACTGAATTTGTGATTGTGATTCAAAATTTTTAGAAAAAAGAATAATGCCACCAATATGCTTATTTGAAATTAATTCCTTTTCTTTTAATGTTAATGATGTTCCTTCAAGGCTTGTCATTAACCGACCAAAACTATTCAAAGAATTACTTTCTTGCATTTAATGTCTTCCAAATTATTTTTGTAATTTTTAGATTAAAGAAGATACTAGTAATTCTATATAAAAACCCAGGAATAATGTGTGACTTTCCTTTCTTTGAAGCTTTTTCGGTCTCAGTTACCACTTTATCAGCTGAGACCCACATCCAATCTGGTATTTTTCTTGTTAAATGTTCTAGACCAGATCTTTGATGAATATTTGTTCTAACATATCCTGGTAAGCTAACTGTTACTGAAATGTTTGTATTTTCTAATTCTTCATTTAAAGATCTTCCATAAGCATATATTCCTGATTTGACTGCTGCATAAATTGAAGATTTTGGCATCGGTATTAAGGCCCCTATGCTAGAAATTATTACAACTCTTCCGGCATCTTTTTCTTTCATTTTAGGTAAAAAATATTCAATAAGATTTATAACTCCACCAAACATCAAATAAGTTGCATCTTTAATGTCTTTTGGTGAGTTTTTACCAACACTACCATTTATACCTATTCCTGCATTTGCAATTAACAAATCAGGCGTTGATATTTTTAATATTAAGCTGTCAAGATCCTCTGATGAACTAAGGTCACATGAATAGGCGCTACAGTTCGAAGAGTTTAATGCTTCCAAAGCTGATTTAGATCTTTCAATATCTTGAGAAACTAAATCCAAATGCCAATTATTTTTTATTAAATGTTTTGCATATGCAAGACCTATTCCAGAAGAGAATCCAGTAATCAAAGCTTTTTTCATTCTTATTCTTCTTCCCAGCTTGGAGATCTTTTTTCAATAAAAGCGCTTATTCCTTCTTTAGCATCCTCTCTTAGAATATTATTTTTCATAACTTCTGATGTATATTCATAAGCTTTTGACAAGCTCATGTCAGCTTGCTCATAAAAAGCCTTCTTCCCAGTAGTTATTGTTAAAGATGGTTTATCTGCAATCTTTCGTGCTAACTGCATAACTGTAGATTCTAGTTCTTCAACTTCAACATAATTATTAATAAGGCCGATATTCTTAGCTTTTTGCGCACTAATCATATCTCCGGTTAAAAGCATTTCCATCGCATTCTTTTTATGAACATTTCTAGAGAGAGCGACCATTGGGGTAGAGCAAAAAAGCCCAATGTTAACTCCAGGCGTAGCAAATTTAGCATCATTTGATGCTATTGCTAAATCACAACTAGCAACTAATTGGCAGCCTGCAGCTGTAGCAACACCGTTAACCTCAGCTATTACCGGTTTTGAAGAGTTAACTATTGCTTGCATTAAAACCGAACATGAACGAAACAGCTCTTTAAAAAAACTTTCTCCATCATCTAGACCTTTCCTAGCTTGAGTAATTTCTTTTAGGTCATGTCCAGCACTATATACATTACCCTTTGAGGCAATAACTATTACTTTGATTGAATTATCATCATTGGCAAATGCAATAGCATCTATTAAAGCAGAGATCATCTTATTTGAAAGCGCATTTTTACTATTCTGATCATTCATGACCAATCGCAAAATGTTATTTATAGGCGCTTCTTTGATAAGTAATTGAGATTCGTTGTTCATAACTAATCTATTAAAAGCTATTTTGTTTTACTAGTCCAATCTACTTAATGAGTTCTTTTTTAGGACAACGATCCATTACGACTCTCAATCCAGCACTTGTAGCTAGATTAGCTGCTTCATGATGAACAATACCTTCTTGCATCCATAAAACTTTTGCGCCTATTTTGATAGCATCCTTAGCAATATCCATTACAGCGTCGTGTTTACGAAAAATATCTACCATATCAATATTTTCTTCGACTGCATCAAGATTAGGCAAACACTCTAAATTCAAGATATTATTTCCAGACTCGTTTGGATTTATTGGAAATACTTTATAGCCATTTTCAATAAGACTTTCCATAACCTTGTAACTATCTCTATGTTTTTTTGAGCTTGCCCCCACAACCGCTATTGTTGTGACCTCATTCAAAATATCTCTTAAATAAAACTCAGAATATTCTATGTTCATCAAATGATTATAATATTTATTACTTATGTGGATTAATTAAATACTTTTCGCCAGTTGCTTGTTTTGCATAAGATTGAATAATTTCTGGTTGAAGCATTTCTTCAAAAGAAATTTCTTTTGCATACGAACTAGCAAATGTAGTTTTAATTTCGCTAGCAATTCGCATTCTCATTTGACCAAACTTTTCCATTCCAATTCGTCCAATCATGGGGGTTAACAACCATCCACCAAGACCCCATGACATTCCATAAGACCTTTTTAAAATAGTAGGAGATTGATCTAAGCCACCATAAATGTAAACTTGTTTGTATGTATCAGAACCATATCTGCTATATTCCTTAGCTGTTTTATTGGCAGCTATTTCCATGGCAGCCAATATTTGACTTGGAAGTTCGCCATTATTTCCTCCACCAGTTGCATCAAAACCAAGAGTGGCTCCAGTAGCAACTAAAGCAGATACCAAATCATCCATAAAACTATCGTCGCTTGTATTGCAAACATATTCAGCTCCAAGATTCTTTAAAAGTTCTACATGCTCTGATTTTCGAACAATATTTACCAAAGGTATTCCATCGTCTTTACAAATCTTTACTAACATTTGGCCAAGATTAGAAGCAGCTGCAGTATGAACAAGAGCTGAATGGTTTTCCATCTTCATAGTTTCTACAAAAGATAAAGCCGTTAAAGGATTTACAAAAGAGGATGCTGCCTCTGAAGGTTTAGTTCCTTCATACATTACTAGGCAACTTGCAGCTGGAACACATCTATATTGAGAATACATTGCTCCTCCAGCTAACCCTACTGTTTTACCAATCAAATCCTTTACATTCTCTCCAGCATCAACAACCACACCCGCACCTTCATTACCAACTTGCATCGATTGATCTAATCTTGGTTTCATAGCTCCGATTAGAGCAGGATGTATTCTTATAGTTGTTTTTGTTTCATCACCAGACCCTCTTGTGTTAATAGATGAAATATCAGCAGCAAAACTTATAAGAAGCCCGAGATCAGACGGATTTATAGGAGCTGCTTCAACTTTTATAATTACTTCATCAGCCGATGGTGTGGGTATTTCAGAGGTTTTAATAGATAACTCGATGTTTCCATCATTTGTAACCATTGAACGAATTTCTTTTGAAATAGTCTCTAACATCTTATTTCCCCTATTAGATTTTGAGTCGTTAAGCTCAATGAATGATTACTGCTTGATTATAGATGTTATTTTTTCAATTAAGTCTTTTACTGCTGGTTTATTTTCCTTTATTTCATCTATTGTGAGTCCGTCGAGCTCATGGGGAAATACCAACCATTCATCTGTTTCATGTAAATAGAAATCTGGTTTTCTGTCAGTTTTATTTTTTGACGGCTTAAAGTATGGGGTAGCAACTTTAATTTCAGGTGTGTTTTTCTTGCAGGCTGCTTTTAAATCGCTAATTATTTGTTCGATAGACAATCCAGTATCATGTACGTCATCTACAATTAATAATGAATCTTCAGATTCTAACTGTCTGATTACATAATTTAGTCCATAAACTTTAACGCTGGAATTATGTTGATCAATGCCTGAATAATGAGATGTTCTAATTGCAATATGATCAGAAGTTACGCCCAAAACCTCTAAAAACTCTTGAACAGCAATTCCTATGGGCGCACCACCCCTCCAAACGCCAATTATATAGTTTGGGCGAAAACCACTTTCGTATACCTTCCAAGCGAGCTTGAAAGAATCTTCTAGTAACTGATCTGCATGGATAAAAGTTTTTTTCATCTGCAAATGCTATACGAGTACATGATTGATAACAACACGTACTCGTATAAAAATTAAATTATGTTAAAAGTTTTTACTTACTCTTACCATAAATTGTCTTGGCGCAATTAGTTCAATACCTGTAGCAGCAACACCAAAGACATCTGTCATGCTAGAGTTTACCCCATCTTTATCAGAAGCATTTAATAAGATTAGATCTAGCTTGTTGATAGGATAACTGTCAGGATATTCGATACCAACACTAAGATTTACTACTGTATAACCGTCAATTGCATCAACTACTGGATTATTAGAAACTCTTTGCATAAGTTCTCCTCTTTTAATAATCTGAAGAATAGCTGTTAAGTCGTTTCCAGAAGCTAGGCCAGTTTCATAAATTAAACTTAAGTCCGCATTGGATTCTGGCGTTTTAGCTAAACTATTGCCTTTAACGTTCTCTCTCAACCCATACCTAATTAATTCTTCTCCTTCAGCTGAATATTGAAAAGCGTCAACATTATCTAGAACCTCGTAATCAGAACTTACCTCACTGTCTATAAATGCAAGATTTGCATCTATCATTAAGTTGTCAGTAATAATTCCTTTTAGTTCTACTTCTAGTCCTGAAATGTCAGATTCTGGAATGTTCGCGACACCACCCTGGAATTGATCAGGGTCAGTTGCTTGGAACTGAAGGTTTTTATATGTATATGAGAAGGCTGCTAAATTGGTTCTTACTCTACCATCAAGCATATCAGTCTTTAGGCCTACTTCTAACGCATCAATGGTTTCTTTCTCGAAGGTTCTATATACCATTGGTGGAGCAACTACAGCATTGAACCTAAATATTGCATCTAGTTCCTCTCTTGTAGCTCTTCCATAAGTTAAGTTTGTTCCTCCAGGTTTAAAGCCTCTTGTATATGATACATAAGTCATAGTATCCGGATTAACATCAAATTCTGCAGTAACTTTTCCAGTCATCTCATCGTCTGTGCCTTCATCATCGAAGATATCAATATTAAAGAAATTTGCTACGTCAGTCTTAAAAGTATCTTTTGAATAACGAAAACCAGAAATTAGGCGCGTTGTATCACTAAGTGAATACGTTGTTTGCCCATAAAAAGAATAAGACTTTCTAGAGGGATATGCATCTGTGACAAAATCAAACTCTCCTACTGAAAATACATCTAAGGCAGCAGGAAAATTATAATTATGTGTATAACAATAATTAGGATTAGCGAAAGGTTCATCGCATACATACTTAATTTCACCATTCGCGTCCCAATCTCTGTAACCTTTAATATGGTTTTCTATTTTATGATCCATATAAAATGCTCCAGCAACCCAATCTAATTTTCCATTTAAGATAGGATCATTAGAAATAAGATTAACTTCAAGGGTTTTTGTTTCTACAAGCGATGTTTCTGGTCTGAACTCAGCCTTAATATATGTTGTTCCTTCTAGGCCTGGAATTGCTGCAACAGTTTCACCAAGATTATGTCTATCGTTATCTCTACTAACACTAATATCATCTTCTTGAGAACTAGCAACGATTTTTAAGTTTGCGTATCCAAGATCTTGCTCGTATATCGCCGCAAATACCTTAGAAGTAAGTTCCTGATTAGACAGTGTATCTTGAGCTAAATTACGTATACCTGAACTTTGATCATCAATACCTCTCATCGCTGCGCCATTTCTATCAATATCAAAATACTGAGCGAAGATTCTTAATGAAGATGAATCACTCAATTCAATTGCCCAGTCACTTCTTAGACTAATATTATTTGCGTCATCTAATTCCTGACCAGTTACAATATTCTTTGAAAAACCATCACGCTTTGTTGAGCTGAATGAAAATCTTGTAGCAACTTTTTCACTAACTGGAATATTTACAGAAGTTCTGTATTTCAATAAATCATAGTTACCGATAGTAAGATCTGCTTTACCGTAATAATCATCGGTAGTTGGTTTTTTACTTATAACATTGATAGCTCCACCAGTTGAGTTTTGGCCAAATAAAGTTCCCTGTGGACCTCTAAGAACCTCAATTCTTTCAATATCAATAAAATCAGTTAATAAAGAAAATGGTGAAGCAATAAATACCCCATCAATGTGGAAAGCAACTGATGGTGCTGCAATTGCATTTTGATTTGTTTCATTTCCAACACCTCTTATTGAGATAACAGTTTTATAACCTTCGTTCTTAGAAACAGTCACTCCTGGAACAATAGCACTTAGGTCTACAAATGATTCAATATTTTTGTTCTCTAAATCGGAATCGGTAAGAGCAGAAACTGCTTGAGATATATCTTGAAGGCTTTCATCTCTTTTCTCAGCTGAAACGATTACTTCTTCAATAGTTGAGGTTTGAGCATTAACTTCAAAGTTAAAAGCAAAAATCAATATTAAAGAAAATATACTGCGTAATTTAAAAATTTTCATTGGTTATAATCCCCTTGTGCTTATGTATAAAAACTGCAGCACATAATAATGTTTTTTATTAATATAATAGAAAGCAATTTGTATGCCAAATAACGATACTAAAAATAAAAGTAAATAAAGTAATATTGTATTATAAATTGTAGAATAATTAAGTAAATTGCTATTCAAAAAAAATGAAAAAATTTATTGAAAATACTTTTAACCTTGAGTCCAATAACACCTCGATAAAGCAAGAATTTATAGCTGGTTTTACTACTTTTATAACCATGGCTTATATTATTTTTGTTAATCCACAAATGATGGCAGCCAGTGGAATGGATCTCGGTGCAAGTTTTGTTGGAACATGCATAGCAGCTGCTATAGCATGTTTTGCAATGGGTTTTTATTCGAACTGGCCAGTTGGTCTTGCTCCTGGTATGGGTTTAAATGCATTTTTTACATACACAGTTGTTGGAGAAATGGGCTACAGCTGGGAAATTGCACTAGGTGCAGTTTTTATAGCAGGTATATTATTCGTAATTATAAGCGTAACTCCATTAAGGCAATGGATGCTTAACAGTATCCCGCTGAATCTTAGAATTGCTATGGGTGCAGGAGTTGGTTTGTTTGTTGGATTTATTGGACTAAAAACTGGCGGAATTATTATTCAAAATGATGCTACATTTTTAAGTCTTGGTAATTTTAAAAATACTGAAACTTTTCTTGCAGCATTTGGATTTCTCTTAATATTAGTATTAGCTATCAGAAAAGTTATTGGCGCAATAATAATTGGAGTTTTAACAGTTACTGTTTTGGGCTTGCTACTTGGCTTGATTGAGTTTAATGGTATTGTTTCATCACCTCCTGATTTAAAACCAATCCTGCTTAAATTAGATATTTTAGGTGCATTTGATATTGCTATGATTAGTGTAATTATTTCTTTTTTGTTTGTTAATCTCTTTGATACGGCTGGTACTTTATTGGGTGTAGCATCTAGAGCTAATTTAATTCAGGACTCAGGAAAAATTATTAATCTTCATAAGGCGTTAAAGGCTGATAGTACTTCTAGTGTTGCAGGATCATTATTTGGTTGTTCACCAGTAACTAGTTATGTTGAAAGCTCAGCCGGTGTAGAAGCTGGAGGAAGAACTGGTTTAACTGCAGTGATAATAGGAATATTCTTTTTAGTTGCAATTTTCTTTTCGCCAATTGCATCTATGGTACCAAGTTATGCTACTGCTGGTGCTTTAGTATATGTAGCAATATTAATGCTTGGCGGAATGGAGCGACTTGATTGGTCTGATAATACTGAGCTATTGCCAGCACTTATTATGATAATCATGATCCCTCTTACTTTCTCAATTGCAAATGGAATTGCTATAGGTTTTATCTCTTATGTTGTCTTAAAGTTAGCTGCTCAAAAAGTTTTAGAAATAAGCATAGGTGCTTGGTTTTTATTTTTAATATTTATATCTAAGTTCATTCTATTAAACTAAAGTTTTTAAATTCATATTCATAAAATTAAAATATTGATAAATCATTAGCGATTTATATTATTACAAATGTTGCAGAATTGTTTAATAAAATTTACCTTCTTGATTTAAATACATTCATATAATTTGATGTGAAAATTATTGTAATTGGCGCTGGATACGTTGGATTAAGCAATGCTGTACTACTTGCACAAAAAAATCAAGTAAAACTGATTGATATTGATACAAACAAAATATTACTTCTTAATCAAAATAAAAGTCCAATTAAAGATTCATTAATTCAAAAATATCTTTCAACTAAAAAATTATCTTTATCTTATGATTCAGAGTTATGCAGTGACTTGAGTTCGACCGATGTAATAATTATTGCTACTCCAACAAATTTTAATTCAAAAACAAAGACCTTTAATACAAATATAATAGAAAGTATTTTATTTGATCTTCACCAAAAAAAATTTTCAAATTTAGTAATTATTAGATCAACTGTTCCAATTGGTTTCACTGAAAGAATTAAAAAAAAATACCCAAATTTTGAATTGGCTTTTTTTCCCGAGTTCTTAAGAGAGGGAGAAGCACTAAAAGATTCTTTATATCCCACAAGAATAATTTGTGGCTCTAAATCTAGAAGTGCTAAAAATTTTTTAAAGATTTTACAAAAATCTTCAATTAAAAAAAATATAAAGACTTTGATTACATCGCCGACTGAAGCTGAATCAATAAAGCTTTTTTCAAATATGTATCTAGCTTTACGAATTTCTTTTTTTAATGAATTAGATTCATTTTCTGTTTCAAAGAACCTCAATTCTCAGGAGATTATAGAAGGAGTGTCCATGGACCCTAGAATTGGAAGCTACTACAACAACCCCTCTTTTGGATATGGAGGATATTGTTTGCCAAAAGATACAAAACAACTTAAAGAAAATTTTAAAAATATTCCACAAAATTTGATTCAAGCAACTATAGAAGCTAACGCAACTAGAAAAAAATTTATAACTTCTGAAATTCTTAAAATAAATGCTAAAACTATAGGAGTCTATAGGATATCAATGAAAAAAGGATCCGATAATTGGAGAGAGTCATCAATAATAGATATTATTAAGCTTCTTAAGAAAAAAGGTAAAAATATAATTATCTATGAGCCTTATATTTCTGAAAAAGAATTCTTAGGATTTCCAATCATTAATAATATAACAATATTTAAAAATCAGTCTAAAATTATAATTACAAACAGAATGCAAAAGGAATTAGAAGACATTAAAAATAAAGTTTTTACTAGAGATATTTTTAATACAAATTAAATGCTTTTCTAATACCTTATTCCTATTTAAACTCAATCAGAAATACTCAATCAACCAGTTATGTATAGGGTTTTAGAAATTAATAAGAAACTAGTGTTTTAATGTTATAGCCTTGATCGACAATTAATTTACTTCCGCCCAATTCAGGAAGATCAATAATACATAAAATTAGGATATCTAATTTTTCTACACCAAAATTTTCTGTTAATAATTCTGCACAAGCTATTGCAGTGCCTCCAGTTGCAACTAAATCATCAATAATTACAACTCGTTGGCCTTTAGTAATTTTGGTATTCTTTTGGATCTCAATTGATGTGCTGCCGTATTCAAGATCAAAGTTTTTAATATAAGTCTCATTTGGTAGCTTGCCAGGCTTTCTAGCTAAAACAAAAGGAAGAAGAAGATCTGTTGCAACAGATCCAGCAAAAATAAAGCCCCTGCTTTCAATACTCACAACTAAATCTGCTGAAAATTCGTCAGTTATCTTAGTTAGCTCTTTGCAAGTTTTTCTGAATGGCTCAGGAGTCTCAATTAAACTAGTTATATCTCTAAATTTTATTCCAGGTATTGGAAAACCATCAACATCTCTAATATATTTTTTTAAATCTAGCTTATCACTCATAATTTCATTCCCACTCAATAGTGGCTGGTGGTTTGCTTGATATGTCATAAACCACTCTACTAACTTCTTCTATCTCATTTACTATTCTGTTAGAGACATGCTCTAAAAACTCGTAAGGTAAATGTGCCCATCTTGCTGTCATAAAATCAACAGTTTCAACTGCTCTTAGACCAATGACTTCAGCATATCTTCTCTCATCTCCAACAACACCCACTGATTTAATTGGCAGATAGACTGCAAAAGCCTGGCTTACTGTTTTATAAAGATCAGCTTTGATTAATTCTTCTATAAAAATATGGTCAGCTTCTTTTAAAACAGTTGTTTTTTCTTTAGTAATATCACCAAGGATTCTTACTCCGAGACCAGGACCAGGAAATGGATGCCTGTTAAGCATTTCAGGAGCAAGGCCAAGCTCAACACCCATTCTTCTGACCTCATCTTTAAAAAGATCTCTCAAGGGTTCAACAAGATCCATTTTCATTTCCTCAGGGAGACCGCCAACATTATGATGAGATTTTATAACTCTAGCCTCTTTTGATTCAGACCCAGAAGATTCAATAACATCAGGGTATATTGTACCTTGTGCTAAGAAATGTACGTCTTTTAATTTCGTTGCTTCGGCATCAAAAACATCAATAAAAGTTCTGCCTATGATTTTTCTTTTTTGTTCAGGATCTTCAACACCTTTTAGATGTCTCAAAAATACTTCTTCACTGTCAGATTTAATAACATTTAAGTTCATATTCTCTTTAAAAGTATTCATAACTTCTTCTGCTTCGCCTTTTCTAAGAAGACCATTATCAACAAAAACACAGACTAATTTATTGCCAACTGCTTTATTTAAAAGAGCTGCAGTCACTGAAGAATCGACTCCACCAGAAAGACCTAGTAGAACTTTATTATTTTGAACTTGATCTTTAATTTCTTTAATTCTTTGTCCAATCAAATCATCCATCTTCCAATCTTTTTTTGAACCACATACTTTAAAAATAAAATTATCTAAAACAGTTTTTCCATCTTCTGTATGGGTTACTTCTGGATGAAATTGAAGAGCATATATTGATTTAGTTGTATGTTGCATGGCAGCAATTGGGGCAGTTGCAGTAGCTGCAACTAAATCAAAATTGTCAGGCAGATCTTGGACTTGATCACCATGACTCATCCACACATTAAGAGTTTTTCCTAAATCAGAAAATAAAACACATTCTGCTGTAACTTGAAGCTCAGAGTAACCAAATTCTTTTTGGTCTGATGATATAACTTGTCCACCTAATTGCTCAGCAAGAGTCTGCATTCCGTAACATATACCTAAAATAGGTATATTTAGATCAAAAACTATTTGTGGAACTCTTGGTGTATAACTATTGGTAACTGAATCAGGACCTCCAGATAAAATAATACCTTTAGGATTAATTAATCTAATTTTTTCTTCATCGATATCCCATGGAAGAATTTCTGAATAAACATTACTCTCTCGAACCCTTCTTGCAATTAATTGAGTATATTGAGAACCAAAATCTAGAACCAAAATAGTATCTATGTGTTTGCTTGTAGATGATAGATTTACAGTCATTTGTGATTATTAACTTCTTTGATAGTTAGGTGCTTCCTTTGTAATCATGACATCATGAACATGACTTTCTGTCATGCCGGCATTAGTAATTTCAACAAATTTACTATTCTGATGAACCTCTTCTATAGTTTTACAGCCTATATAGCCCATAGACTGTCTAAGTCCACCAATCAATTGATTAATAACATTTATTACTTGTCCTTTGTATGGAACTCTACCTTCGATACCCTCAGGTACTAATTTGTCTGCATCCGTATCTTCTTGCATGTATCTGTTTGCGTCTTGCCTCTCAGTCATAGCACCAATAGATCCCATACCACGATAAGTTTTAAAACTTCTTCCTTGAAAGAGCTCGACTTTACCAGGTGCTTCTTCAGTTCCCGCAAATAAACCACCAAGCATTACAGAATCAGCGCCTGCTGCAATAGCCTTAGCTATATCGCCTGAAAATCTTATCCCCCCATCAGCAATAATGCCTACATCCATTTTTTTAAGAGCTTCTTTTATATCTAAAATAGCTGATATTTGAGGCACACCAATACCGGCAATGATTCTTGTTGTACAGATGGAACCTGGGCCCATTCCTACTTTAACCCCATCAGCTCCAGCTTTAACAAGTTCTATAGCTCCCTCAGGAGTAGCTACATTTCCGCCTATTACTTCAATAGACGGGAATTCTTTTTTTATAACTTTAATAGTTTCAATAACATTTTTTGAATGTCCATGAGCACTATCAATGACAAATAAATCAACACCTGCTTCATTTAAGGCGTGTGCTCTTTCAAGAGTATCTGGACTAGTTCCTAAAGCAGCTCCAACCATTAAGCTTCCAGAATCATCTTTGGTTGCATCTGGATGTTCTGCAGACTTTTCTATGTCTTTCATGGTTACTAATCCACCTAATGCTCCTGATTGATCGATAACCAAAACTTTTTCAATCCTATTTTCATGCATTAGTTTTTTTACCGTTTCTTGTGGCGTACCTTCTTCTACGGTTATTAATTGATCATGTGGAGTCATGATTGATGATACTTGTGCATCCATATTATCTGCATATCTAAAGTCTCTACTTGTCACTATACCCTTGAGCTCTCCATTATCCACAACCGGCATGCCAGAAATGTTTAATTCTGTGGTTAGTTGAATCAATTCACCAATAGACTTATCAGATTCTATTGTCAATGGATCTCTGACAACTCCACTTTCATATTTTTTTACAGTCTTAACTTCTAAAACCTGTTCATCAATATTGTTATTTTTATGAATAATACCAATTCCGCCAACTTCAGCTAAAGCAATAGCCATACGTGATTCAGTAACAGTATCCATAGCAGCTGAGACCAAAGGAACTTTGATAGTAATGTTTTTTGTGAGTTTAGTTTGAGTAGAAGCTTCGCTAGGTACAAAGTCGCTATACCTTGGCAAAAGAAGAACATCATCAAACGTTAGGGCTTTTTGTTTTACTTTTTCCATGTTGGATTATAGCAAGACTGAATTTAAAAAAAAATAATTCTTAGAATATTAGTCCTAAAATATAAATTAATGTTAATCCAGCATTAAGGACCACTAATGATTGCTCTTTCCAAAGCCATCCAACATAGACCCATAAAGTATTTGCAGATATAAAAGCCCAATGATGATACTCTAACTCAGGAACAAAGCTTGCTAATGCTGCGGCAATGATGAGAATGCCAGTAGCTAGCCAAGCTAATGATTGATAAGGTTTTTCGTTTTGTTCCATATTAATTTTTACTTATTTTATTTGTCTTTGCTGCGCAAATAAAGTCATTTTTGTGCAGTCCTTTAATTTTATGAGACCACCAAATGACTGTAACTTTACCCCATTCCAAAATAATTTGTGGATGATGATCCTCTTTATCAGCCATATCAGCAACTTTATTTGAAAAATCTACTGAATCGCTATAGTTTGAAAAACTAAATTCTTTTTTTAGCTTCTTTGCTCCGTCATCAATCACATCCCATCCCTCTATTTCCTTTATGAGTATGGAGGCTTCATCATCTGAAACTCTTGGAGCATCAATTCTGCATGCCTCGCAGGTATTTGAAGCTAAATCACTCACTAATACCACCTTTTGTAAGCTTTGATGGGTCTAGAAGTTTTGCTAATTCAGATTTACTTATGCCTGTTTCTTCATGAGCAACTTCTATGATTGATTTACTCTCTTTATAAGCTTTTTTTGCAATAGCAGCAGCTTTGCTATAACCAATTACCCTGTTTAAGGCTGTTACAAGAATCGGATTTTTTGATAAAGATTCGTTAATATTTTTTGAATTTACTTTGAATGTTTTGATAGCTTTATTTGCAAGAAGTGGCATTGCATTTCCCAACAAATTAATACTTTTTAGTAAGTTATATGCCACAACAGGCAACATCACATTTAGTTGAAAGTTGCCACTTTGCCCTGCAAGAGTTACTGTTAGATCATTTCCAATTACATCAGCGCAAGCCATTGCTACTGCTTCTGGAATCACAGGGTTCACCTTTCCAGGCATAATACTGCTTCCGGGCTGTAAGGCCTGAAGCTCTATCTCGCCTAAACCAGTCAATGGTCCACTATTCATCCATCTAAGATCATTAGATATTTTCATTAATATAACGCTTAAATTTTTTAAAGCTGAAGAAAGTTCAACTGCATTATCAACAGAACTTAATCCTTGATAAAAATTCTTAGCAGGCTTGGTTTTAAATTTAGAAAGCTTATTTAATTCAGAACAAAAATGTTTTGAAAAATCTTTATGTGCATTTATTCCGGTTCCAATTGCTGTTCCGCCTTGGGGAAGTTCATTCATCCTATTGGTTGCTTGAATAATGGTTTTATTATTTGCCTCTAATTGAGCTTTCCATCCAGATAACTCTTGTGAGAAATCTATTGGCATAGCATCCATTAAATGAGTTCTACCTGTTTTAACATTGCCTTTAACTTGCTTCATTTTTAAATCAATTGAATTTATTAATTTATCAAGGTTTGGCAAGAGCAATTTATTCATGTCAATCAGAGCGCTAACGCATATAGCTGTTGGAATAACATCATTAGAGCTTTGACTCATATTTACATCGTCGTTTGCATTAATTTTTAATTTTGATTTTTTTGAAGCTAAATTGGCAATAACCTCATTAGCATTCATATTAGAACTAGTTCCTGAACCAGTTTGGAAAACATCAAGAGGAAACGAGTCATCATGCAATCCATTAAGAACATCTTTTGATGCTGATTTTATAGCTGCAGCTTTGTTGGCTGATAATAGTTTTAACTTATTATTAGCAGCCGCAGCTGAAAATTTAATCATACCCAAAGCTTCAATAAAAGATCTTCCAAAAGGAAAGACAAATTTAATCCCACTTATAGTGAAATTATCTAAGGCCCTTTGTGTTTGAGCTCCCCATAATGCTTTTGCCGGGACCTTAACATCACCTAAACTATCTTTTTCAATTCTATATTTCATATTTAATTATTTATTTGGTAAGCTATTTTAACATTATTGAGCTTAGGAGAATAATAACTATGTCAAATGTTACACCTTTAAAAATAGATATTACTGATGGGAGACTTCCTATTAAAGAAAAGGGCTTGGTTTTTCAAGAGTTTGCAAGTCCAGCAGAAGAAAGAAGAAATCAATTAGAAAAATTAGCAGCCGGATTCAGATTATTTGACTATTTTAGGTTTAATGAAGGTGTAGCTGGACATATAACTTATAGAGATCCTGAGTTTAAAGATCATTTTTGGGTGAATCCACTTGGTGTTCACTTTTCTCAAATATCCGTTTCAGATCTTTTGCTAGTTAATCATGATGGAAAAGTTGTTCAAGGTGACAAAGATGTAAATGTTGCTGCATTTGCAATTCATTCAAGACTTCATAAGGCAAGACCTGATGTGAATGCCGCTGCGCATTCACATTCAATATATGGAAGAACCTTTTCAACATTGGGTAAATTGCTTGACCCAATTTCTCAAGATGCGTGTGCCTTTTATGAAAATCAAGCTATATATAAGGATTTTTCTGGTGTTGTTGAGGAAGTAGATGAGGGAGATGAAATAGCTAAAGCTCTTGGTGATAAGAAAGTAGCTATATTGCAAAACCATGGCATTTTGACCACAGGACCGTCTGTAGATATTGCACTGTGGTTTTACATGTCCATGGAGAGATGTTGTCAGGCTCAATTAATGGCAGAATCAGCTGGTAAACCAATTTCAGTTTCTCATGAGACAGCAATTAAAACTAGAGAGTTCATTGCAAATGATATAGCTGCATGGGCTAGTTATCAGCCTGCGTTTGATAAAATAATTAAAATGCAGCCTGATTTATTAGACTAGTTTACGGAGCAATTACAGCTTTAGTTTCTAGGCATTCTTCAAGACCATGAAGCCCATGCTCTCTTCCATTGCCTGAAGCTTTATAACCACCAAAAGGTGCTCCTGTTCCTCTAGCACCTCCATTTATAATTACTTGCCCGGCTCTTATTTTACGAGCAACTTCTTTGGCATGTTCCGATTCACCTTGGACATAACCTGCAAGGCCGTATTCGGTGTCATTAGCTATCTCAATAGCTTCATCTTCATTCTCGTATTTTATTATTGATAGAACTGGACCAAAAATTTCTTCTTTAGCAATTGTCATGTCATTAGTGACGTCTGCAAAAACTGTAGGTTTTATATAATAACCTTTTTCATAGCCTTCAGGTTTTTCAATACCGCCAGCAACAAGTCTTGCACCCTCTTCAATTCCTATTTCAATCATTCTTAAAATCTTTTCGTATTGTGCTTTATTAGCAATAGGTCCAATTCTATATTCTCCCTGCGGATCGCCAACGGTAGTGCTGTTTGCAGTCTGTACTGCAACTTCAATAGCTTTGTCATAGTTTTGTGCTGAGACTAACATTTTTGTTGGAGCATTGCAGGATTGTCCTGAATTAAGAAAACAATGCCCAGCTCCACCTCTAACTGATTTTTCTAAATCTGCAACATCATCAAGAATGATATTTGAAGATTTTCCACCAAGTTCTTGATGCACACGTTTTACTGAAACAGCTGATGCTTGTGCCACTGCAATACCAGCTCGAGTTGAACCAGTAAATGACATCATAGCAACGTCTGGATGTTCAGATAATGCTGCTCCTACAGTTGGTCCATAACCATTAACAACATTAAATACTCCTCCTGGGACTCCTGCTTTGTCAAAAACTTCTGCTAGAAGCATTGCACAATAAGGTGATATTTCACTTGGCTTAAGAACCATGCTACAACCTGCTGCCAGTGCAGCAGAAACTTTTGTTGTAATTTGATTCATCGGCCAATTCCAAGGTGTAATCATGCCAATAACACCTATTGGTTCCTTAATTAAAGTATAGTCACCCTCAGGTTTCTCAAACTGATAATCTATTAGAGCGTCTAAAGTTTCATGAATATTTTTGATACCTGTTGATGCTTGAGCTTTTTCTGATAACCATAGGGGCGCACCCATTTCTTCAGTAATGACTTGAACAAAATCATCATATCTATTCTCATACTCAGAAATAATATTATTTAGAAGCTCTATTCTCTCTTCCTTTGAAGTATATTGAAAAGAGGAAAAGGCTTGAAAGGCCGCTTCAACAGCTCTATCTATATCTCCCTTTGTACCAGCTGTAACATGACCAATTATTTCTTCATTTGCAGGATTTATGACTTCTATTTTTTCATTTGATTCTGAATCTACCCATGAACCATTTATGTAAAATTGTAATTTATCTTTCATTTTAAACCTCAACATAAAGTCAGCAAAATATTATACAAAATATTTAAAATAAACCTTCTATATTCTTATTTTTGTCTACTCCAATATTTTCAGATGCTGGTTTTCTTGGAAGGCCAGGCATAGTCATTATCTCTCCACAAATAACAACAATAAATTCAGCACCCGAGCATAACCTTACTTCTCTAATTGGAACTTCATGGCCTGATGGTGCACCTAATAATAGTGGATCAGTTGAAAAACTATATTGAGTTTTTGCCATACAAACCGGATAGTTTCCATAACCATCTTCTTCTAATTTCTTAAATTTATTTCTAACTTTTTTATCAGCAATAATTCCTGAAGCCCCATAAATATTCTTAGCAATATGTTCAGTTTTTTCCCACAATGGCATACCATCATCATATAAAGTTTTAAATGAAGCACTATTGCTATCAGCTAATTCAGCAACATGAGTTGCTAAATCTGCAGCACCTTTTCCGCCATTGGACCAATGTGATGATATTTTGCAAGCAACTCCTAGATTTTCACAAAATTGGATTATTGCTTCATGCTCTTCTTTTGTGTCTGTGTAATACTCATTAATCCCAACAGTAACTGGTACCCCAAATTTTGTAATATTTTGTATGTGTCTCTCAAGATTTTTACATCCATCTTTAATTGCTTGAACATTCTCATCTTTTAAGTCATCTTTTTTGACTCCACCATGCATTTTTAAGGCTTTAGTTGTGGCAACAAGAACAACTGCATCTGGAGATAAGCCTGCTTTTCTGCATTTAATATCAAAAAACTTTTCAGCTCCTAAATCTGCGCCAAAACCAGCCTCAGTAACAACATAATCTGCCAATTTAAGAGCACTTTTTGTAGCCATAACTGAGTTACATCCATGAGCAATGTTTGCAAATGGTCCACCATGCATAAATGCTGGATTATTCTCAAGCGTTTGAACTAAATTTGGTTGAAACGCATCTCGCAATAACGCTGTTATTGCACCTTGTGCGTTTAATTGAGAAACTTTAACGGGCTCTTGTTTTCTTGTATATCCAATTACAATATTTCCTACCCTTTCTTGCAAATCTTCAAGATCACTCGCTAAACAAAAAACAGCCATTATTTCTGATGCTACAGTAATATCAAAACCACTTTGTCTCGGTATCCCATTTCCTATCCCACCCAGACCACATGTTATATCTCTTAATGATCTATCATTCATATCAACAACCCTTCTCCAAGTTATTCTCCTTGGATCTATGTTGAGACTATTTTCCCAATGAATATGATTATCAACGACTGCTGATAAAAGATTATGAGCAGCACCAATTGCATGGAAATCTCCTGTGAAATGAAGATTTATATCTGTCATCGGTACGACCTGAGCATAGCCGCCACCAGCAGCTCCACCTTTCATGCCAAAACAAGGACCAAGACTAGGCTCTCTTAAGCAAATCATCGCTTTTTTTCCAATATGACATAAGCCATCAACAAGACCAACACTTGTTGTTGTCTTGCCCTCACCTGCAGGGGTTGGAGAAATAGCAGTGACCAAAATTAATTTGCCATCTTTTTTATCTTTACAAGAATCTAAAAAATTATAATTAATTTTTGCTTTATCATTACCATAAACAATTAAAGCCTCTTCAGGAATATTTAGAGATGATGCAACATCTTTAATATGTTTTTTTTTGGCATTATTTGCAATTTCTAAATCAGTTTTATGCATATCTATATACTCTCCGTTTAAAATATATAAAATAATGAAGAGAGTATACCTAAAGTTAGGTAACTAGACTATGAAAATTAAATCTAGGATTTTGCTACTTTAAAGGCTTCTATTGCTCTAAGTCTCGATTCTTTTAAATCTAAAATTTGTTCAGGATAATTACAATACCTTCTATGTTCTTTTGGGGGATCATGGATAACAGATTTATCTAAATCCTTTAGTTCAGGTATATACTTTTTTATAAACAAACCTTCTTTATCAAAATTTGTTGACTGTGTTATTGGATTAAAAATTCTAAAATAAGGAGCAGCATCTGTTCCCGTAGAACTGCTCCACTGCCAACCACCATTATTTGATGCAAAGTCTCCATCGATAAGATTTTGCATAAAAAAAGCCTCACCCAATCTCCAATCATGAAGCATATTTTTAGTAAAAAACATTGCTACAACCATACGAAGACGATTATGCATCCAACCCTCATTAGAAAGTTGTCTCATGGCTGCATCAACAATTGGAAATCCAGTTTTACCTGCTTTCCAAGCTTCAAATTCTTCTTCGTTATACCTCCACTCAATTTTCTTTGAGTAATCTTGGAAAGGCTGACCTCTGCTAACTTTTGGAAAAGAGAACAAAATATTTTTATAAAATTCTCTCCATACTATCTCATCAATCCACTTAGTAATACCTATACTACCTGAAGAAAATTCAAAATTATTAAGCTTAAGTGCTTCAAGAATACATTTTTTTGGAGAAATTATGCCCAATGCCAGATAAGGCGAAATACGGCTTGTCCCTTCGAGAATTGGGTCATTTCTATTCTTTGAATAATTATTAACTTTATTTTTTAAAAAATCTTCAAGTCTTCTCTTGGCCTCATCTTCGCCTGGAACCCATAAATCCATTTCAACAAAATGAGTCTTTTCAAAATCAAAATTAAAATTTTTAATATTTGATGGCTTACCTACAGAAAAATTTTTTTTGTGGTAATCAAAATCTATATCAAGGAAATCCATCTCAAAATTTTCTATCCACTTTCTTTTAAATGGCGTGAATACTGAATAGGGTTGGTTTTGACCAGTTTTTAAGGTTCCAGGCTTATAAACAACCTGATCATCAAAATTTTTTACTTGAATATTTGATTCTTTCAAGATCTTTGAAACCTTTTTATCTCGAATTTCTTCATCTTCACCAAATTGATTATTCCAATAAACGGTATTTATAGAGTTTTCAATTGCATATTGATTTAGTAAAACTCCATTATCTTCAAACCCTTTACTATTAAGGAGAATCAATGGAATATTTAAACTCGCTAAGCTTTGCTCAAGACTGTTTAGGTTTCTAATTAAAAAATCTATCTTAATATTTGATTCGTTATGTCTTTTTAGTTGTACTTTTGAATAAATGAAAACTGCATGTATTTCATCAGATTCAATAAATGCATTTTTTAATGCCGGATTATCCTCTAGGCGTAAGTCAGATCTAAACCAAACTAAAGTCTTCATGGTTTTTTAGAAATTTTTATCATTTTATCAATTAATGATTTTGCCATTTGAAATAAAGACATTAACTTGATAGTTCTCATTGGGCTCAGTAATTTTTACAATACCACCAGCAGACTCGACTATTGCTGCTCCAGCAGCTATATCCCATAAATATGTATTATTTTCTTTATAAACATCAGCTGAACCTGAGGCAACATACGCAGCAGCCATTGCTGCTGAGCCAATCATTCGCACTTTCCTCCAATTTTGAAAATCTTTTACAAAATTAAAAATTGATGCGTCTGAAAAATCTGTATTATTTGGCAATCCTGTTAACAAAATGCCTTTTTTTTGGTTATTAATATTTGATATATTTATCATTTCATCATTCTTCAATGCTTTTGTATTAGTTGATCCTTGATATAAATCATTATTATTAAAATCAAAGATTACTCCTACTACTGGTTTGAGATTTTCAACTAATGCAATTGAAACGCAACATAGTGGTAGGTTTCTTGCATAATTTGCCGTACCGTCTAGGGGGTCTACTACCCAAAATATTTCACCTAAATCTTCAACTGACTTACCACTTTCTTCTGCAAGAATAGGATAATCAGAATTTGCTTGTATGTATTCTTTGATAAATTTTTCTGATTCAAGATCAGCTTTAAGCTTTAAATCTGTATCTGAGGAAAATATCGAATGTTGTAAATCATTTCTTTTCTCAATTAAAATCTCTCCAGCCTTTTTGGCAGTAAATTTTGCAATTTGTAATTCATTTTCAAAAATATCTTTATTCATACAATTATCATTATGATGAGAAACTATTTTTATTATACGAATGTGTTATTAATGCTTTATTAATATGTATATAATAAAAACATTTATAAATTGCTAACAACATATACATATAGATATAACGTAAAATAACCTTTATGGATTTAAATATAATCATCGATTATTTAATTATAAGCATAATTGCTTCTATGGCTATCAATAGTGCTATGCGTAGTTTAGCAAAAAAAAGAAAGATCCTAATTGATCTTCCTGACCGTAGTCGTAAGTTTCACAATCGAGCCACTCCATTAACTGGAGGTTTGGCAATATTAATAGCCTCAGTGCTCTCGGCTGAACTTTATTTAGACTTTAATGGGTTGAAAGGCTATGTGCCTGAATTTACATATCACTTAACGATAGCGTCTATTATTTTAGTACCATTATTTTTGATTGATGATTTCAAAAGTATAAAGCCAACAATACGAATTGTATTTCAAATTCTTTTAAGCTTATATATGATATTAATGACAGATATTAAATTAGAAAACTTGGGTAATATTTTTTATTTTGGTGATATTCATCTGGGTGTTTTAAGTATTCCTTTCACAATCTTTTGTACTGTTGGTTTGATGAATGCATTTAATATGATAGATGGAATAAATGGTTTATGTTCTGGAACAGCTATGATTGCTCTTCTTTTGATAGGTTTTAAATCCGGACTCATATATGACTCCATGCTTGTTCTTATTATTGGGGCAATGATTGGCTTTCTTCTTTTTAATTTGAGAATTTTTGGAAAAAAACGTGGTGTATTTTTAGGCGACCATGGCTCTAATTTAATTGGTTTTTGGGTCGCATGGGCAGCTATTTATTCTTCCCAGAGTACTGTTTATAAATTAGAACCTATGACCATGATTTGGTTTGTTTCCATACCATTACTAGACTGTATTGGTCTTATTATCTCTAGGGTTGGCAAGGGTAAAAGCTGGTCAACTCCAGGAAGAGACCATATCCATCATAAGCTAATGCATAAATTTTCACCCGAGGTAACTCTTTTAATTATTTTACTTATCACATTAATATTTGGTTTCTTTGCAATATATATTGAAAATAATTTCCCTATTTGGATATCAACATTATTATTTATTCTTTTTGCAATCTTTTATTATATGTATGCTTATAATTATGAATTAAGGCAAAGACTAAAAATTAAAAATGTTTAATTTCTTTAAAAAAAAGACAAATACTTCTAATGATTTAGTTGATAAAGAAAGTTTTGACATTGAGCTTATCGGGTTTGCTCTTGCCTATGAGGTAGCAAGATCAGATGGAAAAGTTGATGAAGACGAGTTATTTACAATTAAAAAAAATATTGCTAATAAATCTGTTGAGCTTAATTATAGTTCTGAAGAAGTGTTAGAAAAAATAGAAGAGCAGAGTACCAGCCAAGTATCATTTCATAATTTTATTAATGACATCAATCATTTTTTCTCGATTGATGAAAAGTACAGATTGATTAAATTTTTATGGGAAACAGCTTATTCAGATAATGTCCTTACAGTAGATGAGGAAAGATTGATAAGAAGAATTGCGGACATGTTGCATGTAAAAGATTTAAAAGTCTTGAAGCTCAAGCATGAAGCAAAGAAAAATATAGAAAACTAATACTCGATAAAACTGTCATTGTCATCAAGAAATATTATTGCGTCAGATTTTTTGCACGAAAACGTGGCATATTTAATCAATTTATCAAAAATATCATTACCAACCAAAGAGCCCATCTGATATAGAATTACACACTTTTCAATATTATTAACCCTAGTATCCTCATTTAGCTCTTCAATTAATTCTTTGTAACTAGAAGAAATTTCAATTACCTTCATATTTCTTTTTCTATCAAGAATAATAAAATTTTTCCTATCTGGAGAATACTTTTCCCATTTAATTTTGTTTGATGATTCTCCAGGTTCACCAAATTTTGCAAAGTTTGTCCAAAATCTCATCATATTTTTTGATGTAAATTTCTTGGAAGGTCCAATTGGATAGAGCAAAAACCCATAATCGCCTACCAGTTTATTGTTTCCGCTTAAAAGGGGTATTTCTGTTGCGTGAGCTGCCCCAAAAAGCTTTTGAAAATCAGCAATAAAAAATTTTCTGTGATCATCCCAATCATATCTGTACGAATAAGTTTGATAATTTCCAGCTGCATGTAAAGAAGATAAAGGCTCAATAACACCCCTTAATTGCCAAGCGGCACTTCTGAAATAATTAAAGGCTTCGAAAGATTCTTCATCTTTTAGTTTTACACGAGGAATTCCAAAAATTGAACCTATGATTGAAAAGTCAACTTCAACAAAATACTCCGCCAGTCCTATCCAAAGTTTCACCTCATCTCTATTTGAACCAGCTATTAAAGGCACATTATTTAACATATCTTTTGTACCTAATGCTTTCTTTAAACCAATTGTAGGAATTACAATTCCATCATTGGTTAACAAAGGAATTTCTGAATTATATTTACCTAAATAACTTCTAAAAAAATCATATGCTGAAAGATCTTTTAAAAAGGAGTAAATATCCTTACCTTCATAGTTTATTTTAAGCAATTCATTTACAGTAAATTCACTTGTATGAGTATAAGTTGTCTTTGAATCTTGTTTATAAGCACTCACTAAATCTACAGATGTGGTATATCCAGATTGGCTAATAGCTTTATGAAATAAACCTCTTGCTTGGGGTGCAACAAGAAGAGATAAAACATTATGTCCGCCAGCTGACTCACCAAATATAGTTATGTTTGACGGATCTCCTCCAAAAAGAATAATATTTTTATTTACCCACTCTAGTGCTTTGATTATATCAAGTGTTCCAAAATTTGATGTCTTATCAAGGCCATTTTGTTTATTTTGTATAGATGGATGAGTAAACCAACCAAAAGGCCCTAATCTATAGTTGATAGAAACTATAATTACATCATGTTTTTTGACCATGGTAGAAAAGTCATAAATATCTTTTAGTCCTGATATATTTCCACCACCATGAATCCAAAACATGACTGGTAATAATTTTTCAGATTTTTTAGTTGGTGCTTTTATATCTAAATATAGACAATCTTCAGTACCTACAATTTCATCATTACCTTCAGCTCCGCCCAATGTAGAAGGCTCTTGAACACAAAAATTATCATTTTTAGGTCTAATCACATTTCTTTCATTTTTAAAATCTCTTGGTGCCTTCCATCTTAATTCACCAACAGGCGGTTCTGCATATGGTATATCATCCCAGGAAATCACTTTATTAGTGATTGAACCTACTGCACTTCCTGATGATGTATATATTTCTAAATTGTCATTTGAAAATAAATCAGCAGGCATTAAAAAAATAGCAAAAAATGAAAGTTTGTATTTTATTTGCATAAGTGTTTATTATTAATTATATATAATTATAGTCAAAGTATTTAATAATCGGGATGTAGCGCAGCCTGGTAGCGCACTACACTGGGGGTGTAGTGGTCGTCGGTTCAAATCCGGCCATCCCGACCAAATATTTAGTTCAAAAAAGATTTAATCTTATTTGATGCTTTAAATGTAAGTTTTTTTCGAGCTCTGATCTCATACTCTTTTTTTGTTTTTGGATTTCTACCAATTCTTCTTGGAGTATTTATTAATAAGAAAGATCCAAATTTAGCAAGCTTAATATTTTTATTTTTATGTTTTTTTAAAATACAAAGAAAAGAATCTAGAATCTTTAAGCTATCCTTAGAAGAAATTAGGGTCTTGGAGGAGATATTGTTAACAATATCTTTCTTACCAAGACCCACGTTTTATCTAAGTTCTATTAAGTACCAGTTCCTGTGGCAGTTCCTGTGCCAGTTCCTGTTCCTGTGCCAGTTCCTGTACCAGTTCCTGTTCCTGTGCCAGTTCCTGTACCAGTTCCTGTTCCTGTTTCTGTGCTTGTATTTGTTGCTGTTCCGGTCTCATTATTATCATCAAGACCACCAACATCTCTAATGCTTACTGTGATTAATTGTGTAGCAGCATTTGAGCTAGAGTCTGTAGCAGTAACTGTAGCTGTTATATCATATGTACTTCCATCGTAAGGAAGTGTCACAGGATTGTCAGACTGAGCTTCATAATCAGATGCAGCTAAATCTATAGTTAATACACCTGCTGATGTTATAGAAAGAGCATCTGAAACTATAGAGAAAGTTACAGCTTGGATATCTGTAGCTGTTACTGTTCCAACGTCTGTGTCACCCTCATCAATTACAAATGTTGAAGAAGACGTGAATACCGGAACTGTTGTATCAACAACGTTAACAGTTCTTGTTTCTGTACCAGCATTACCAGAGGCATCTGTAGATGTGTAGGTAATTGTATAAGTTCCGAGTGTATCTGCATCAACTGTATCGCCGCTTGTAACAACAGTTACATCACCAGAAGCATCAGTAGCAGTTGCTCCTGCATCAGTGTATGAAGTTCCAAGCTCTACTGTGGCTGGATTATTACCTGTGACTGTTAAGACGGGAGCTGTGGTATCAACAACGTTAACAGTTCTTGTTGCAGTTGCTGTATTACCATCTAAATCTGATGATGAATATGTAATGGTGTAAGTACCTACAGTATTCGCATCAACCGAACCACTAGAAGCAACATTAGTGCTACCACGATAAGCATCCATAGCAGTTGCACCTGCATCTACATAAGTTGTTCCAAGCTCTACTGTAGCTGGATTATCACCAAGTATGGTTATGACCGGAGGAGCACCATCAACAAAACTATCATTAGTTAGAGCTGAAACAGCACCAACGGCAACCATAGCAGCTAGAACCTTTTGTATCGCAGATAATTCAGCAGTGATCTCAGCTATACGTGTTCTTAGGGCTTTATTTGAAGATGGGCTTTGTGTATTTTCAGCACTTTGCTCAGCAACCATTAATTCTTTTTCTAATGAAGACTTTGCAGAAACAAGCTCTCTGTAATTCATAGAGCTCACTCTTTCATTAATAGTGTTAATAGATTGTTCAGTTAAAAAATCATCAGCTGCTGTAACAGGCGTCATAAAAAGCAAAAGGGCAATTGACGCAAGCAAAATGGTTTTTATATTTTTATAAAATTTCATTATTGTTGTCTCCATCTCCAATATGTAAATATACTAAGTTGCATATTTTAGTCTAATGCGAACTATATTGACACTTTTTTTTGTAAAAATAAAGATTTTTAAGTTTATTTTTAAAACATAATTGTTACATTATTGTTAAATATGTTCATCAACCAATGTTCTACATTAATCTAAAGGTCTAAACCTTACTAACAAGTCATGTAAAGAATTTCGCCGAATTAGTTTTGCTCCTGGATCTTTTGTTAAAGGTCTCCATGTATAGTTTATGAAATTTCCGTATATAGGAATATTAAAAAAGATCCCTTTATCAAAACTACCTTCGCCAAAATCTTCTGTTGATACATCGGTGAAGGTAGCAAAAACACCAAAACTAACGCCACTTTTAAACCTTCTTGAGAATTCGATAGTAGACCCTTTATCTCCCGCTAAGTACTCACCAAAAGATAATTTCATGTCGAAAGGTATTAAGCCATAATTTCTATAGTATAAATTGGCACTATATGTTGTATTTTTATAATCTAAATGACCAAGACCCCAATCATAATCTCTTTTTTTAACATGAAATACCTCAAATCCAAGCGAGTAGTTAGTATTTGGTTTAAAATAGAGATATTCAGCGCCATAGCCAGAAAACATATCTTCAAGAATACCTCCAGTAACCATAAAGTGATTATATTGATTATGTGAATAATGATAATCTAATTGGGCGCGACCAATTAAAACTCCATCGTCCATATTTTTTAAATACTGCTTAATATCTGAGCGAACTTGTTCTGGAAAAGTATCAACTGGTGGAAATCTGAGATCTTCGAAATTATTTGCAAGACTGTATTTGAGGTTTACATTAAAAAATAAGTTTTCTTTTAAGATAATTTCAGAATTATTTTCTATTAAAAAAGCTCCTTTAAAAAACTCTTCCCTTGAAGCAAGAAAAGGTTGAAATCTTAGACCAGTATTTGTATTAAACGCTCTTTTTGTTTCTCTTTCGTATATTATTTTTGCCCTTCTCTCAAATGATTCGTCAATTTCATTAATAGCATCTAAATCAGCTATTTTTATATCTTTCTTAATATCTTTGTTAATGCCTGATTCTCTTCCAGCCTCTTTGATGATTTGCTCAACTAATGCAATATCTGAGTGAATGAATTGAGTTAGCTCAAGACCTAATGATCTTGAGGTTTCAGTAATTTTATTAACACCTATTCCATTTTCTTCTAGATTTTTTATAAGTTTTGTATAGCTATCATCATTGGTATTTATTTTAGCTACTCTATATTCATATTTTTTCCTAGATGCTTTGGGGTTATTTTTGTAATTAACTCTTAACGAGAAATAACTGCCACGCTCATAAGACAACCCGATATTAAAATTATTGTTAATTTTATAATTTAGGCCATAAGAGTATTGATGCTCTTTGTCTGGGTATGGCATTTTTGGTCCATTGATTTTAGTAGGATCCTTTTCAAAGTTTAAAAATAAATTATTATTATACTTATAAGAAATCCCATAAAAATGTGAAGCCCTAGATCCTGAAAAATATTGGTCAGGATTAAAACTACCTCCTTGATTAGTAGCTTTTACAGGTCTGTTGTTAAAACTATCAGATAGGTAACTTAAAGGGTTTTTAAGGTTTGGATCGCCACTTAACTGGCCCCAACCCATACCAACATGAAAGTCCACATTGTTTATACCATAGCTTGAAACTATGTATTCGGAGCTATAAAAACCAGTTCCAGCAAAATCATTTAATCCAATAGCAATAGCTGGTAGATAACCTTCTTCTTTTAATCTAATTTTGAAGTTAAAACCTTTATCTTTGTAGTCTTGATATTCAAAACCTGGATATGGCCTGCCTTGTATATTTGTATAAAAAAAGGAGGCCTCAAACCAATCATAAGGATGTGAGGTTAAAGTAATTTTTTGATCTGGAGTTCCATCATATACTGTTACACCATGAACTTCTTCATCAAAAAATCTTGCTGTCGGAATATTTATAAGGCCTACTGACCCATGATTATTATAGAAGTTATTATCAAAACTATCTGAGCAAACATAAGTGATTAAAAATAAGGGAATTAAAGACTTAAAAAAATTAACTTTGCTTTTCATTCATCTTAATTAATTATTATTAATAGATGATAGAGATGCCAAAGCTATTCCTAAGTTACCCAAGATGGATACATATGCTTGAGCAGCAAGCCTTCTTGGAGTTGATTCATCTAACTCTCTAGGAACAAAAATTATTGAACCAGGCTTAATAACAATTGTGCTTTTAGGAGAGCTTTCAAAAATATTTCTTTTTGCAGAATATAACTGTGATTCACCATTTGGATAAAGTATATAAATTGATTTTTTATCGGCAAATCGCTTATAACCTCCAGATTTTTCAACAAAATAATCTACGCTTTTATCTTCAGAATACATGACAGCACCCTCTGATGAAGTCTCTCCATAAACATAGACAACATTATTAATTTCAGGAATAAATAAATGATCACTTTCATTAACAGAATATGTGTTGATCAAATCTTCATCTTCTAAATCAATTATCACTCTTCCGTTAATATCGCTGTCTTTAATCTCCTTTGTTAGCTGAACTATTGGTGTTAAATCAAAATTTTCACCAATGTTCTGTTGGCTTACAGCAATTATATTATCTAAAAATTCTTGATATAAAATATCATTAGCTTTTTCATTTATTTTTTTTGCATCCTCATTTATGTAGATCGCCCCATACAGATAAGCATTATTTGTATAACCTCCTGCTTTATCAATAAGATCATTGATATTTTCATTAGCAGACATGGTGTAGGTTCCAGGCTTCAAAACAGCGCCTGAAATTTTTGCTTCTCTGTAAGGATGTTCTCTGATATAAATTAGATCACCATCCAATGCGGTAATGGTTTTAAACTGGGATTTATTTACTATCGGCACAGTATTTAGTGCTCCATCAAGAATTCTTTCAAGAGAAACGTTTTGAAGGTCAGCAGTTCGCTTAATACCGTTTGCAAATTTAATTACGCTATCAAGATTTTGCCCATCAAGAACTTCATATTTTGCTGGTCTGTATACGGCGCCATCAATCGCAACTATAGACTTTCTAGCTTCAACAAAAACCACGTCTCCAGATCTTAACCTTTTTGATATATTATATTGACCATTAATTAAAAGATCATAAACATCTAAAGATTCTATGACCTTATTATTTCTAATAAGATTGATTTCTCTGTATGATCCAAACTTGCTCACTCCACCGGCAGCTGTTATTGCATGAAGAATATTAGAGTTACCTGTGAAAGTATAGATACCGGGATTTTTTGCATTGCCAGTAACCAATACATTCACATCCCTTATTTCACTTAAACTGATAAAAGCATCTGTTCCAATATATGCAGAATTTATCTTCGATTTTACTAATGACGAGGCTTCCCCCAAAGACATTCCAGCTATAGAAACTTTGCCAATATCCTCAAGAGAAATAGACCCACTCCCATCAATAATAAAATCATCAATAGTATCTTTTTGACCAACCATTTGAATATTTAAGACATCACCAGTATCGAGGTAATAATCTGAACCAGGATTTGGTTCATTTGTTGGCATAAAAGAAGTTTGAAATGTATTAAAAAAATCACTCCCAAAAAGCTTTAAACCATCATCAATTATCAAGCCATCATCAAGTTTTAATCTTCTTTCAAGCTCTAATAAATCAAGTTCTAATCTTTCTTTAAGATCTATAAGCTCTTCTGCTTGATTAAGCTTAGATGAATAAAGATAAGGTTTATAATTTTCCTTAGCATTAAGGCCTTGTTTGGCATTCTTTTCCACTAAATCTTTTTTGATATCATCAGGTAAGCTATCTAAAAAATTTGGGTCTAGCTCTTGACCGTTAAAGGTCATTGTAAAAAGAGTGAGTATTAACAGAATCTTATTTTTCATGTGTCAATTATACCTACAATTTTGATTGATAATTTTAGTGATTTTCTTTATGCATACCAGGAATTGTCACACCCTTAATAGAATTAGTATATGTTATTATGTCTTTTATAACATTATTTATTTCGTAATCTGTGATAGTTGCCTGATGCGATTGGAAAATAATTCTAAAGCCAATCTTAATTTCATTATTTTTTTTATTATTATAAAAATCGAATATAAATATTTCTTTTATCAAATTGCTCTTGTAAGATAAAAAATATTCTTGAACTTCATGGAATTTATCTGTATTTTTTATTGAAAAGGATAGGTCTCTTGAAGACGATGGATATTCTGAAACTGGACTATATTTGATGAAATCATTTTCTCTAGGTAGTTTTTTTTGATTGCTCTCTAATTCTGAACTTAAATCATTTAATGAATTAAGTTCTAATTCAAGGTAGACAATCTCGTTTTTTAACTTTGTATTGAGGCTATTTCTATCAATATTAATTGGATTAATGCTTGTTTTGGGAGATAGCTTTTTCATAAGGTTTCGAATAAATTTAGTATTAATCTTTTTTGAGAAATCCAAATAATTTTTACCAACTCTGCCACTGCAAATTATTCCAAGAACTTTTTTATTTTTTAAATTACTATAAGTAGAATAAACATCAGAAATTTCAAATAATTTAATAGAATCCTGCTGCCTCCTTTCGTTATATAAAAGATTTTCTACCAAAGAATTTTCTAGATTTGTCCTAATAAATTGTCTATTGGAATCAAGAGGATTGTCCACTTTAAATGCATTATCTCTTTCAATATTTACAAATGGATTGTTTATTACCTCAAAAAAACCATTCTTTATTAAAAAATCTTTCACATTTTGTTCAAGTATTTTTATATCAGTAACTGCATTTGCAGGAGGCAGTTGAAAAGATGTGGCTGGAATATTGTTATACCCTATAACTCTTGCAATTTCTTCAGCTATATCATTTAAATTTTTTATATCATTTCTGTATGAAGGTACGATAATTGTGTTATCTACAATGTTAAAACCTAACTTAAGTAAATACTCTTCAAAGACCTTTTTATCATTAGAAATACCTAAAATATCACTTATTTTATTTGCATCGAAGGGTATTTTAAAATGAGTATAGTCAACGAAAGTATCCTTGTATATTTCTACATTTTTTATATTTACATGATCAGAAACTATCTGAATAAATCTTCTTAGAACCTCTTCATGACAAAGTGGATCGATACCTCTTTCAAATTTGTGAGCAGCATCTGACTTGATATCATATTTAACAGATTTACCTATAATTTCTTCAGGATTAAAATGAGCGCATTCGATAATAACTGATTTCGTATTAGTTGAGCATGAGGTGCTTTTACCTCCCATGACTCCAGCAAGATTTATTACATTTCCATCCTCTAAAAATACAAGATTCCTGCCTTTTATAACTACCTCTTTTTCTAGCAAAGTATGAAACTTTTTGTCTTCTTCTATGATTTCTAATGAAAACAAATTACTAATTTTTTTTGCATCATAGCAATGAGTTGGTTGACCCATCTCATATGAAATATAGTTAGAGATATCCGTAAAGAAATTATTTTTATTAATACTTAAATCTTTAAAATATTCTTTAAGTTTTCCTCTATATGCAGCTATTTCACCTTCTATTTCTATTTTTAAAAATGAAATATGGGAACATGCTTCTGGAGCATGATTAACAAAACCTAGTTCTAATTCTTTTAATTCCTTTTCATAAATATCACTAGTTAAATCTATTTCATAAAAAGGGGCTAGATCTCTAACCAAACCATGGACGGATAAACAATCTCCTCTGTTTGGGGTAAGTTCCATGTTAAAAATTTCATCTTCTATTTCATGCTCATGTCCAAGCTGAAAAAATCTCTCAGAGATCTCATCAATATTAGGTTTAGATGGGATGCAGCTTATTAAGTGTTTATATGCAACTTTCATTTAAATTGATTTAAAAAATCTAAATTAGACTTGTAAAAGTCCCTTATATCATTAACTCCATATTTCAGCATAGCTATTCTTTCTACGCCTAAACCAAAAGCAAGTCCGCTATATTTATTTGAATCTATGTTGCAGTTTTCAAGCACAACAGGGTTAACAATGCCGCATCCTAAAACCTCAAGCCACTTGTCATTCTCTGAAAGAATATCAACTTCTGCCGATGGTTCTGTAAATGGAAAATATGAAGGCCTAAATCTAATTTGTATCTCTTGACCAAATATTGCATAAATAATTTGATGAATTAGGTCTTTAAGCTGGGAAAAAGTTACCTGTTTATCAATATATATACCTTCAACTTGATGAAACATTGGTAGATGAGTCGCATCATCATCTTTCCTAAAAACTTTTCCAGCAGAGGTTATAGCTAAAGGCGGTTTTGAATCGAGCATGCTTCTAATTTGAACAGGTGAAGTATGCGTTCTAAGGACTTTGGTTTTATTATTAACATAAAAGGTATCATGCATTTGCCTTGCAGGATGCGTTTTTTTGATATTTAACATATCAAAATTAAATTCTTCTGATTCTATTTCTGGTCCATCAACTTCAGTAAACCCGTAATCCTGAAGAAGATCAATTAGGAAATCTTTTACTTGATTTATTGGGTGTATAGCACCCAATTTCTGTCTTAACTTTGGAGGTTGGATATCGTTAAATGATGACATTTAACAAGTTTATTATTTATTAGCAGATTGAACTATCTTTTCAAAAGTTGATGGATCTTGAATTGCAATATCTGAAAGAATTTTCCTATCAATAATAATATTATTTGTAGTCATTCCATTAATTAACTTAGAGTATGAAACACCTATGGCTCTAGAAGCAGCATTAATTCTAGAAATCCAAAGAGATCTGAAAGCTCTTTTTTTATTTTTTCTATCCCTAAATGCATACTGAAGAGATTTAATGTTAGATTGCTTAGCAGTTCTGAATAATCTGCTTCTAGCTCCGTAATGGCCTTTAGTAGCACTTAATACTTTCTTATGTTTAGCTTTAGCTGTGACTGATTTTGTTACTCTTGGCATATTTGTTACCTTCTAATTAAAGCAGAAGCCATCTTAAGAACAGTCCCTGTCAACTTATTAAGGCCTCTATTATGTCTTTTTCTTTTGGTAGATTGCTTTGTAAGAATATGATTTCTATTAGCGCTTTTGCTTTTAACAGACGAACCTGTTTTCTTAAAGCGTTTGGCTGCTCCTGAATGTGTTTTAAGTTTATATCCCATAATAATTTTCTTAATATTTCAAATTAACTTTTCTTTTTTAGAGGAGATAAAACCATAAGCAGTTGTCGGCCTTCTAATGATGGCTCTTGGTCCACCAGGGCAATATCCACCAATTCGTCTCTTAATCTATTTAATAAATTAAGACCCATATCACTATTTAAAATCTCTCTTCCTCTAAAACGGACGCTTATTTTAGTCTTATCTCCATCAAGAATAAAGCTTTTTATTTTTTTTAATTTTATATTGTAATCACCAACATCTGTTGATGGTCTGAATTTAATCTCTTTAGTGGTATTTCTTTTAACTTTAACCTTTGAAGACGAAATACTTTTCTTCTTATCAAAAAGATGTTTACCATAATCTAAAAGTTTGCAAACAACTGGTTTAGAATCAGATGGAGAAACCTGAACCAGGTCCAAGGATGCCGCTCTAGCTGATTCAATAGCCTGGCTGAATGGAACAATACCCATCTTGTCTCCGTTACCAGCGATAAGCATGACCTCATCAGCTCTTATTTTTTCATTAATTGGGGTAATATTTTTCTTCAAAGGATTTATGAGTTATAAAAGGAGAAAATGCTAAACATTAAAGAGCAAAAAAAATTTTTTTCGAGAAGTTAGAATTAGTTTAATAATAATCAAGTGGTGAATTTTATACTAAAAAATATATTTGGCAATATTTATGGCTGAAGAATCGATTGTTTCCAGATACCATCAATTTTTTGAAAAACCTCTCTTTTATTAATTCTTGATTCATGCCCTTCCCAAAATTCAAAATAATAAGGGGTAAATGAATAACCTCCCCAATATTCAGGACATTTTTTTAAATCATCATTTTTTAAAGATTTATTATAATTTTCTTTAACTTGGTTATAAGAAACTATCTCATTTGATTGGTTGGATGAGATAGCTAATGCATTTTTTTCTTCTGATCTGTCAAAAAAATATTGTTGATTGAACTCATCAGAAGTTTTTTTAATTTTAGCCTTCATTCTAATTTGCATGTTTGTGCTAGGCCAGTAAATTAATGCAGCTACCTGATTATGAGAATTAAAAGCTGCTGCTTTTGGTGACTCATAATTACTAAAAAAAATAAATTCATCATTTGAAATAAATTTAAGATTTACATATCTAGAATCAACCTCATTCATCTTATTGCTATAGGAAGAAATTGAAATAGCCTCAATATTGTTTTGACCTGCAACAATAGCCTCCTCATATTTTTCTTTGAGAATCAAATATGGTACTGCTTTATTTAAGTTAATAAATTTAATCATCGTTAAAATTATATATGTCTTATTATCAATTAAGAACTTTAAAAATAAAACCTTTAAAAAAGCTGAGATATGCAGCTTTTGATATATGTGTAGAATAGCATCGTAATTGGTCATGTTGTTACAAGGAAAGCCCTTAAAAATTATACTTATATTGAGATGGTAAACAGTTTGGACTGCTATAAAGTACCAAAAGAATTGGGTAAGTTAAATCAATCTATGAAATTAAGTGCTTGCTTTAACTCTTTGGGCGGCTCTGGCAAATCTCTAAAAATCCTCCATGCAATCTTTGTGCTTGGAAAAACAACCGCCCATGCGGTTATAAAAATCGCCAAAAAATATATGGTTATGCCTTTATTAGATACAAACCACTGTTCTAGTAAACCTTTGTATGGAGCAATGATATTGTCATAGAAATCAACCGATGCTGAAGCACCATGCATAATTTCTTCTTCGCCTCGAAAGATTATAGAGCCGACACCTGATAAACCAGGACGTACTTTTTTAACAATTTCTTGAGTTTCAGCCGAATAAGAACCAAAGGTTTGAGCCGTTAGCGGTCTAGGCCCTATAACACTCATATCACCAAAGAGGATATTTAATAACTGAGGTAATTCATTAATTTTAGTTTTACGCAAAAATTTTCCTACTGGCAAAATCCTAGGATCTCCTTTCATTGTTACTGTTCCAGTGCCAATATTTGGGCTATCTTTAAGCATAGTTGCAAATTTAAGTAGCTTAAATACCTTTCCATTTTTACCAATACGATCCTGCAAAAAGAAGATTTCACCCTCCCCAGAAAACCTTAAAATCAAAACAATTGGAACTAGCAACGGTGATAAAACTAACAATGCTAAACCAGAAAAAAATAAATCAAAAAAACGCTCCATAATTACATCCTTTGATCTAAATATTTACCAGTTTCTTTATGAGAAAATTCAGGCAGAAGGCTAAAGTATAATTTAACAATATCCTCTTTATTCCATATGCCTTTTTCTTTCAGTTCGTTCATTCCATTCATGAATTCATCTAACTTAGCTTCATTATATTCAGGCTGATTAGGAATAACTCCAATGGTTTCAAAACGCTCCATATCTAAGATTTCAGTATCAGTGAAAAACTCTTCAAAATCTTTCTCACCGGTTGTATCACTTTTAAAGAAATAACATGGCCAAAGTTTACTGGCTATTAACTCTTCAGCTCTGTCGCGAGCCTCATCCTCAGACTCACACTCATAAGGCTTATAACCTTTTTCTTTTAAATAATGAGTAGCTATCTCAGAAAATTTAATTAGATGTAGCTTTTCACTGAGTTTAGGAAAAAAGATATCTCTATTGTTACCTAGAATTCCAGATAATAAGCATAGCTCTCCTGATTCTTGTGGAGTTAAAAAATAACGCCTTACATCATTTGGCGCAGAGAAAGGTTGTTTTTTGTTATACCGTTGATTAAATCCATGCAGAAGAGAGCCATCAGAAAAAGCAACATTTGCAAATCGTGCCATAGAAATTTCTTGATCTAAGCTTTCTTTCATCAAGAACATTTCCATTATTCGTTTACTAGCTCCCATCATATTTACTGGATTCGCAGCTTTATCAGTAGAAACACAAAAGTACTTACTTGTGCCTAATTCTTTTGCTAGTCTTAGGGTATTAACAGTATTAAAAATATTCACTGTTATCATACGCATTAGTGTATAAGGATCCTTTTCACTTCTAACATGTTTTAGTGCTGATAAATTAAATACATAGTCATATGGGCCTTCATTATGCATGAGGGCTTCAAATTCAATAGACCCACAATCAATGGCAAAAGTCCTGAAGTCACCAGAACCATAACCCGATGTACTTCTTATTTCGCGAACAAGTTCAACCATGTTGTTTTCTGAGATATCAACTACATGAAGTAACTTAGGATCACGCTTAAAAATTTCTTTAGTAACCGCCTGACCAATTGAGCCAGCACCACCAATAACAAGAAAGCTACTTTTAGAAATGATATTTTCAATGAATACAGACTGATTTTCTATATCTTTGCTAAATAGCTCTGAGGACCTACCAATTAGTGACAGTACATTCATAATTATATTTAAAAATTATTCGTATATTATATTACTAATAAAAGTTATTGCTTTATTCTAAATTAATGAGATATTTCTTTCAAAAGTGATTCTGTTATTGATTTATAGCAATAATTATTAACAGCAAATTGTCTCCCTTTTTTGCCCATATTTGCAAGTTCTGTAGTAGAAGTTGCCGCAAATAATTCAATAGCATCTGCAATAGCGATTGGATCTTCAGCCGGTACTGTTATACCAGCGCCTGCCAGATTTACAGGGTCACCTGGCCCTGAGTAGCTATGCAATACAGGTTTGCCTGAAATAAAATATTCTGGAATCTTGTTAGGCGCAACTCCATATTCATAAAGTTTAGAGTTTTGCCATCCAATATAGCAAATATCGAAGATCTCAAGAACACTCGATATTTGATTTTTAGGTACTTTGGGTAAAAACAAAATATTTTTGAGTTCATTATGCTTTACGAGTGCTTTCAAATCGTTGAGCTTCTCACCTTCACCAACAATGATAAAAAAAACTTTACTGGTTTTTAATTTAAATGCAGCCTCAACGAAATATTCCAAAGCATTTGCTATTCCAACAGAACCAGCATATCCAACTATAAGGCTATCCTTAGGTATATTATTTTTAAAATCAATACTTAGAGGTTGTGAGTCAAGCATCTCAGTTTCATCGTAACCATTTGGTAACAAAATAAATTTTTTTTTCTTGCCCAAAACCTCATTTATTCTAATGGGTAAATTTGGAAGATTAGATGATATTATTTCTGCGTTCTTAATAGAAAAATGCTCGGCCCATGACATTACTTTAAATGCAATTGATGATTCTTTAATATTTCCCAAAGCTTCCAATGTTGCAGGCCAAACGTCTCTTATATCAAAACAAGATTTAGCTGAATATGCCTTTGATAAAATTACTAAGGGAATTCCAACAAAAGGTGATGGTGAAGAGGCAAATATAAAATGTGGTTTATTTTTAATAATAAAATTTATAAAAAGCAGTTGAAAATTAAAAATAAACCAATTCATAATTCTTTTAACTGATCTAGACTTTGAATAATCTATAGAACTGATTGAAACTACATTAACACCATCAATAATTTTGTGCTTTGGATTAGATAATCCAGAATTTAATAGATGATGATTTCTGGAAACAACATAGTAAACAATATATCCAGCTTTAGACAGGTTCTTCGCTAAGTAAAAAACTCGCCCTCCATACCCGTTTTCTGGAATAGTTCCATATTCGTTAATTAACCAAACAACTTTATCTTTTGATTTCATTACTATGAAAAAAATATTTAGAGTTGAATATTATAAGTTGCAATAGCATCATAAATGCTACACCGTTAGATAAAATACCAACTAATAAATCTGATCCCAGCAAGGGTCTAAAGGTTAGAATACATAAGCATATAAGAGCCTGTATGGGCAATCTGTCTTGAAAGGCCTTATTATAAATAATTAACATCATAGATAATAGAATGTTATACATCATTAATAGCAATATTCCCCCCTGCAGATAAGCATTAGCAATATAGCCTGTATTGGTGTACTCACCCTCACGCTGCATATAAGAACTTATGATGTTTGAAACTGGCTCTATGTTGTTATAAAAACTAAAGCCATACTCAAGTGCAAAATTAACATATGAATCAGATATAAGAACTGGCCAAAAAAATAGTCTTCTGAAAAATAAACTACCTATTAATCCATAATCTCCAAAGCTCATAAGCATTAAAAATAATGAGAATACAAAAAAGATAATCAAGATAAAATTAAATTTATTTATTTTTGGTTTATCTGCCAAGAAGTTAAATATGAAATATATAGCGAATATTAATATTATGTTAAAAAAATAAGATTTATGATTAGTAAATCCAAATATTAAAAATTGTCCTAAAACAGCAAAAAATATAATTAAATTTTTTCTTGAGTATAAACCCCATACAAGTATGAATGGAAATATAGAATAAGATAACCATTTAATAATGTATGCTAACACCCCGCTAAATGTTTCCCTTGACTCATCCCTGTATGAATAAATATCAACAAAACTAAAGTTGAGATTGCCGCCTTTGTATTTAAAAAAGATAGATACAGTAATTAACGATAAAGAAATTAAAGATAAGGCGACATATTTTTTTTTAAATTCAAATGGAACTAATTTTAATTTTGGTATGTTTGATCCAAAATTAGTAATTAGCAGTAGTGTAATGTAAGAGAATATATAAATACCATACAATAAATACGATATTGCATTATATGCAACCATTACTGAAGCAGGAAGAAGGATAATAAAAAGAATATAAACTAAAAAAAAGTCTGATGGTTTTTCAAATTTTTTTGAAGGTAATACTGTTAGCAATAAATAGATTGATAATGTAACAACATGTCTGCCAAGACTTGGGTAATTTAAGTTATATCCATAATATGCAAAATGATAATAAATAAATTTCTCATATGAGAAAAAAAATATCTCAAAAATTGCTATTGAAAATACAATAGTGTTTATTAGAGAGAAAAAACTTGATTTTCTTATAACCACTATAATTCTTCTAAAAACGAAAGAAGTTGATCATCAAAAAATTTTATAGAATCAAAAAAAGAGTTAATTTCACCTATATTATAAAAATCTTTATCAGCATAAGCATTTAAGAAATTTTCTTTAATTGATTTTTTCTCTCCAAAATTAAATACATAGCCTAAATTAAATTTATCAACAGCCTCTTTCATATATGGCATTGAGCTAACAATAACGTTTGAGCCATTAGCAAGATATTCAAAAAGCTTGGTTGGTCTAGAGTCTATATAGTTAGTCGTATTAGCTAAACTAACAATTCCATACCTACTCTTGCTAATTAATTTTTTAACTTTTTTTTGTGCTATAACTCCTAAATATGTAACATTATTTTTCCAAAAAGATGTCTTTTTACATTTTTCTTCATACTCTGATGATGAAAAGGGACCGCAAATAATTAATCTAATATTTGTATTTTCTAGCGAATACATTAAGTCTAAGATTCCTCTATTGGGAGAAATTAGACCAGCATAAATAAAATCATGGATTTTTTTTTCAGACACTATTTTTGGTCTTTCTCTGGGGCTATTTTCAATTAAATAAGTTGATTTTTTAAGTTTTTTAAAGCGCAAAAATATTTCATCCGTAGAAGCAATTACTTTATTGACGAATAATAGAATGAAAAAATTTTCAACTATTTCTAAAAAAAGCTTAATAGGAAGATATTTCGGGTGGTGTGAGGTAAACTGCAAAGGAAAATTTTCATGTGAATCATAAATAACTTTTATTGAAAAAATTTTAAAAAAAGGCGAAGCAATTAAAAGCTCTGGATCATGCAGTTGAACATATTCTGGTTTTTCGTAAATTATTCTAAATGTTCCAACAACTAGATTTTTTATTCTAGTTAAAATTTTTGAACCAAATGATGTGCTAATTTTTATTACTTTTTCAGGAAAATCTAAATTAAAACTTCCACCACAATAATAAATAGCTTGATGAGATGATTTTTGATTTGTACAGGACACAAATTTATGAAAAATTCTTGTTGACTGAGGAGAGTGTAAGGTAGAAAAGTGAATAATTTTCATTAATTAATTCGCTTAATGGATTGGTTCTTTTGGGATTAGAGAAGATGTCATTATTTTCATTGCTTATTTGAAAAGCTCTTTCTCATTAATATTATTATAAAAATACATATTACTATTATGCCAAAGTAAATCAAAATGGCCCTTATATTTACTAACCTGACAAATAATGAATTTTAACTCTTCTATCAACTTATTTTTATTTAATGAGAGATACCCAAGAGCTGTTGTATCCATAAATGCCAAGGGATAATAAAGAGTTTTACTTTGACATTCTTTATCTTCAATCCACTTTCTAAATGGATAACATGTTCCATTCCTAAAGCCTATTACAGATGCGAAACCACATGATGTGTCAGTTACAATCTCATATTTATCAAGATCTTCAGCTATGGACGTTGAGTCATATCTTAGATAATGATAGCGCACATGCTCACATTTAATATGTGTAAGCTTTTTAAAATTTTTTATTTCTTTACTCAATATTGATGAGTCAAATCCAGCATCATATGATGGATGCAAGCCTATAATTTGTTTTTTTTCTCTAAGCCTGGTGATTAAGTCAATATGATCTGCAAGATTATACCGCCCATCATACCTTGTAATGCCTCCAACCATAAAATAAAAGGTCGATCTCATATTATTAGAACGAGTTTCATTAATAATAAATTCAAAATTATAGTAAGGGTCTCTTTTTAAGATAAAGTCTTTAAATAAGATTAATGAAGACTTCAGTCTAAAAAGCATACTTCCCTTTGACAAAATACGCTTTAAAGCTCTCAATATATTTATAGGCTTGTCAAAAGCACATATATTATCAATATCGTGTGATACTGAGCATGTGCCTGAAGTTTTATTGTATTGAATTTCTAACTTGTTTAAAGTTGATAACTGTAGCCTAATCTCTTCTACAATTTGATCAAGAACGGGATATTTATAATTAACAGAATCTAGAGGTAAATTTCTACCATGAGCATCTGTATGTGAACTAACTAAGTTAGGGAGTTCATTAAGCATTGAAAATGTAAGATCAACCAAATCAAATTGAATATCTATAGATTCCGATGCTCTTACTTCTTTTTTTATATCAATATTGGATAAAAAATTAGAATAAGAGCCTGGCTTGTTCTCAGATATATGAATTAAGTTTTTACGGCGATTTAGATACTCAATATCACCATAGACTATTGTTATATCAATGTCTGATTTACTAAATCTATTAAACAAAAAATCAATTACATATTTAACTTTTTTATCACTTGTTTGAGTATTATTAATAATATTGATTTTCATTTTCTTGAAGAAATAACTTTAGCAGGATTACCAACTGAAATTGAATATGGCGGAGTATCTTTTGTGACTATGCTCCCCGCCCCAATAACACTACCTTTTCCAACTGTAACGCCTTGTAATATTATTGCTCCAGCACCGATCCAAACATCATCTTCTATAGTAATAGGTATGTCTTTTCTTCCCTGTTGATTAATAGGAATTTCAGTGTTTTCGAAAAGATGATTTTTAGACCATATTATTACCTTTGGTCCCAATAAGACATCATCACCAAGGTTTATGGTTCCGCATAAATGAGAATTACAATTTACATAAAAATTTTTACCAATATTTATTTGAGAAGTGGGCATTATTCTTACTCCACTCTCAATAATTCCACTTTCAATAGTTACATTTTTTCCTAACTTAACTTTACTTTTTATTTTTATTCCAGACAGTCTTAATTTATTAACTCTGATTAACGAGATAATAGTTGATATTAAATTCTTCACTTTTTAAATCTCCCAAAAGTATTTTTTAAAAAAGGTTTCCAATCTCTAGTGCAAAAACTTGCATGAATGACAAATGGATTTAAAAAATATCTAAAAAATAAGATTAAATTTTTAAATATATGATCTCCTTTAATAACATTAACTAGATGTAATGTGTTATAGGTATATATTTTAGAGGTAACTGTTTGTTTTCTATTATTTAATTTACAGGTCAGCTTTTGGTTTGTCGCATTAAGCATATCAATATAAGGAATATTTACCCCAGCTAATTTTCCAGCATAATGCCACATCATATATCTAAAGTTTATTTCCATTAAAAAATATTTATTTCTTTTAATACAATATTTAAACTCTGGCTGAACTATGCCTGTAAAGTTTCCTTCCTTTACAAGTCTTCGTGCAGATTCATAAACATCTTTATTCCACTTTGCTAATGATGATGCAAAAACGCCAAATTGCCAGGGTGACTGGCTAAGCTTTCTTCCTGTCCAATAGGCAATAATTTTTCCTTCGGAACATATACATAGACAAGACCATACTTCTCTTGGATCAGCCTCGATTACTTCAGATACCAAAAAACTATCGTCCTCACTTTTTGAATTTAAAAATGAAATTAATTCAGAATTACAGGAAAATTTTTTTGCTCTAAAATAGTTCTTGCTTGTGAGCTCTCGATTATCACGAGATTCAGGTTTAACTACGCAAGTAAAATCTTTAATTTTCTTAATATTTTCAATTATACTTTTTCTAGTTCCACTATAGGTTTCTGGACAGTCTACCTGAGCACTTTTAGCTAATTTATACTGATTGATTTTTGAATTAAAGCTTGTATTAAATTGGTGGCTAGTCCAGAGAACATTTTGTTCTAGATTGCTTTGACAAATTTCATCTAAATGCCAATCTGCTGTTGCAAACAAAATAATTTTTTTTGAATTATTTTGTTTTGCGAAATCATTAATAGTTTTTAAAATAGAAGAATTTTTATTGTATGGAATAAAGGTGTCGATAAGCTTGCTGACTGAAACCATTGCATTTGAATCAGCAACAATTGCAATGTTGCAATGTCCGTAAAGGCTTCTTACTATTCCATATGCATTTATATGTCCGCCCAAGACTAAAGCGATATTTTCTTCTAATTTAAGATTCTTTTTAAAATGTTCCATACATGTTTATAACCAAATTGATTGAAGAGTTTTATAGCAATATAGCTCCAGCGAGTAAATTTTACAGTATTTGAAACCAGAAAATATATTGATTTATAAAAATTGTTATTTGGTACAAGCTTAAGAATTAGTTTTTTAAAATGATATTTAATAAAAAATAATAAATAGTATATTCCTTTAAGTGGTTTGACTGATGATGAAGAAAATGACTGAATCATAAAACTTTCTTTAAAAGAATGGTTATGAGTATCAAATTCACAAATTAAAGAGATTCTATTTTTTAATCTCCATTTTTTTAAGGTGAGTTCATTTACTTTATGATACGAGTATGTCTCCTTAAAATATTCTCTTTTTTTACTTAATTGTGTTGGAGGCTCGATAACGAAATTTGGGAATAAAAAATTACCTAATGAATAATATACAGGCTTATTATAAAATCTTTCAGATGGGAGAATTATATGAGGGTGCATTCCAATAATCGCTTTAACATTTTGATGATATAAAATTTTCTTTGCAAGATTTCTAGTATAGGGATGTGGAATTGGAACATGCTCAACACCCCAATGAATAAATATAATAAAATCTTTCTCTTTATGTTTGTTCAATTGTAAACTTATACTCTTATAATCACCTGCCATTAACCCAGGCTTTGAATCTGTTGCTAAAGCTATATTATTAAGTGTAGGCTTATTAAATGCGCAACATCCCAATATCCATATATTGTTACTCAAAAGTGTTGGTTGCTCAGCTTCATCTTTGTTAGAACCAGCACCAAATACTTTAGAGCCAGACGTTTCTATTATTCTTTTTATATATCCAATATTATCAAGCCCTCCGTCATGAATATGATTATTAGCAAGTCCGATATGTGTTGGTTTTAGATTGCCAATTCCACGAATTAAACTATTTTCAGATGACAAAACTGTAGATTTATTTTTAATACTAGATGAATAAATTGATTGTTCAATATTTGTAATAAGGAAATCAAAATTCTTATTAGGATATTCAATTTCAAATGATTTATTTTCTAAGCAACCTACAAAACATGTATCACCAGTGAATATAGCTTTTCTACTAATATTATTTATCATAATTATGTGTAATAAAATTTCTTAAAATTAATAGCAAAGCTAAATAAAATATAAATGAAACCGCAACATATGCGTTCAATAACAAAATATAGTTCCCTTCATAATTATTAAAAATATATAAAAGTAACATATTTGTAATGCCCAAATAAGTAATATTCCAATACAAAGAAATATCCTGCTTACTATAAACATTTGTTGTCATGGAAACTGGTACAACAATGAGTTTTATAAAGAATATTGGAACAAGAATCGTAGCTAATTGAAAGATACCCTGCCAATTTTCATCAATGATCCCATGATTAATATTTTGAGAAAAAAAGTAAGCAGAGCTAAAAATTACTCCAGAGATAGCTACCAAAATTAAAGTTGTTTTGTTGAATAGCTTTAATGCTTTTACTTTACTTTCCTTAATTTTTGATGCGGATCTATAATAAACTCTTCCAACCGCTGATCCAATTAAAGCAGATGGAGCTCCCAATAACCTTTCTATGTATGCATAATGTCCTAATACAACCTCACCTCCAGAGCCTCCAATAAAAAATGGAATAGAGCTTTTTCCCATTGTATTAATGAAAATACTTGGTGCAGAAAATTTCGGAAATTTATAATGACGATTAAAAATTAATAATATTTTTTTTATTTTGAATTTAATTTTTAAATTAGGCCAAATTAAATAATTAACTAGCATTAATGAAAGAATATGCGCCAAAAGCATCACATAAATATTGCTTATGAAAAGGTATCCAAAAATTATTTGAATTGATACCAATACAATATTTTTAATAATTTGAGATTTAGCAATCTTAGAATATTTTTCTTGTCTGTTGTAAAAAGAATAGTTTATATTCCAGAGAGCTGTAAAAAATATTCCCAAAGGGACTGCAAAAAGAAATATTTCTAGATGATCATAAACTATTACGCTCAAGAGTGATGCAATTAAAGTAAATACAATAGAAATTAAAGAGGCTATAAATGAGAGCAGAATTGTTGTGCTATACAAAATCTTTATATGATGATTTTTTGCTATCACAATTGCATGCTCTAACCTTAAGGAGGCTGCAGAAGAGACAAGATTTACTATAGCGATATATAAGGCATATATTGCAAAGGCTTTTGGTTCGTATATCTTAATCAATATAGGTAAAGACAATACGACAATTATTTGAGATGCGGTAGATGCAGAGGCTAGGTTTATAACTGATCTAATAAACATTTCTAGCTAATTTTAATTTTTCAAAACTTCTTCTATAATTTTATTTTGTGCACTCTCTGAAAGATATGGATGCATTGGAAGACTAAGGACACTTTTAGAGAGCATTGCAGAAACTTCTACACCTGATGATACTCTTGGATAATGAGAATATCCCTTTTGTGAGGATAAAGGTATGGGATAATAAACAACAGAGGGTATTCCTGAAGATTTAAGGTTTTTTTGAAAAAGGTCCCTATCTTTATCATTTAAAATCAAAGTATATTGAGCCCATGCGCTAGACATATAATCTGGAATGTTGGGGGTAAGATATTTGACTGATAAAGCTTCTGTATAAATATTTGCAACGTTGTTTCTGAGTTTCAATTCTTCTTCAAATAGTTTTAATTTTTCAATTAAGATAGCTGCTTGAATGGTATCAAGCCTTGAATTCAAACCCACTATGACATTATCGTATTTTTCAGAGCCTTTGCCATGCAGCCTTAAAGAATTTATCTTCTGAGCATAATCATCGTTATTTGTAAAAATGGCACCTCCATCACCATAGCAACCCAAAGGTTTAGCGGGGAAAAAACTTGTAGTAGTTATGTCACCCAATGAACCTACTTTTGTATTCCTAAATGACGCACCAAAGCTTTGAGCACCGTCTACAAGAACTTTTATATTTTCTGAATGTGCTATTTTTGATATGACATCTATATCTGCTGGTCTTCCAAATAAATCAACCGCTATTACACATTTAGGGTTAAGCCCTTCGTTGCGGCAATCAATTATTGCCTGTTTAAAACTTTCAGAATCGATGTTAAAGGAATCTTTTGAAACATCAACAAAATATGGGGTTGCACCTAGTTGTGCTGGAGCTTCCGCAGATGCAACATATGTAAATGAGGGAATAAATACAACATCTCCTCTGCCAATACCCCAAGTCATCAAGGCAAGGGTAAGTGCATCAGTCCCGTTAGCACAAGTGAGCGCATGCTTAGCTTTTGTAAAATTTTTCAGCTGCTCTTCAAAAGTTTTTACCTCTGGGCCCATAATATATTGACCATGATCTAGGACATTTTTTATGGCAATATCTAATTTTGATCTAATTAGTTTTTGTTGTGCAACTAAATCTATAAACTTTGCAGGTTCTGAGTATTCACTCATTATTTATCTCCACAAGGCTGTCTTGCTCTATAAGTTTATATTTTGTTCCTTCGATTGGGCATATTAAATCATCTCCTAGGCGCCCACCAGCTTTACTAATCCACCCTATCCTTTTTGCAGGAACGCCTGCCATCAATGCAAATGGTGGAACATCTTTAGTAACTAGTGCTCCAGCGCCAATAAAGCAATATTCACCTAAATTATTACCACAAATGATAGTTGCATTTGCTCCTATAGATGCTCCTCTTTTAACAAGAGTTTTACGATACTCATGTTTACGAACTATCTCTGACCTAGGATTGTTAACATTAGTAAAGACACAAGAAGGCCCACAAAATACACCATCTTCTATGAAAACTCCCTCATATATACTTACATTATTTTGTATTTTTACACTATTTCCTATATTTACATTTGGTCCAATGCAAACATTTTGACCTAACGAACAATCTTTACCAATATTACTATTTTGTAGAATATGGCTAAAATGCCATATTTTTGTACCGGTTCCAATATTCACATCACTATCAATATAAGACGACTCATGTATATATACATTTTTAAAAATACAACTCATAAGTCTTTAATTTTAACTGATTTATTTTGAATTGAAGATAGGGATGAGGCAGAAAGAACCTTTAATACTTTCAAGCCCTCGTTAAAATCTGTTAAGGGGGGCTGGCCTTTACAAACTACTTCTATAAAATGGTTACACTCATTTTTTAATGGTTCAGATTTTTCAACCCTTATGTAATTTTGTTCGCCCTTTGTTATCGTTGGCAGTTCTTTGAGAGTCTTAATTGTATGATGGTATATAGAAAGTTTCTTTTCCCAGACTTGCGTATCATCAAATATAGCCATTCCTTTATTTCCTATAACAACTAATTTTTGTTCTTTGCAAGGATGAAGCCATGAAACGAATACATGAGCTGAAAATTGAGATTTAAAATCTAAATGTAAAATAGAAGTATCAGCAATATTTGGTTGGATAATGCATGATGATGTTGTCTTTACTATCTGAGGCTCTTCTTCGGCCAACGATAAAATCATTGAAATATCATGAGGTGCAAAGCTCCAAATCACATCTTCTTCAGTACGGATTTTACCAAAACTCAAGCGATTAGAATAAATGTAATTTAAATCTCCTAATTCTCCTGATTTGACAATTTCTTTTAATTTAACAAAAACCGGATGATATTGAAGAAGATGTCCTACCATAAGTTGCACATTATTTTTTTTTGCAGTTTCTATCATTAAATTGGCCTCACTTACATTCATAGCTAGAGGCTTTTCAACAAATACATGTTTTTTTGCATTCATAACATCAATTGCCAAAGATGCATGAAACTCAGCTGGGACAGCTAAAACAACAGCATCGATATCTTTATTAGTAAGGACTTCTGAAAAATTGAAATGTGGAACATCATATTCATTTGCAAAAAAATTAGCTACATCGTTGTTAGGATCGCATACCGCTCCTAATGCACCGATTTCAGCATAATTTCTTACTAAATTTTTACCCCAATAACCACATCCAACAACGGCAATATTTCTTTTTATTTTAACCATTCTTAGATATTAAAATTATGAGTGATATTAAAGTCTAAAAACATCAAAACCTTCCTCGATTAAACTTTCTTTTTTGTAAATTGATTTTATGTCAGCTATTACTGGTGATAATCCTTTGCACATATCTCTTAAATACTCACAGCTAAGATTGCGGTACTCTTCATGTCCTACAGCAACAATGATTGAATCAAGCTTGTGTCTTACTTCATCTATTTTTGTTAATTTAATGCCGTAAGTTTGTTCAACATCGACTGGATCAGCCCATTCATCTGAAACAATAACATTTGTACCCCATTTTTTAAGTTCAGCAATAACATCAATTATTTTAGTATTTCGAATATCAGGACAATTTTCTTTAAAAGTGATTCCTAAAACACCTACATTACTACTATGAATATCAATCCTATTTAATACCATTTTTTGTATTAACTTATTGACCACATATAAAGCCATATTATCGTTAATCCTCCTTCCAGCTAAAATTACTTCAGGGTTATATCCAACTTGTTCAGCCTTATGTGTTAAATAGTATGGATCTACTCCTATACAATGTCCTCCTACAAGTCCTGGCTTAAAAGGCAAAAAATTCCACTTGCTTGCAGCTGCATCTAAAACATCAAGAGTATCAACCTCAAGTCTATTAAAAATTACTGAAAGTTCATTCACTAAAGCAATATTTAAATCTCTCTGAGTATTCTCAATAACTTTTGCAGCCTCTGCTACTTTGATACTTGAAGCCTTAAAGGTTCCTGCTGTAATAATAGTTTTATATAGATCATCAATTTTTTTACTAGTCTCTGGTGTTGAGCCACTTGTAATCTTAACAATTTTAGTGAGAGTATTTACCTTATCACCAGGGTTAATTCTTTCTGGGCTATATCCACAAAAAAAGTCTTTATTAAATATTAACTGTGAATAGGATTCAAGTATTGGTACGCAAACTTCTTCAGTACAACCAGGATAAACAGTTGATTCGTAAATAACAATATCATCAACCTTTAGATATTTACCTATCATTTTACTTGCATTAATAATTGGATTTAAGTTTGGCCGATTAACTTCATCAATAGGAGTTGGAACTGTAACGATGTATACATTAACGTCTTTTAAATCATCAAGGTTATAGGTAAAGTTGAGATGTCTAGATTTCTGAATATCCTCACTGTTTACTTCAAGGGTTTGGTCTATCCCTTTTTTTAAATCTTCAATTCTTGATTCACTTATATCAAAACCAATAGTTTCTATAGAATTGCCAAATTCTACTGCTAGCGGTAAACCAACATACCCTAAACCAATTATTGCTACTTTTTGTTCATCTATCATAAAAACTTTTCCAAATATAAGAAATTAATTATCCCCTTGGATATTCTTTTTTATCTTTCTCTATATTGTTGGATAAAGATAAATATCAAAGATAAGAATGCTCCAAAAAACGTGCTGACTATTACTATTATTGATCTTGATGGAGATGATTTATATTCAGGTACTATCGGTGGATCAATTATTTTAAAAACATAACTGTCGGTAGATGATGCAAGCATTAATGTTCGCATTTGATTTTCAAGCAGCCTGGATGTTACCTCTTTGATAGATTGAATACTAGTAGTATTTTGAGCTTCATTTAAATAGTCAATTGATTTTTTAGCCAACATTTTATCTGCCTCACGCATACTTTCATTTATTTGTTCGATAATAATATTAAGCCATTTTTGAGCAATAATAGGAGATTTGTGATTAACGCTCACTGAAATAAATGAGGTTCTACTATTTTCATTAACAGTTATATTTTCTTTGTATACTCTATAAGCTTCTTGAAGTGATGGTTGGTTTTTCTCACTATATTTTGAAGAACCTATCCAGGTTTGTGTATCATTTTTATAGATTTTATTGTCGTAAACTATAGTGTTATTTTCAGCATCCCATTTTTTTACAGCCATCAAGTTTTCTAATTGAATATTGGGTATAAAAAAATTAGCAAAAAAATCAAAAGATTTTATTCTTTCAATACCCTCTTTACTTTTACTAGTCTGATCAACTGGAATAGAAACTCCAGCCAAAGAGCCTAAAGAAGATAAACTTCCTAGTTTTGATGACATGGCATCTTGTGAATTTGATGGTAATAAAAGAACTTTAGATGAATATATGTTAGCCAAACTTAATGCATATAGAACTGAACAAACTGCAAAAAATGTAGATATACTTAGTATAGTAAGCTTTTTTTTCCACAGAATAGTAAAGATTTCCTTTAGATTAATTTCGTCACTAGCTGTATCCATAATATATTACCACTTTCAATATGAATTAATTATATCAAGATATATATTAAAAATAATAAAAATTATGTTGGTACCCGAGGCCGGACTTGAACCGGCACGATATTTCTATCGAGGGATTTTAAGTCCCTTGTGTCTACCAATTCCACCACTCGGGCTGATATTTACTTGTCTCCAATTATTTAATTTATATAAATTATATAATTTATATAATTTATTATACTTTTAACTGGAATCATTACTATAATTTTAATTATCTTGGTAAAGAAATTTTAAAAATAAATTGCTAAATTAATTGATGATTATATAAGTTTTCCTTCATCTCTCATTTGTTTTCTTATTTTTGTAGCGCTTATATCAGTTACTGATTTTTCAAACACCTCTTCTTCGAAAACATAACCTACACCTCTTCCATAAGTAATATTAACAATATTTGGAACGAGCATAATTTCATAGTGTACTCCTCTCTCAAAACCACCTTTTATAAGTCCATCTTCAATATTGCTGCAAACAGTATCCCAGTCAAAAGGATTGTCATCTTGGCCATCGCCTCCAGATGCACCTTGGACATCTCTGACTTGAATAATTACTTGTCCTGTTTTATCAATACATCTTTTAAATAATTCTTGATGGCCATTGTGCCACGGTTGCCATCTACCAAGCATTTGGACTGTTGGTTTCTTCCAATTAAACATATTTCTCCTTAATATCATATGCTAAATTTATATGGTTTTTGTCATTCCATTCTGTAATATGATAATCAACGTTACTAGGAGCTTGAAAGATTTTATTGGTATCCTCAAACCTGCACTCTTTTATTGTATCCAACCAAACTGTAATATCTGCATTAAAATTATTTCTAGTAGACTTTGTTGGACACACAAAATCACATATAACAAATCTTCCATGGCTTTTTTCAAAATCTGCAAAAGTTTTCATTCTATTAGATTGTCTTGACCTACCTTCATATGAAAAATCCCAGTCATTTGCCATTTCACGAACTTTATCCGCGTTATACCATGCTGCATTCAAAAGAGGTGCAAGTCTTTCTGTCAAATAAGTTTTTCCTGAGCCCGGTAGACCCATTACTAATATTTTCATAAATATTTATTATATATTAGAGCGCATTATATACACACATCTTTAAAATAGAAGCTGTTTAAAATAAATATAATATTAATTCTTGTGGAGGCTGAAGCCGGAATCGAACCGGCGTAAACGGCTTTGCAGGCCGCTGCATAACCACTCTGCCATCCAGCCTAAAAGTGTGTATTGTATACAATAGATTTATTAATGAAAGCAAAAAATCAATTATAAATTTTCAATTCTCTGAATATCACTTTCAATACACTTTTCTCCATATTGGATTTCAATTATTCGAACAGGCTCTTTGAATGGATTTATAATTTGATGCCATTGTTCAACATGAACTATATAATGTTCAAATTTATTTAACTTTAATTCATTTATACTTCCAGTATTATTTTTATTTGCATATTTGACATAACATGCACCCTCACTTACTAACCATATTTCACTTCTATTAAAATGTCTTTGAAAGCTTATCTCCTTACCTGGATTAATAATCAATTCCTTTACTTTAATATTTTTGGTCTGAAATAAATTAAAAAAAGAACCCCAGCTCCTTTCTTCGAAATAATACTGCCATTTATTAAGAATCCATGATGAAGAATTTTTTTTATCATCGCCGCCTACAGAAAATAAGAAATTAATACCTTCAACTGACATCTCTGGTATATTTTTATCATTTCTATCACCGCCATTTGCAAAATAAATTTCATCATTTGGGTATTGCTTTTTAATTTTCTCTAATGCTTTTATGCATGAACCTTTTTGGTCATCATCAAAATCAATAACTTCATCTACATAACTTATTGAACTAACTATTGAGCATCTCTCTAAGTAAGGCATGAAAAATTTTCCCTTCTTATTTTCAAGCCATTTATCACTGTTTAAGGCTACTATTAATTTATCTCCAAATTCTTTTGCGGATTTGAAATATTGAATATGTCCAGAATGAATTGGATCAAATCCACCGCTAACAACAACTATTTTCATTTTGGTTTAAAGGTATTTAATGTATAAATTAACCCTGTATAAAAAGTAATAAAAAGTGAAATGAATAAGAGAATATCCGCTATAACAATTATTAACATATTGTTTATGGTCAATCCTAATAAGTATATTGAAAGAGTTGATAGTTGAACGGTGGTCTTTATTTTTGCTAAAAATGTAACCTTGGTCGCATCACTTTTTCCATTTCTAGCATTTAAATCTCTTAGAGCCCCCACCCAAATCTCTCTTGTTATAATTACTGCTCCAATAAAACCAATTAAGTAACTTGAAAGATTTATTGCAAGTCCAAATAAAACAAAAAGAATAAGTATTTTATCTGCAATTGGATCTAGTATTTCACCAAGTTGAGATACTGCATTATATTTTCGAGCTAAATAACCATCAAAATAATCTGTGACTCCAGCTATAAAAAATAGCACTAGTGCCAAAAAGTACCCATCAGGTGACATTAACAGCACAAATATTATTGCTGCTAAGAGAATTCTTGATAATGTTAGTATATTAATTAAGGCTGTCACAATTTAAAGCTTTTCTTTGATTAATTGTGCTATTTTGGCATTAATCCCTTTTACAGTCATTAAATCTTCTATTTTTGCTGATTTGATATTTTTTAAACTTTTAAAATTAAGCAATAATCTCTTCTTTAAAACCTTGCCAACTCCTTCAATTTTATCTAATTGAGATTTTCTATTTTTTGCATTCTTCTTTTTTCTTTGAGCATTAATTGCAAACCTATGAGACTCATCTCTTATTTCTTGCAATAATAAATAACCTTTAGATTCCTTTTTAAATTCAATTATTCCTTCTTGTGATAACACTGTTTCTGTTGCTCTTATTCTATTTATACCTTTAACAATTGATATAACTTTTATATCGTTATGTTCTGAATTATGAATTACTGATTGAGAAAAATTAAGTTGATTACTACCACCATCAATAAGAATTAAATCAGGTTTTGTATCTTTATTATCATAATATTTAATTCTTCTTTGAATTACATGCTCTAAAGAACCAACATCATTTCCAGATAACTCTTTTGGTATATTGAATGTTCTATATTCTTTCTTAATAGGTCCCTCATTTGTATAAACAACACATGCTGTAACAGCATGATTTCCAGAGATGTGACTAACATCATATGCTTCAATTTTCTTTATATCCTTTTTATGTCCTATATGATTATTTAGGTCGTCAAAAGCAAAGTTGTATTTATCGGACTTGCTTAAATGATTTTCAATTATTTGTTTTGCATTTAACTTACATAAATTATAAATAGGTCGAAGGGATTTGCTTGGACTATGTGTAATTTGGACATTTGCATTAAACTTCTTTTTTAAGACCTTACATATCAATTCTTTGCTTTGAAGTGAGTGAGTGCATAAAACTTTTTTAGGAATATCCAACTGTGAATCATAAAAGTTAATAATTGCCATTTGATATAAAGAGTCTATAGATTCAAAAAAAGCTTTTTTAACTAAATGAGTTTTGGTCCCTCTTATTTTTCCTTTTCTTACTACTATTATTGAAATACCAATATAGTTATTTTCTGAATATATAGAAAATATGTCTATGTCTCTTGCAATAGTAACCACAGATTGTTCTTCATGAATAAGTTCAATTCTTTTTAATTTATCTCTTATGTCAGCAGCTCTTTCAAAATCTAAATCATTAGATGCCTTTTGGATGTCATTTTTTAAACGCCCAATAGTCTTTGAGTCAGATGAAGATAAATATGATTTTGCAGATTCTACGTCTTCAAAGTAATCAATTGTCCTTATATTTTTTACACAGGGTGCCGAACATCTCTTCATTTGAAATTCTATGCAAGGCCTAGATCTGTTTGAAAATGTAGAGTCGTTGCAATTTCTGAGTTTGAAAACTTTTTGAATTTCCTTAATAGATTTTTTTACAGCGCCTGAACTTACAAAGGGACCAAAATAGTTTGAATTAACTGCTTTTTTTGTTCTTTTTAAATATATGCCTGGATAATCATGATCTAAGGAAAAATATATGTATGGGTATGTTTTATCATCTCGAAGAAGAATATTAAACTTAGGTTTATTTTCTTTGATTAATGTTTGCTCTAGGAGCAGCGCCTCAACTTCATTTTTAGTTGTAAAAGTTTCAACCTTGTCTGTTAAGAATTTTATTTGTGAAGTTTTTCTGTCTTTAAAAGAGTTACCAAAATAACTTGAAACTCTTTTTTTTAAATTTTTAGCTTTTCCAATATAAATAATTTCAGTTTTGTTAAAAAATTTATATACGCCCGGTGTTGATGGAACTTTTTTAAGATCAACCGCCATGTTCATCTAGATACTTTTTGGCAAAAATTTTTCCTGCACTAACACCGTATTGGTCGAAGGGATTGATTTGAAGCATTTTTGCAGTCACATATGTTCTATGCTCCCAGGTTGCAATTAAAAACCCTAGAGTTTTTGGATTTAATTCTTTGAGTGTAAATAGGTTCGTAGGAATATTTCCATTTACTTGCTCAAATGATTCTAGTTTCTCATGAGGTCCATTTGATAAAAGACTTGCTTGTGCCTGTGATTGAGCATATAACAATTTATTTGTGTCTTTATTTGATTCAATTGTAAAAATATCCGCACATGCAGAAGCTGTACCTTGGTGTAGTAATTGAAAGTAGCTGTGTTGGGCTGTAGAACCAAAACCACCAAAAATTATCTGACCAGTATTTTTAAATATTGAATTAGGGTTTGCTTGCTTTCCAATAGATTCCATTTCAAGTTGCTGAGCATAATCAGAAAAAAATCTCATTTTCCAGCTATATAAGAGAAGAACTCTTGTATGTTTATTATCAAAATTGTTATACCAGATATCACTAAAAGATAATAAATTTATAAAATCATTATAATCATCATCGTTAAGCAGAAGATTGTCTGCTTCATGTCCTCCAACCAAGAACTCTTTAAAATTTTCTTCAAGTTCTAATATTGCCGGAAGTGCTATTGGAGACCACATTGAATACCTTCCTCCAATTTCATTTGGAAATTCAATTATGTTTTCTTTGAAGCCAAAGTTTTGAGCTTTATCTGGCTGGGAGGTAATAGCTATAAAATGATCTTCAAATTTACATTTTTTTTCTAGCCATGCTTTTGATAAAGCCATACTTTGCAGAGTTTCATCAGTGCTGAATGACTTAGAGGAAACAATAAAAAAAGTATCTTCTTGATTTAATGGTATAACTGTTTCATTAAATTCAGCTGTATCTGGTCCAGTTAAAAAAATATGCTTAAAGTTTCTATCATTCTCACTTGTTAGTGTTTCAATTAACAATTTAGGTCCTTCAAAAGAACCACCAATACCAATAGTAACAATGTTTTTAATACCTTTTTTAATTAAGTCCTGTTTAAGTCTTATACACTTTTCAATATTTAAACGACAAAATTCTATTAATTCTACAGAAGCAAAATTGTTTGAAGAGGAAGCATACATATCTCTGTAAACATGATGCAATGCTGACTGATTTTCAGTTTCGTTGACAATATCGCCCTTAAATAAAGATTGAATTGATTGAGAAACCTTTAGATCATCATAGTGAGATTTAAACAGGGAAAAAAGCTTACTATTAAATCCCCTTAATGAAGATTTATATTCTAAATTATTGTTTGAGTATAAATGCTGATAAACCTCATCTTTGCATTGAGAAGTCTCATCAATAATTTTATTAAATATGCTCATGTTTGCCATATGGAATTATGAATTTCTTGGAGTGCTTCACTAATGTTTGGTGCATTAGTGATAGGTCTTCCTATCACAATATAGTCTGCACCTTTTGAAATTGCATCTTTTGGAGTCATCACCCTGCTTTGATCATCAGAAGATTCAGAAAGTCTTATCCCCGGAGTTATAGACAACAATGATTTTTGTGCAACAACCAAATCAAGTTCATGAGGTGAACATACAACTCCATCAATTTGTGCTTCTTGAGCTAAATCTAGCATTGCTTTTACCTGATTGAATGCAGTTCTTTGAAAGATAGCGCTAGTATCATCATCAGATAAACTGGTTAAAGCCGTAACACCAAATATTTTAATGTTGGTGCCCTCAACAGCTTTCTTTGCAGCTTTCATCATCTCCAGACCACCAGAAGTGTGAATAGTCATCATGCCTATTGGCAATGAAATCAGCCCCTCGATAGATTTTTTTACAGTATTAGGTATGTCATGTAATTTGAGATCTAAAAAAATTTCAAACCCCTTGGAGGCAACATATGTTAAAGCCTCATGCCCTATAGCATTAAAACTTACACTTCCTACCTTTATCATACATAAGTTGCTATCAAGAGAATCAACAGTTTGCTTGAAAGAGCTTGGTTGAGTCTCATCGACCGCTACGATGATTGGTTTTGACATAGTTTGTAAATGTTAAACTTAAGTTACTTTTCTATCAATGATTTTGATGGCTTGAAGTGCATTGTTGCAGTCTCGCCTAAATATGATACTTCTTTAGTTTTAGGATTAATAAACTTTCTTGGCCTTATATATTTCTTTGAAAAGGTACCAAATCCTCTTATTTCAACCTTTTCATCTAGCGCAACAGCATCAACAATTGATTCTAAAATAGAATCAATCGCTAATGAAATTTGTGATTTATTAAGATTTGGAAACTCTTGACTTAAAGCTAGCTCAATATCCGAACGATTGAAAGTCTGTTGTTTCTTGTTACTCACTCAGCTTTAAAGATATTCTTTCTCTCTCTGCATCAACGGCAAAAACTATACAATCAAGTTTATCACCCTTCTTGTATTGCTCCAGTGCTTCTTTTGGATCTTCGTCTTCAGAAATATCGGACAAATGAATTAATCCATCAATATCACCCTCAAGTCCAACAAATATACCAAAATCAGTAATGGACTTTATTTGACCATCAACCTTATCACCAATGCCATATTTATTAGCAAATTCAGTCCAAGGATTTGCTTTAGTTTGTTTTAGACCAAGTGAAATTCTTCTTTTATCATGATCAATTTCAAGAATCATAACTTTAATTTTTTGATCCATCTCGACAACCTTCGAAGGGTGGATATTTTTGCTTGTCCAGTCGAGTTCAGATAAATGTATTAAACCTTCAATACCCTCTTCTAATTGTGCGAAACATCCATAATCAGTAATATTGGAAACAGATGCTTCGTATACACCACCAACTGCATAATTACTCTCAACGTTTTCCCATGGATCATTTTGAATCTGCTTTAACCCCAGAGATACTCTTAATTTTTCTTTATCAAAACTAAGAATTTTTACATCTATTTCATCCCCAAGATTAAGGAATTCTGCAGGGTTCGTTACTCTTGACCATGAGATATCAGTGATGTGAAGTAAGCCATCTAAACCACCTAAGTCTACAAAAGCTCCATAATCAGTAATATTTTTAACAACACCCTTAACTATTTGACCCTCTTCAAGATTCTTTAATAGCTCTACTTTTACTGCAGAGTTATTTTTCTCAAGAACAGCTTTTCTCGAAAGGACTACATTATTTCTTTTGTAATCAAGTTTGATTACCTTAAATTCTTGAACCGTATTTTCTATATCAGGAGCTTCTTTTACAGGCCTGACATCAACAAGAGAACCTGGTAAAAATGCTTTTACAACCTCTACCTCAACAGCAAATCCACCCTTAACTCTATTATGAATTTTACCAGTAACAAACTCTCCAGTTTCAAGTGCTTCTTCGAGCATTTTCCAAGTTGTTATTTTTCTTGCTTTTTCACGAGAAATTCTTGTTTCTCCATATCCATCTTCAACAGCTTCTAAGGCAACTTCAACCTCGTCACCAACAGATATGTTAACTTCTCCTTCGTTATTTCTGAATTCATCTAGAGGTACGACTCCTTCTGATTTTAAACCTACATGGACTGTTACCCAGTCGTTATCTACATCCAATACAACTCCAGAGACTATTGATCCAGGTTGCATATCTAAAGTGCTTAAACTGTCATCAAGTAAAGCGGCAAATGATTCTGTCATTTATTAAATTCCTTTTTTGTGAGCTTTTTAGTAAAACTCAGTACTTCTTCAGGGGTCATTTCAGATGAATCAATTACTATTGAATCTTCTGCTGGAATTAAAGGCGATAACTTTCTAGTTTTATCCTTTAAGTCTCTTTGCTTAATGTCCTCAATCAGATCGAGCATATTAACTTCTTGACCTCGATTCTGCAACTCTAATTGTCTTCTTTTTGCTCTTATTTCAGGTGAAGCATTTAGAAAGATTTTCAACTTAGCGTTAGGGAATACTACTGTGCCCATATCTCTTCCATCAGCTACCAGTCCTTTTGGTGCATAAAAACCTCGTTGAAGTAACAGCAGGTTTTCTCTAGTCTCAGGAAGTGCGCTAATTTTAGACGCAGCTTTAGCTGTAGATTCTTTTCTTAATTCATCAGTAATATTATTTTTTTCTTTTAAAACAACAATTCCACTCTCATCAGACTTGAAGGTAATATCCTGATTGATAGTTTTTGTTATTTGCGCATGTTCAATCCCGCTGTCATATAAGTAAGCATAAACTCTATATAACAAACCACTATCAAGAATTTTAAAACCTAAATATTTTGCAATATTTCTTGCTAGAGTACCTTTTCCTGAAGCAGAGGGCCCATCAATGGTAAGGATATTATCTTTCATTTATTGCAATACCTATTGAGCTCATTACTTCAATAAAATTAGGAAACGAAGTTAAGATATTTTTACAGTCTTCAACATAGATTCCCTTCTTAGATCTTAAGCTAGCAATAAGAAAACTCATTGCAATTCTATGATCACCATGAGAGTCAATTTCAGCCATTACAGATATATCTTCAGAGGAACCAATAATTTTGATTCCATCATGAAATAACTCGTGATGTATATTTATTTTTTGAAGCCCATCTGATATTGCTTGAAGCCTATCAGATTCCTTAACTCTCAGCTCTTCTGCCTCAGTAATTAATGTTTCTCCTTCAGCAAAAGATGCAGCAATACTTATGATTGGAATTTCATCAATTATATTTGGAATAATATCTCCACTTATAACAATACCATGCAACTCTGATGAGACAATATCAATATCTCCAACCTCTTCATTGGATATAAGACGTTCATTTTTTATTTCTATTTTTGCTCCCATCGACCTTAAGACACTTATTAACCCGCATCTTGTTGGATTAAGTCCAACATTTTTTATCAGTAAATTTGATTCTTTTGCAATTAAACCAGCAACTATTAAAAATGATGCTGATGAAAAGTCACCAGCTACTTCATATGTTTTTGTTGGAATTAATTTTGAAGGCATGAGTGTAATTTTATTACCCAGGTGATGTGATTCAGTGTGAATATCTCCATTAAAGTAACTTATCATTCTTTCTGTATGATTTCTGGTTGGGTGTTTTTCGATAACAGTTACTTTTTTATTTGCAGCTAAAGCTGCGAGAATAATACTAGATTTAACTTGCGCACTTGCTATAGGCATCTCGTAAAAAAAATTATCTTTAATTAATCCATCTAAGATTTTTACAGGCGGTTTACCCTCATTACAAGTTACTATTGCACCCATATCATTTAAGGGATTCGCAACCCTTAACATCGGGCGCTTTGTTAAAGATTCATCTCCAACAAGAGTTGCTTTAATGCCAAGACTTGAAATTAAACCCATCATTAATCTCATGCCAGTGCCTGAATTTCCAAGATCAACATTTACAGAAGGATCTTTAAAAGGAATATCTCTTTTTTTTATTGAAACTGAGGTGCCATTAATTTTAATACTGGAGCCTATTGCATTTAAAGCATTTGCTGTAGATATTGGATCTTCTCCGTTTAAGAAGCCACTAATTTCAATATCCTCATTTAGAAGCGAACCTATGATTACCGCTCTTTGAGAAATAGATTTATCACCTGGACACAAAATTTCGCCTGAAATTGAAGGGGTATATTGTGCAACTAAATTCAAAACGTATCTTCTTTATATTTTTTGATTTCTTCTAGTTCGTTTTTAAGAATGTCTGAATGAGAGAATGAGCTTGGTATCTCTTTAATTTTTGTTATTAATTCTAATAAATTATTTATTGATAATTGGAAGCTGGCTAATGATTTAATAATATTTTTCTCATTAAGCTCAAATATATCTTTCCACATTTCGGGATTTGATCCGCTCAGTCTTATAAATTCTTTAAGTCCTCCACCCGCATTATCACCTATGTCTTTTTCAGCCAATCTAATAGAATCGATAAGTGCATATGAAATCAAATGAGGCAAGTGACTTGTCATAGCAAATAAAAGATCATGTTCTTTAACAGACATTTCGCTTACTCTCATTGAAAGCGCATGCTGCCAGAAATTTTTTATCTTGGTCATATGTGCTTCATTTGCATTATACGGATTACAAATGATTGTCTTTTTATTGAGAAATAGTTCTTCATCTATACCGCCAATACCAGACTTATCTGAACCAGCTATGGGATGAGAGAAGATTATATTATTGGGTGAGTCAAAGTTAAGTTGATTTTTAACACTTGATGTTTCAGTTATTGTTATTTCTGTGTTCCATAGGTTCTTTAACTCAGAAATCACAACCTGGGTTGCTCTAGGAGAAACAGCAACTATTAATATATCTATCTTTCCTACTAAACTTTTATCATTTATATCTTTTAAAGATTCAAATGAGTTATCTATGATGTTTTTATTTAATGCTTCCTCAAGGCTATTTTTATCTTCATCGAAACCGTGAACGACTAATCCTTTATTTTTTGCAGCCTTTGCAAGAGAGGAACCTATTAAGCCTAGACCAATTACTAATATTTCCTTAGCTGGATTGCTCATCAAGCAAGCTCCTTTAATTTTTTAAGAAAATATAAGTTTTCATCTTCTGTTCCAACTGTTACACGGATATATTCAGGCATATCGTATAATGCTACAGGCCTTACAATTACTCCCTGCTTCATCAATTCAGTAAATAACTCTTGAGCATTAAAATTGCCCTTGAAAGAAATAAAATTCCCTTGTGATGGAATGCACTCCATTCCTAAATCAGTAAGTTCTTTAAATAAAAATTCTCGTTGAGAATAATTTAATTCAATACTTTTTGTAATATGTTCTTTATCCAAAATAGCATTGCATGCTGCCTCCTGAGCAATAGCATTAGAATTAAAAGGTTGTCTAATTTTATTTAAAACACCAATCAAGTCCTGACATGCAAGACCGTAACCAATTCTTAGACTTGCAAGACCTTGTATTTTTGAAAATGTTTTTGTAATTAATAAATTTTGATATTTATCCAGCAGTTCATTAATTTTTATATAGTCATCAACCTTAACGTATTCAAAATACGCTAAATCAAGAATTACTAAAATTGAAGGAGATATCTTTTCCATCAATAATTCAAATTCTGAATGTGAGTTGTATGTACCTGTTGGATTGTTTGGATTAGCAATAAAACATACTCTAGTATTTTCTTTAGTAGCTGAGGGAAAGCCATCTAGATCATGCTTCCAGTCTTTTGCTGGGACTTCAATTATTTCTGATCCACATGCTTTAGTTACTATTTTATATACTGCAAATGCATGCTTAGACATAATTGCACTTGCGTCTTTATTAAGAAATGCTCTTGCTGCAAGTTCTAATATTTCATTAGATCCGTTACCAACAATAATATTTTCAGTCCCAACTGATTCATGGTCTGCAATTAAAGATTTGAGTTTTTTAGAATCGCCATCAGGATATAAATGCAAATCATTATTCGAAGCTAGTGTTTCAATAGCTTTTGGAGATGGCCCTAGTGGATTTTCATTACTGGCTAGTTTTACAACTTTATCAGGGTTATATTCTGCAACGACCTCATCTATCGAGCGGCCAGGCTCGTAAGGGTGAAGATCAGATATTCCTTCATTGAGATAATTTAAAAGTTTACTCATACATGTTGTGGATACGATCCTAATATTCGTACCAAAGAACCTGTTGTTTTAACTTCTTTTATTGCCAGTCTAAGCTTTTGATCATTTTGATGACCTTCACAGTCAATGAAAAAATCATGAGAATTAATATTTCCTCTCGATGGTCGTGTTTCAATCTTGCTTAAATTAATTTTTCTTTTTTCAAAAGGCCTAAGAATATTTATTAAAGCTCCTGGGGTATTCGTGGTCTGAATTAAAAATGAAGTTTTATCTTTTCCAGTTGAAGCTAAATCATTTTGACCAATAACTAGAAATCTAGTTTTGTTATCTGAATAATCTTGAATATCTTTTTTCTGAAATCTTAGCTTATATTTTTCAACAGCAAGAGAATTGACTATACATAAAATATTCTTGTTTTCTTTTGCGTATTTAGCAGCAACTGCAGAGCTTGGCATTTCTAACCGTTTGATTGAACCAATATTTTTTTCTATCCATTTGTTACATTGGCCTAGAGCTTGAGGGTGTGACGCGATTGCAAAAGCATCTTTAATATCAAATTTATTACCAGATGCTAGCTGATGATTGATATCTAGATATATTTCACCGATTATAGAAAGAGAATCATTGTCTGCTAAACAATTTAATGTTGTATTAATAACTCCTTCAGAAGAATTTTCTACGGGCACAACACCTATATCTGCTTCCCCTTTTAAAACTTGATGAAAAACATCATCAATAGTTGGTGATGGGATTCTGGAAACTAAAGATCCAAAGTGACCATGAACTGCAGCTTCTGAATGAGTTCCCTCAGGACCCAAATAGGAAATTCTTAAAGCCTCTTCTAATGAGAGACATCCTGAAATAAGTTCTTTATAGATAGTTCTCACTTTCTCATTAGAAAGGGCCCCTTTTTCATTTGCTTTAAGTATGTTCCTAAGAATAGTAGCTTCTCTATCTGGTTTGTAAAAAGAGGTGTTGGGGCTAATTTTTGATTTAATTTTTCCTATGCTAACTGCAAGAGCTGCTCTTTTTTGTATAAGTTTTAAAAGGTCTTTATCGATTTTATCTATTTTTGACCTTAAAGATTTTAAGTTTTCCTTAGACATTTTTAGTTAGCCATATTTAGCTTCAAAGACTTTCATAAAGTCTACAAGCTCGTTAATTCCCTCTAAAGGCATTGCATTATATATGCTTGCTCTCATTCCGCCAACAGATCTATGGCCTTTGAGGTTTAATAATCCATTATCTTCAGATTCTTTCAAGAATACGCTATCTAGATCATTATCAGCAAGTATAAAAGGAACGTTCATAATAGACCTATTTTCAATCTTAACTGGATTTGAATAAAAATCTGAGTTGTCTATGTAGTTATAAAGAGTTGATGCTTTTAAATGATTTTGTTCTTTGAAAAACTCTAAACCGCCTGACTGCTTTATCCATTTGAAAACTTTTCCTGCCATATACCATGCAAAGGTTGGTGGCGTATTTAACATAGAATCAGATTCTGAGTGTTTGGAGTATCTTAATATATTCGGCAAATTTTCATTTTCTAGTTCCATTAAGTCCTTTTTAATAAGGACCATAGTCAGGCCTGCTGGTCCAATATTTTTTTGAGCTCCTGCATAAATTAATGAAAATTTAGATACATCTAGAGGCTCACTTAATATAACTGATGACATGTCAGCAATTAAGTGGTTGTTTGTATCTGGGGCTTTATGTATTGCAACTCCTTGAATGGTTTCATTAGGGCAATAATGAACATATGCAGAGTCCTCTGAATATTTCCAATTCTCTTCAGACGGAGCATATGAAAAGCCATGATTTTCTGAAGAGGCAATAGTGTTTACATTAGTTAATTTAGATGCTTCTGCAATTGCTTTTTTAGACCACGAGCCTGATAAAACATAATCAGCATTATTGTTATGAGCAAAATTTAATGGAACCATAGAAAATTGATGCGTTGCTCCTCCCTGAAGAAAAAGAACTTCATGTGATGATGGAATATTTAAGATATCTATGAAATCTTGTTTTGCGTCTACAGCAACACCGTCATAGATTTTTGATCTATGACTCATTTCCATAATTGACATGCCTGAGTCACCCCATTCTAGTAGCTCATCTTTTACTTCAGACAGTACCTGTTCAGATATGACAGCGGGGCCAGCGCAGAAATTCCACTTACGCATTATCCGTCCTCTTCGTTATCTTCGTTATCTTCGTTTGGAATTGTTACACATTCGATGAGTTTTTCTCCTTCCTTTGGAGTAATAACTTTAACACCTTGTGTATTTCTGCTTAATGTAGGTACTTGTGAAACACTTGTTCTAATCATGGTTCCTTTGTCACTAATTAACATTATTCCATCTTCATCTTCTACCAATGCTGCTGAAACCATAGAGCCATTTCTTTCACTGGTTTTCATTGAAATAACTCCTTGCCCGCCTCTATTGTGTGAAGGAAAATCATCTAAAGCAGTTTTTTTACCATATCCATTTTCAGAAACACACAATATAGTTTTTTCTGGATCAGCAATCATCAGAGAAATTAGTTTTTCATTTTTTTTAAGTTTAATCCCTCTGACACCTCTTGCAGTTCTGCCCATTGGCCTAACATGTGATTCATTAAATCTAATTAATTTTCCAGATGATGATGCTAATAGAATTTCATTATCTCCTGAAGTAATTGCTGTACCAACAAGCTTGTCATTCTCGTCTAAATTTATTGCTTTAATTCCTGATTTATATTTTTTAGAAAACAAACTTAGGTTTGTCTTTTTAGTAGTACCATTTCTAGTAGCCATGAAAACAAACTGATCATCTGAAAACTCACTTACCGGAAGAATATCACTTACAGATTCATCATCGTCAAGATTTAACATGTTTACTAAAGGTCTTCCTTTCGAGGTTCTAGAGGCCACGGGAATTTCATAAACTTTTAACCAAAAAACTTTACCTTTAGTTGTAAAACATAAAATTTGCATATGACTGCTAAGTACATAAAGATTCTGAATTAAATCCTCTTCTTTTACAGCAGCTGCAGCTTTACCTTGTCCTCCTCTTCTCTGCTCTCTATATTCGTCGAGAGGTTGAGTTTTTGCATATCCACTTCTTGATACAGTTAAAACTCTCATCTCCTCAGGTATAAGATCCTCGTTAGTTATCCCTCTTCTTGTATCATTAATTAAAGTTCTTCTTTCGTCTCCAAAATTAGTTTTTACCTCTTCAAGCTCTTCTATCATCAAATTCTTTAGTGTCTCTTTGTCATCTAATATTTTTTGAAGATCTATAATTTTTGCAACTATGTCAGAAAATTCATTACTTAAATTATCTTGCTCTAAACCAGTTAGTCTTCCCAATCTTAGTTCTAAAATTGCTTTTGCTTGATCAGGAGAAAGTTTATATTTTTTGCCATTGATACCAAGATCTTTGCTAAGGCCCTTAGGCTTGCATGCATCTTTACCAACTTTTTTAAGAATAGCCTCAACTGGTCCCGCTTTCCAAACTTTTTTACACAGAGCATCAGCAGCTAATTTTGGATCTTTTGACTTCTTAATAATTGTTATAACTTCATCAATATTAGCTATAGCAACCATAAGTCCCTCAACAATGTGACCTCTATCCTTAGCCTTTTTTAAATCGTATTTTGTACGTTTAGTTATGATGTCCTTTCGATGCTTAATGAAAGCTACGAGCATTTCTTTTAGATTTACTTCCTTTGGCTGTCCATCAACTAAAACGGTAAAATTGATACCAAATGATTGTTCTAATTGAGTTTGTGCAAAAAGGTTATTTTCTAAAACCTCTACAGAATCTCCTTTTCTTACTTCAATGACGACTCGCAACCCATCCTTATCAGACTCATCTCTTATTTCTGTAATTCCTTCTATCTTTTTCTCTTTGACTAATTCAGCAATTTTTTCAAGCATCTTAGCTTTATTAACCATAAAGGGAATTTCATTGATTATGAGCGATTGTTTGCCTGATTTCTCATCTTCTTCAATGGAAGTATTAGATCTAATGTGAATAATACCTCTTCCAGTCTTGTAGGCTTCATATATGCCAGCTTTTCCGTCAATTGTTCCACCCGTTGGAAAATCCGGACCGGAGATATCTTTAATAAGATCATCAATGGAAAGCTTAGGGTCATTTATTAAGTTAACGCTTGCATTAAGAACTTCAGTAAGATTATGCGGCGGAATATTTGTAGCCATACCCACAGCTATACCCGATGAACCATTTACTAAGAGATTTGGAATTTTTGTAGGTAAAACATCAGGAATAAATTCACTTCCATCATAGTTTGGTGAATACGAGACTGTTTCTTTTTCAATATCTCCATACATCTGATCAGTGATCTTCGCCATCCTTACTTCTGTATATCTCATCGCAGCAGGTGGATCACCGTCTATTGAACCAAAATTTCCCTGCCCCTCAACTATCGGATATCTCATTGAAAAATCTTGAGCCATTCTAACCATTGCGTCATATACAGCACTATCGCCATGAGGGTGATATTTACCAATAACATCACCAACTACTCTCGCTGATTTTTTATAGGGTTTGTTGTAAGAATTTTTAAGATCATACATCGCATATAAAATACGTCTGTGAACTGGTTTTAAGCCATCTCTTATATCTGGGAGAGCTCTTCCATGAATAACGCTAAGAGCATAACTTAGATAAGATTGCTTAAGCTCATCTTCAATATTTACTGAAATTATTTCTTTTGCGAAGTCACTCATATGCTATGTATTTTTGATGTAAAAAAAAGTCCCTAATTTAGGGTATATTTTAGCATATTTTATGTAGTAATTAGTCTTTAAATTCGGAAACTAAGCCACCAATTGACTCTTTTGCATCACCGAATAACATTCTAGTATTTTGTTTAAAAAATAATGGATTTTGAACACCTGCAAAGCCTGAAGACATTGATCTTTTTAGAACAAAAACTGTTTTTGCGTTATGTACTTCAATGATTGGCATTCCATATATCGGGCTACCTGGCTCCTCAGTGGCAGAGGGGTTAACAACATCATTAGCGCCAATAACTACAGCTACATCGACTGAGTCCATAATTGGATTAACATCATCGGGTTCAGCTAAAACATCGTAAGGAACATTTGCTTCTGCTAATAAGACATTCATATGGCCTGGCATTCTACCTGCAACAGGATGTATGCCATATTTTACTTCTGTACCATTTTCTTCAAGTAACTCACCCAGCTCTCTAACTACATGCTGAGCTTGAGCAACAGCCATGCCGTAACCAGGAATAATTAATACTGAGCTTGCACTCTCTAAAATTAAAAATGCATCAGCAACATTAATTGGGCTTACTTCACCCTGCTCTTCTGATGATGAACCTTTAGATACGCTAGCGTAACCAACGAATAAAATATTGTTGATAGATCTATTCATTGCTTTTGCCATTATCACTGTAAGAATAAGTCCACTTGCACCTACAAGTGACCCAGCAACAATTAAAACATTATTTAATAGCAAAAGACCGGCAAATGCAGCAGCAATTCCTGAAAATGAATTTAACAAAGATATAACTACTGGCATATCGCCGCCTCCAATAGGCAAAACGAAACCTATACCACCAAGAAGAGTAATCGCTAGCAGCACTGTAAAGAAATTAAAGCCTAATTCAGGCAAAAATGGCAGCAAGATACTAAAAATTAAAAATAATATTGATCCATAAAAAATAGTAGTAAAAATTTTTGTGACAATAGAAGTTTTAGCTACTTTTAATTTTTCAGATAACTTTCCATAAGCTATCAAGCTCCCTGTAAAGGTAACGCCTCCAATGTATAATGTGACCATGACCAATAAATACTGGAAATAATTATCTGGAATTGAGTTATATTCAGACCATGCAATTAAAAATGTTGCCAGTCCACCAAAACCATTAAATAAAGCTACCATTTCAGGTATTGAAGTCATCTTCACTTTTAATGCTATTGTTGAACCAATAATAGCCCCAAGTAAAATACCACCAAGTAATATAACTGGATCAACTATAAAGATAATAGTTGCTAAAACAGCAATAAACATTGCAAAAGCTGACAAGAAGTTACCTTTTACAGCTGTGTCCTCTTTACCGAGCATTTTAATACCTGATATAAAAAGAATAGAAGCAACAATATAAATGATATTTTGTATTGCAGTTATGTCTTCAAAAATACTCATAACTATTTCTTCTTAAACATTTTCAGCATTCTATTAGTAACAAGATATCCACCAAATACGTTAATTGAAGCAAAAAGGACAGCTAAAAAAGCTATTGCGCTTTGAAGATTTGAATCTGTTGACAAGACTAAAGCTCCTACCAATGCAATACCTGAAATAGCGTTTGCTCCAGACATTAAAGGAGTATGAAGAGTACTTGGCACTTTTGATATTAACTCTAGGCCCAAATAAATAGAAAGGATAAGAACGAAACCTAATAAAGCATATATTTCCATGTTACTGGAACCTCTCATTTAAAATTTTACTATTAAATACAATGACGCTGCTTTTAATGATCTCGTCATCGAAATCAAAGTTGATCGAACTTTCTTCTTTGTTAAAAAAATCTGTAATCCAATGATTAAAATTATTTGATAGTGCTAAAGATGCGTGATTGGAAACCGAAGACGCTAAGTTGGAAATACCAATAATTTTCACACCATTTTTAATTACTAATTCATCGGCCACAGATTCTTCAACATTACCACCTGATTCAACAGCCATATCAAAAATTACACTACCAGGTTTCATTTTTTCTATCGTAGCAGTATCAATCAATTTTGGTGCCGGTCTTCCGAATAATTGTGCAGTTGTAATAACAATGTCAGACCTTGCACAAACATCAGCTTGCAAATCTTTTTGTTTTTGAACCTGTTCTGGTGTTAACTCTTTTGCATAGCCTTGATCTGTCTGGCCTGTTTCTCCAAGATCGATTTTTATAAATTTAGCTCCTAAAGATTGTACCTGTTCTTCTACAACATCTCTTGTATCAAAAGCATCAACTCTGGCACCAAGCCTTTTTGCTGTTGCAATAGCTTGAAGGCCAGCAACTCCAACGCCAATTACAAAAACTCTTGCGGGCTTTAAAGTACCAGCAGCCGTCATCATCATTGGAAGAGCTGTAGATAAATGTTTAGCTGATTCTATAACTGCAGCATAACCTGCAAGATTTGCTTGTGAGCTAAGTACATCCATTTTTTGTGCTCTGGTAATTCTTGGAATAAACTCCATGCTAACTAAATTAATGTTATTTGCTGCACAAGCATTTATTAACTCTTGATTTGAAAATGGACTGACCATTCCAATTAATGTTGAGCCTTTTTTCATAGATGATATTTCTTCTACTGAAATTGGTTGATTGGTAATCAGTAAATCTGATTTTTCAATGCACTCGGGCCTTGAAAAACTTTTGAGGCCAAGGTTCTCAAAAACGCTATCGTCTGAATTTATACCCTCTCCAATGCCACACTCAAAATTTATTTCAGCTTTTAGGCTCGTTAAAGTACTAATAGTATCTGGGTGGATTGGTGACCTGTGATCTTTTGGGTCAATAGATTTTAATGCTGAAATAATCACTATTATTTTTTAGAATTTGTATGTAGTGAAGTAAAACGTAATAAAAATAAAAAGTCAATTTAATTAAAATATACCCAATTTTAATTGATTAAAGCACTTTTTAAACTGTAGTTTTGCTACACATAGTTAATTTTCTGCCCTATGTCTAAATAGTTCTATTAAGGGTAAAATTCTCTCATGAATATAGACCAACAAGAAGTTCAGAAATTCGCAGACCTTGCAGAGAAATGGTGGGATGCATCAGGAGACTTTAAGCCTCTTCATGTAATCAACCCTCTTAGAGCTGAATACATATCATCTAAAGTTGAATTAGAAGGGAAAACATTACTTGATGTTGGTTGTGGCGGCGGCATATTGGCAGAAGCTTTACACGATAAAGGAGCTATCGTAACAGGTATTGATGCTGCTGGTCCTGGTATTGAAATTGCAAAACATCATGCAAAAAAAAATAATAAATCAATAGACTATCAAGAAAGTACAGCGGAAGATTTGATTCAGAAAAGTTCAGAAAAATATGATGTTGTAACATGCCTTGAGGTTCTAGAGCATGTTCCTGATCCTAAATTATTAGTAAAAACGTGTATTGATCTTTTAAAGCCAAATGGTGATCTATTTTTATCTACCATAAATAAAAATCCTAGATCCTGGATTACTGCAATAGTTGGAGCTGAATATATATTTAACATATTACCAAAAGGCACTCATGAATTTGATAAATTCATAAAACCTTCATCACTTGGATCATACATTAGGGAGGGTTCTGCAGAGTTAGTTGAAACCAAAGGAATGTTTTACAATCCAATAACTCATAAGGCTAATCTAAATAATGATTTAGGTGTTAATTATTTAATGTATGCAAAAAAGCCTTAGTTCAAAATTAGTTTTATTTGATCTTGATGGAACAATTATAGATACTGCTCCTGATTTTGTTCTATCTCTGAATAATATTTTAAAAAGAAATGGAAGAACTACTCTAGAGTTTGATCATATAAGGTCTTTTGTTTCAGAAGGGTCTGTAAAATTTACTGAAATTGGATTTGAGATCACAAGAGACCATCCAGACTTTAATAAATACAGGAATGAGTTTCTTTTAGAATATAAAAATAACCTGACAAATAAATCAGAGCTATTTACCGGCATATCATCATTATTAAATAAATTAGATGAAATTAGCATTCCTTATGGAATAGTAACTAATAAACCTTTCGATTATGCAGAACCTCTTATTAATTATTTCGATGATTTAAAAAATTGCAGAACACTTATATGCCCTGATCATCTTCAAAATAGTAAACCCAGCCCAGAAGGTATACTTTTAGCATGTAAAAAAATAGGAGTTGATCCGAAAGAAAGCGTTTATATTGGAGACCATCCTAACGATTTAATTGCTGGTAAAAATGCAGGAACAAAAACTATTGGTTGTCTTTATGGCTATAGTTTAGACAAAGATGGAATATATCCTGAATCAATATTAGTTAACAAGGCAGATGAAATAATCAATGCTCTAAAATTGTTATGAAAATAAAAAATACATTTGAAAAGAATTTTCTCAATAATAAAAATATTTTAGTCACAGGTGCATCTAAAGGAATAGGTAAAGAATTAGCAGTAACATTAAGCTCCTATGGGGCAAATATTATTTTACATGGCCGTGATGAACAGGCTTTGGATAAGGTCTATGATGAAATTATAGATAAAACAGAAACCTCACCCCTAATTATTCAATGCGATTTAAATGATTTAGATGAAAATAAATCACAAAACATTGCAAATGTTATTTCTGAGAATATAAATATATTAGATGGGATTATTCATAATGCAGCAATAATTGGAAAAATGTCATCAATTCATGATTTTGATTTAAAGACCTGGAACAAAGTTATTAATACAAACTTAACTAGTACATATCTGTTAACAAAATATCTCACTCCTTTAATGGCTGACTCTAAAAATCCGAGAGTAATATTTACCTCCTCTGGGGTTGTAAGGAAAGGTAGAGCATTTTGGGGAGCATATGCAATCTCTAAGACTGCTTTGAAATCTTTAGCTGAGATATTAAATGATGAACTTGAGCCCATAACAAATATAAAAGTGTTTAATTTTGATCCAGGAGCAACCAGAACATCAATGAGAGCTTTTGCTTATCCTGCAGAAAATGCTTCAACTCTTAAAGAGCCATCATCGCTTATGAAATATTATTTATGGATGCTATCAAAAGAAAGTTCAAAATCAGATATGAGATACATAGAATTTACAAATTAATCATTAAGACTTTTCCATAGATACATGCATAGATATGTCCTGTATGGTGAGTAGTCTTTCGCTTCATAATTATCTGATTTAAAAAAATTTAATCCTGCTTTTTTTATTCCCAAGTCACCAGTCAAGTAAATATCTTCTTGTCCAAGGTAAAACATCTGAATTATTCCTAAAGTCCATGGTCCTATTCCTTTAATTTTTAAAAATAGATCTGAAATACCAACCTGATTCATTTTTTTCAAATCTTTTTTTGTATAACAGTCTAAATTTTGATTGCTCAAAACCTCATTAATGTAACTGGCTTTTGGTTTTGATAAACCACAATCAGTAAGACCTCCTAATGAAATTCTTTTTTTATCATTAAGCAACTTTTCAGTTTTTTTCCATATTGATGCAGCTGCTCCTATTGAGACTTGCTGGCCTATGATTGTCTTAATAATAAAAAACTTTAGTGATAAGTTTTTATTCCGCCTAGAGTCTATAGATATTATTTCTGTTTCTTTTAAGAATTTATTAAGTTGATGATGTTTTTTATTTTTTGAAGTCTTTAATAAAGCTTTATAAGCGGTTTCTGATTTAACATCACTTGCCATAATTCTTTAATTCATTAATTTCTTTTTCACTTAATTCAAGAGTTTTACCCTTTTTTAAAGTTGAGGGTAAGAAAATCGGTCCGAATCTAGTTCTTTTTAATCTGCTTACTTCCATATCTAAAGATTGAAATAATTTTCTTACTTCTCTATTTTTTCCACTTATTAAACATACTGAAAACCACTGATTGCTTCCATTTCTTTCTCCTTCAACAACATCGGTAAATTGATGAAGTTCACCATCAATTGTTATGCCTTCAATCATTGATTTTTTTTTATCTTGAGAAAATTCACCTCTAGCACGAACTAAATATTCTCTATCAATGGTATTTGATGGGTGCATACAATAATTTGCAAAATTACCATCATTAGTAAATAACATTAATCCTGAAGTATTAATATCAAGCCTTCCGATAGAAATCCAGTTTCTTTGATTTCTTGAATTTGGTAAATAATCATAAACAATAGGAATCTTTTTTTCTCTTGCAGAAGATGAGAGCACTCCCTCAGGTTTATTTAGCGCAATAAGTTTTATTTCACTCTGTTTGACTTGAATTATTTTATTATCAAACTCAACAATATCTTTTTCTGAGACAGTAGTTCCAAGTTCTGCAACTTTGCCATTTACAATAACCTTCCCATCTTTAATTAACTGTTCACAACCTCTTCTCGATCCTATACCAGCACTGGCAAGAAACTTTTGCAATCTTTCAGTCATTAAAGATTTTTATACCGCTTGAGGTATGGTCTGATGATCATCATCCTGAACAATATTATCTGCAGGATCAGGTAACTCAGGTAAATCAGATAATCTTTTTAAATTCATGTCGTCTAAAAACTCTTTGGTAGTCGAGTACAACGCTGGTCTACCAGGCGCATCTTTAAATCCTGATACTTTAATCCAATTCCTTTCAAGAAGAGATCTGATGCTTTGGGTGCTGACACTCACTCCTCTAATGTCTTCAATATCGCCGCGAGTTACAGGTTGCTTGTACGCAATAATCGAAATTGTTTCCATTAATGCTTTTGAAATTCTTGGGGCGCGTTCATTCCAAAGATGTGATAATGCAGGACTAAACTCTTTTCTTATTTGAAGTCTATATCCTGAAGCTATTTCAACAACCTCAAGAGATGAATCTATATATCTAGTTTCTAACTCATTAAGACACTGTTTTATCTCAGACAGCTCGGCTGTAACACCATCAAATTCTAGCAAGCTTCTAATTTCAGATATTCTTAAGGGTCTTCCAGAGCCAAATAATAAGGCTTCAACAGTATTAATCATTTTAATGTTCAACTTATCGCTCCTTTTGATTTTAAAAAAATCTCTTCAGTTTCGTTTTGTATTAATTCAAGATGCCCATCTTTGGCTAGTTCTAAAGATGCGAGAAAGGTCACTACCACTCCTTGCCTGCCTTCAGTTTTTCTTAGAGTTTTAGAAAAACTAATAACATTTCTTTTTGAAAGTATCTCAAGAATAATTTGTATTCTTTCTTGAGTTGATAGTTCTTCAAAATCTATTTGGTGATTAGATTTTAAGTCAGGCCTATTTTTAACTTCATGAAAAATAGCAACAAGTTCATCTTTGGTAATTTGTATATCTTTTTTTTCTACTTCGATTTTCGGTAACGACGCCGATGCAAGAAAGAAATCTCTATCAACTCTTGGTAGAATTGCTATTTTTTCTGATACAGTCTTATACCTTTGATATTCTTGAAGTCTTTTTATGAGTGCAGACTTAGGATCATCTTCCTCTTCCTCATGCACATCTTGAGGCAACATCATTCTTGATTTAATTTCAGCTAATGTTGCTGCCATTACTAAATATTCAGCAGCTAGCTCAAACTGCAAAGCATCCATCAAGTCTATGTATTCAATATATTGATCAGTAATTTTAGATACATCTAAATCAAGAATATTAATATTTTCTTTCTTTATTAAATATAACAATAAATCCATTGGTCCAGAAAAAGTTTCTAGACAAAGCTCTAATGCATTTGGTGGTATAAAAAGATCGTCAGGAATAGTCTCGTATGGTTGACCCATTACGGTTGGAAACTCTAGCTGTGTTTGAGTATTATTTTGCATGATAAACACTACATAGTGTAAGGTTTAGAGCTTATTAATACAACATATTGTGTCTTTTAGCTTTTTTTAATTTTCTAGAGAAAATGATGAAAAAATTATTCTTATACAAAAATTCATATAACCTCTACTAATTTTATTTCATTCATTTAATATGAATGCGCAATTAAGAAAAAAATAATTAAAAATGAATTATTCAACAGATAACACTAGGATTATTGATAGGCAAAAAGTTCCTGCTCCATATGAATTGGTAAATAAGCACCCTATAAATAATGACATTGCTAAGCTTGTATATGGAACAAGACAGGAAATTAGCCAAATTTTGCATAACAAGGATGATCGCTTATTAGTGGTTGTTGGTCCATGTTCTATTCACGATCCTGACAGTGCGATTGAATATGGAAAAAAATTAATCGAACAAAATATTAAATTCAAAGAAGAGCTGTTAATAGTGATGAGGGTTTATTTTGAAAAACCCAGAACAACTGTTGGATGGAAAGGTCTTATAAACGATCCTGACCTCAATGAAAGCTTCAAAATTGGTAAAGGTGTTGAGATGGCTAGGAAGCTTTTAATAGATCTAGCTAAATTAAATCTACCTGCAGGTACAGAGTTTCTTGACCCTATTTCTCCTCAATATATTACTGATATAATTTCTTGGGGAGCTATTGGTGCTAGAACGGCTGAAAGTCAAATACATAGAGAATTAGCATCAGGACTTTCTTGCCCTATTGGTATAAAAAATGCTACAAACGGTGGTCTTAAAGCAGCTATAGATGGAATTCAAGCAGCAAATCACTCTCACGTTTTCCTTGGCGCTACCAAAGAATCTGATATAGCTATGTTAAAAACAACAGGTAATAATGATGCCCATATTATTCTTAGAGGTGGCAAAGAGCCAAATTATGATAGTGATTCTATTAATGAGACTTCAATAGCGCTTAGAGAAGCTGAAGTTAATGAATCAATTATGATTGATGCTAGTCATGGTAATAGTCAAAAACAATTTAAACAGCAACTGCCTGTAATTGAGAATATCTCTAGTCAAATTTCAGATGGTAATAAAAACATCAAAGGTGTAATGATAGAGAGTCACTTGGTCGAAGGTAATCAAAAAATTTCCGATTCTCTTGTTTATGGTCAAAGCATCACTGATGCATGTATTGGCTGGGATGATACTGTTTCATGTCTGCAAAGTTTGAGCGACGCAGTTGCAAAAAGAAGGAGCTCATAAGCTATTGAAAGATTCTGATAGAATTTCCTTCTCAAAAGATGTAGCTGAAACACTAGGCATCGAAGCTGCAATAATACTTGAGCTTTACCAGCAAAATAAAATCACCTATTCCGATGATTCTGAGCTCTTTAAAAGTTTAGTAAAGCAAGAATTGCCTTTCATTGAGCATGCACTTATTGAAGCATCTCTAAAAAAACTTCTGCATTACAAGCTGATTTCAAATACACAAAAAATAATAAACAAAAAGAATTATGATATAAAACCCGCTCAAGCTAACAACGCAAAAAAATTAAAAATTGATTCAAATTGGTCACCATCCAATGAAGCTTTAGAAATTCTAAATATGGGCGAAATTCCAGAAGTTTTCATTTCAAGCAAGGTAAAAGAATTTATATTATATTGGTCAGAGAGAGGACAAGAGCGAAATAACTGGAATACTTCTTTTATTGATTACATTAGGAGAGAATGGGCAAAAGAACAAAGTTCAACCAAAGGGCTTCCTCATACTATAGATTTTGAATGGTCTCCAAGTAACGATGCTTATGATATCCTTGAGTTATCTGATATCTCAAAAGAATCTGCTTCAAAATATTTGAGAGAATTTATACTATACTGGAAAGAGAATGGTTCTGCTTTCACAACTTGGAACTCTAAATTTATTGAGCATGTAAAAAGAAGGCATATACCAGACAACCAAAATTTAAAAAATGAAGAAAATCAAAAACATACTGAACCAGGAAAATATGGAAAAGACTTTTCAGCAAGAAAAGGTGACTCCTCTTGGGCATCAGAAATTAAGTTCGAGTAAAGAAAAATATATTGAGTGCATCGACAATTTATTTCTTAAGCTAGAATTGGCATATCACTATCAATTTTATAAAGTCTTTGGAACCGATGATAGGCTTAACGAGGGTAAAAAACTCTGGGCAATAAGTTTGAAATCTTTTTCTCCAGAAACAATCACAGAAGCAACTGAAAATGTAATAGGTGCTCAGTCATATTTACCGACACTAACAGACTTTCTTAAAGCTTGTTCAGAAATAAATAGCCATAACGGCTTTCCTTCAGTAGAAGAGGCATATATTGAAGCAAGAAAATCATACGCACCAAGAACAGAATATTCATGGAGCCACCCTATCGTTTATTTTGCGGGAAAAAAACTAGGTTGGAATTTCTTAGATGAAAAAGATAGTAGAGAATTGTTTTCTTCTTTTAAGAAAATTTTTAATAAACTTAAAGAAGATATCTTAGATGGCAAAGAGTTGCAGATTCCAACTCCAGACTTTAATAAATCTGAAAATAAGCCAATGAACAAGAAGCTTTTTGAAAGCCTCAGAAAAAAGCACAACGTATAGAATTAAACTGAACCATTGGTTTAACATTTTTGTCTAAAGAAAAAATGATAAAATAATTAAATATGACCAAGAATATAAGAATATCTTTATATATCCTCATACCAATAGTTCTTTGGATGTTCTCCGGTTTTTTTGTGACAGATAAAAAAGAACCAGAGAATATAAAAAATGAGCTCTATGCTGTGGGCATTTCCACAAGCAATGCGATTGATTATCAGCCTACAATTAAATTAAAAGCTACTTCTCAATCTGAAGCTAGAGTTAATGTTAAAGCAAAGACCTCAGGTGAGGTAGTAAAAATTGGTTCAACTCAAGGACAATTTGTAAAAAAAGATTCTGTTCTTTGTAGTTTGGGTGTTGTCGAGTTAAATAGAACAGAGGTAAAGGCACCCTTTTCTGGATTCATTGAACAAATTGTAAAACCTGGAAATTTTCTTGAAAGAGGACAGGTATGTGCAACGATCATCCAACTTAACCCAATTATATTTTCTGCTGAGGTTCCTGAATTTAATATTAATAAAGTTGAAACAGGTCAAGAGGTTCTTATAAGTTTAATTACAGGTGAAATCATTAAGGGTGATTTAACATTTGTTTCAAAAAGTGCTTCACCTTCAACAAGAACATTTAAAGTTGAATCTGAAATTGAAAATAAAGATGGAGCGGTAAGAGACGGTATTACTGCAGAAATGATAATAAAAACAAAATTTGTAAAGGCACACAAAATTTCGCCATCAATTTTGCTATTAAATGATAATGGAAAAATTGGCGTTAGATCTGTTATAGATGGAACTGTTGTTTTTCATAATGTGACAATACTAGAGGACTCTGAATCAGGATTATGGATTACTGACATACCTGATTCGCTTGATCTTATTATCCAAGGTCAAGGGTTTGTTGAGGACGGTCAAAAAGTGGTTACGAACCAAATATGACAAAAATTATTGATTTTGCTTTATCAAAAGCAAAAACAACTTTAATGATTGCATTTATGATCATTATTGCTGGATCATATGCAAGGCAAGAAATATCTATTGCTGCTTCTCCTAACGTTCAACTACCCTTTATAAGCGTTTCGGTTTATTTAGATGGAGCATCCCCTAGCGATACTTCAAGATTAATAGCTAAGCCACTTGAAAATAGATTAATGACAGTGTCTGGAGTGAAAAGCATCAGTTCAAGAAGTACCTTAAGTTTTGCGAGAATATTTCTTGAGTTTGAAGTTGGTTACGATATGGATGAAGCTTTGGTGGATATTAAACAAGCTGTCGAAGAAACTAAATATGAGCTGCCAAGGGAAGCAGAAGATCCTCAAATTTCTGAATACTCAGAAGCAAGTTTTCCCGTAATGAATATTAGTATTGTTGGTAATAGCTCAATTAGACAAAAAGTATTTTATGCAAAAGAATTAAAAGATAAAGTTGAGAGCCTTGAAGAAATCTTACAAGCTAATCTTTCTGGAGCACCTGAAGAAGTTCTTGAAGGAGTAATAAATAAATCTCGAATGGAATCTTATGAAGTTACTCTAAGTGATATTTATTATTCAGTATCAAATAATAATTTAATTATACCTGGAGGCACACAAGATACGGGTAAAGGTAGTTTTAATATCGAAGTGCCTAGCGTTATTGAAACAGCTCAGGATGTTTACTCTATTCCGATTAAAGTTACCAAAGATGCCATAGTTACTCTAGGGGATATTGCAGATATTAAAAGGACTTTTAAAGATTTTACATCTTATGCAAGAATTAACGGCCAAGATGCAGTTACATTAGAGGTTCAACTAAGAGATGGAGCAAATTCTATAGATGCTTCTTATGCAATAAAGGATATATTAAAGGACTATGAAAAAACTCTTCCAGAAAATTTAGAAATATTAGTCACCCAGGACGATACTTTGTACTCCATTGATATGGTTAAAGAGCTAAATGGAAATATTATAGCTGCGGTTGTTTTAATCATGGTTCTCGTTATAGCAAGTATGGGATTTAGAGTGTCGATGCTAGTAGGTCTCTCAATACCTTTTTGTTTTCTATTTACTTATCTGGTTTTCTTTTCTCTTGGTATGGAGATAAATTTCCTTGTGATGATGGGGCTGCTTCTTGGCATGGGTATGTTAATCGATGGTGCAATTGTAATTACTGAATATGCAGACAAAAAAATTGGAGAAGGTCTTTCAAGATCAGAGGGTTATAAAATGGCATCTAAAAGGATGTTTTATCCAATAGTAGCTTCCACAGGAACAACTATGGCTGCTTTTATACCAGTAATGTTGTGGCCAGGTTTTACTGGTCAATTTATGCGATACCTTCCAATAACTGTTTTTACAGTATTAGTAGGCTCTCTTATTTATTCACTGATTATGATTCCTGTTTTAGGGTCATATCTTGGACAACAAGATTCAGCACTTAATAAAGATGAAGGCAGGGATTCTATATTTAAAAAATTAACTGAAATATATGGAAAAAGAATTACAAAATTTGTAAAAAATCCAATTGAAACTTGCATAGCGGTTGCTTCAGTATTATTAATAATAATTATGAGTTATTCCTTTTTTGGAAAAGGAACAATTTATTTTGCCCTGGTTGATCCTGTAGAAGCAAATGTGACTATTAAGGCTAGAGGCAATTATTCTGCAATAGAGACAAAAGAAATAGTTCAACAAGTCGAAGAAAGATTCTTAGAAGTCCCAGGATTAGGTAGTGTTTATTTAAGAGCAGGTAGTGAATGGTGGAATAGAGAAGCAGATAAAATTGGTGGAGGATACGTAGAAGTCGCGCCTGCAAGCAAAAGAGGAATATCAGGATTAAAAATAATGGAGCTTCTAAGTGAATCAGTAAATGATATGCCAGGCATATTTGTTGAAATTTCTCCTGATTTAGGAGGACCATCTTTCGATAATCCAATTGAATTAGATCTCTATGGTAATAGTGAAAATGATGTGAATGCAGCTGCAGATATTATTGAGACTCACATGAGAAATAATATCAAAGGTCTAAAGAATATTACTTCATCAAAATCATATCCATCAGTTGAATGGAGTGTTGAAGTAGATAAACAAAAGGCGGCTCAATTAGGTGTTAGTGTTGCTGATGTAGGGGCATTAGTTCAAATGCTAACTAATGGATTCAAAGTTGGTCAATATAGGCCAGATGATTCAAGAGATGAGGTGGAAATCAGAGCTCGGTTCCCTCAATCTGATAGAACAATTACCGGAATAAGAAATTTAAATGTAATAACTCTAGAGGGTTTGGTTCCAGTTAGTTCTTTTATTTCAGTGATGCCAAAAGAAAATAGACAATCTGTAAATAGAAGAGATGGAAAATTTACACAACAGATTGGTGCTGCAACTATAGATGAATCTAAAGTTTCAGAAAAAGTCAAAGAAATTGATTTATGGCTAAAATCTAGTGATTTTGGCGAAGGGATAACCTATAAATTTACTGGCATGGCAGAAGAAACTGAAGATGTGAATAACTTTATGATAGCTGCAGGTATTATGGCTGTATTTATAATGCTGCTAATGCTTTTAACCCAATTTAATAGCTTTTATCAGTCGTTCATAATACTTACATCGGTAACAATTTCTTTTGTTGGTGTCCTATTAGGTTTATTAATAACAGGAAAGCCATTTAGTACAACAATGACTGGTTTGTCGATTGTTACCCTGGCTGGGATTGTAGTTAATAATAATATTGTACTAATTGATACCTTTAATAAACTAAGAGAAGAATCTCCACATATTGAAAACTCAATTCATATAATAAATGCATGTAAACAAAGATTAAGGCCAATCTTACTTACATCCCTCACAACTATTTTTGGTCTGTTGCCCTTAGCGATGGGAGTTAGTCTAGACATTATTGCAAGGGATATTGCCCTTGGAAGCCCAATTGTAGATTGGTGGTCAAATCTAGCAGTTTCTATTGTTTTTGGTTTGGCATTCAGCACATTTATAACTTTGATATTAACGCCAGCTGTATTATCTCTGCCGTATGCTTTAAGAAATGATTTCAAAAAGTTTTTTAAAACCGCTAATTAATAAATTACAATAAGGTATGTCTAGTTCAAATAAAGGAATTGATTTTGAGTCCTCATTGAAAGAGCTTGAATCAATAGTTAAAAAACTTGAGGATGAAAATATTAATTTAGAAGATTCTGTAAAATCATTTGAAGCAGGAATTAATCTAGTCAAAGAATGCCAGAAACAACTGGAAGATGCTGAGTTAAAGGTTAAAGAATTATTAGATGATGGAACTTCACAAGAATTAGATAATTCATAAAATTTTAATGCTTCCAAGATACTTATCTCAAGTAAAAAAACTTGTAAAAGATAAGATGCTTAAATCGATAGGCAACAACAATAAAATAGAAGAAGCTATGGCCTATTCTGCACTTGCAGATAGCAAAATGATAAGAGCTGGATTAGTGTTTGCTTCATCTGAGACAAATAAAAATATAGCTAAAGAAAGTATCATCACATTATCTTCAGCTGTTGAGTTAATACACACCTACTCACTTATTCATGATGATATACCATGTATGGATGATGATGATTTAAGAAGAAATCAGCCATCAAGCCATATAAAATATGGAGAAGCTAATGCTGTTTTAGCTGGAGATGCTCTTCAAGCATTAGCATATGAAATTATAGTTGATGATATTTTTTTAAGCTCAGATGATAAAGTAAATGCTATCAACCTTTTATCAAAAGCATGCGGCAAAAATGGAATGGTCTTTGGTCAATACCTAGATGTTAAAAATGAAAATAATCAAAACATAGATATGCAGAAACTTGATGATATTCATAACTTAAAAACAGGAAAATTAATTGAGTGTGCTGTAATGCTAGGTCAAACTGGATCAAGTTTAGAATCAGAATCCTTAAATACCTTAAGAGATTTTAGCTCTAAAATAGGTTTAGCATTTCAAATTACAGACGATATCCTAGACGTAACTCAAATAGAAAGTGTATTAGGTAAAAATAAAAATTCTGATGCAAAAAATAATAAACTTACTTACATAGATATTATTGGTTTGGATGAAGCTAAAGTAAAAGTAAACAAATTGACTAATTCCGCTTTAAATTCTTTAAGTCAATCAAATATATCTAATATTAATAAATTGGTTGAAATGGCTAAATATTTAATCGACAGAGAGAGTTAATGAAAATTTTTAAGAAAATTCCTGAAACTAAACCAAAAACTCCTATGCTAGATAAAGTTTCAGTACCATCTGATATCAGATCATTCTCTTTTAGTGAGCTTGAAATTTTATCTGATGAATTAAGAGAATTTTTGTTATTTTCTGTTGGGCAAACTGGCGGTCATCTTGGAGGTGGGCTTGGTGTTATTGAATTAACTGTAGTTCTTCATCATTTATACAACACTCCATATGATAATTTAGTATGGGATGTTGGGCATCAAGCGTATCCTCATAAAATCTTAACTGGAAGAAAAGATAAAATTCATACAGTGCGTAAAAAAGACGGATTAGCACCCTTTCCAACAATAAGTGAAAGTGAATATGATGCTTTTGGTGTTGGTCACTCTAGTACTTCGATAAGCGCAATATTAGGTATGGCTGTGGGTGCGCAGAAAAATGATTCAAATAAAAAGCATGTTGCGGTAATTGGAGATGGAGCAATGACTGCAGGTATGTCATTTGAAGCCTTAAGCCATAGCGGACATCTAAAACCTAATATTCTTGTAATTTTAAATGATAATGATATGTCCATTTCAGAAAATATTGGTGGTCTTTCTAACTATTTTTCAAGAATTTGGGCATCAAAAATCTATAAAGGCATTAAGAAAAGTGGTGCAAGTGTATTAAAGCCATTGCCTCAAGCCTATCATTTAGCAAGAAAAGTTGAGACACAGATGAAGGCGATGGTAGCTCCTGGAACAATATTCGAAGAACTAGGATTTAACTATGTTGGTCCTATTGATGGTCATAATATAAAAGAGATGGTAGATGTAATTAGTAATCTCAAAGATTTCGAGGGTCCTCAATTCCTTCATGTAATTACAAAAAAGGGTGCTGGCCTCGACCCTGCTGAATCAGATAGAATAGGGTTTCATGCTATAGGTAAAATTAACAGCATAAAATCAGATTCAAGCCCAAAACCAAAGTATCAAGATATTTTTAGTGATTGGATAGTTGATATGGCTGAAAAGGATGAAAGCTTGGTTGCAATCACCCCAGCTATGCGGGAAGGTTCTGGACTTGTTGATTTTAGTCAAAAATATCCCGATAGATATTTTGATGTTGCCATAGCAGAACAACACTCAGTCACATTTGCAGCCGGTCTATCTTTAGAAAAGAAAAAACCTGTTGTTGCCATTTACTCAACATTTCTTCAAAGAGCATATGATCAATTTATTCATGATGTAGCAGTTCAAAATTTAGATGTTACCTTTGCCCTTGATAGAGCTGGATTGGTTGGAGAAGATGGACCAACACATTCTGGTAATTATGATATTGCTTATTTGAGGTGTATACCAAATATAATCCTAATGACTCCTTCAGATGAAAATGAAACAAGATTACTTTTAACAACAGCCTTTAAACATGAAGGCCCAGCAGCTGTTCGATATCCAAGAGGAACTGGTCCTAACACATTAGTTAGTTCTTATCTTGAGGGTATAGAAATTGGTAAAGCTAGGGTATTAAGAGAAAGTGAATCTAAAGTTGTTTTCTTAAACTTTGGAGCTTTATTAGATAAAGCGATAGAAGTTTCAGAAAAAATGGATTTTACTTTAATTGATATGAGATTTGTTAAACCTCTTGATCGTGAAATACTAAAAAAATACTTATCTAAAGCAGACTATTTTGTTACTTTGGAAGACGGATCAATTGCTGGAGGTGCTGGGAGTGCAGTACAGGAGTTTTGTTCGATTGAATCCATAAATGTAAAATCAATTCTCTTAGGAATACCTGATAGGTTTATTGAGCATGCATCAAGAGAGGAAATGCTTGAATCTGCCGGTCTTTCAGTTACTAAAATATTAGATAGATTAAAGCCATTGCTGGAAAAATAGCCATAATCCCTGCTATTAAGTCATCAAGAACTATTCCAAGCCCATTTTTAAAATTTTTGTCAAAATAAGATACTGGAAAGGGTTTTAAGATATCAAACAGTCTAAAAAAAATAAGAGCTAAAACTGCATACGATGTTCTTGAAGTTTGTGTTGATAGATATAAAGCAGGAACTAGAGCTATCCAAATACCAACTAATTCATCTATTACAATTGATTTATGATCTTTTTCTATGAGATTGACTGATGCTTTTTCACATATCCATATTGAAAATGGTATTGATAAAATAACAACTATAAGCATATCTACATAATGTGAAATGTAGATAAAAACAAAAAATGCAAATATAGATCCCCATGTACCTGGAGCAATAGGAATTTTTCCAATACCTCCTAGTGTAGCTATAAAATGAATAGGATTTTTTAGATCTGGAAAGTTGCTCATTTAATAATGCTCATATCCTTTAATTTCAATATCATAACCTTTATTAGAACAAAGGTTTATTTCCTTGTCCTCTTTTACAACTCCAATTTTAATAAAATTACTGGCAACCATTTCTTCAGGTAGAGTAAAACATAAATCATAATCATCTCCAGCATTTAAATCATTTATACCTGAAGTTATAGGTATATCATCTATATAAATATCTGCTCCAGAGTTAGATGCATCTAGCATCTTTTTTAAATCTGCAAGCAATCCATCAGAGGTGTCAATACATGCATTTGCACTCAAAGAAATTTCTTTACCAAGTTCAATTTTAGCTTTTGGTCTTAAATAATAATCAATAAATGAAGAATCTATATTGTTGTTCCAATCTTTTAGCCCTTTTAATGCTTTACCAACTTGAGAACTAATACATATAATATCTCCAGGCTTTGCGCCACTTCTTGTAAGAATTTTTTCTGAAAAAGGCGAACCGTATACAACAACATTTACATTAAGAGGCCCTGAAGTTAAATCTCCGCCAATTAATGAAATTTTATACTCATCGGATATATCTTTAGCTCCTTCTTGAAAACTTTCAAACCAATCATATTCATTATGCGGTACTGTAATTGACAGACTAAATGCAAGAGGTTTACATGCCATAGCAGCAATATCACTTAAAGCTACCGCAATCGATCTGTATGCAATATCAGAGGGTTTAGCGTTTTTTGGAAAATGAACACCCTCAATAGAAGCATCAATGGATGTAACGATAGATTTGTTAAATTTAAATGCAGCACAATCATCACCAGGAGAGATGATTATGCCATTATCTTTGTAGTATTCTGAGCCAATATTTTTAAATAATTCTATGAGCTCAAATTCAGAATTCAAGGGAGTCCTTAGCTAGGATATCTTTCAAACAAACCTGATGCGCCCATTCCACCACCGACACACATTGTTACTACTCCAAATTGTTTGTCACTTCTAACCAGTTCTCTTGTTAGGTGACCTACGCATCTTGAGCCTGTCATTCCAAAGGGATGACCAATTGATATAGAACCACCATTAACATTCAATTTATCCATTGGTATACCTAATGTATCTCTGCAATGAGCAACTTGAACAGCAAAAGCTTCATTAAGCTCCCATAAATCAATATCTTCAACTGCCATGTTGTAGTTCTTTAATAACTTAGGCACTGAATAAATTGGTCCAATGCCCATCTCATCTGGCTCACATCCCATAGTAGTAAAACCTCTAAAGTAAGCAATAGGTTTTAATCCAAGCTCTAAAGCCTTTTCTTCTGACATTACTAAATTAATTGATGCTCCATCTGATAATTGAGAAGAATTACCAGCAGTTACAGTACCATTCTCAGGATCAAAAACAGGCTTTAAACCACTTAAACCTTCCATAGTTGTTTCAGGTCTATTACATTCATCTTTTTCTACTGTAACCTCGACTTCTTTGGAATCACCTGTCTCTTTATTAACTAGCAACATTTTTGTATTCATCGGAACAATTTCATCCAAAAATAAACCTGCTTCTTGTGCAGAAGCTGTTCTTTTTTGGCTTTCAAGCGCAAGTTCATCTTGAGTTTCTCTTGAAACATTATATCTTTTTGCAACTACCTCAGCTGTCATACCCATTGGATAATATATACCTGGAGACTGTTCTGCCAATCTTTCGTTTACAAAATTATCCATATTCATTTTCATCATGGATATAGTTTCTGCGCCTCCAGCAATTACGGTATCGTAACAGCCAGCCATAATTTGGCCTGCTGCCATAGAAACAGATTGGAGACCCGAAGAACAATATCTATTAATTGTTGTTCCACCTACAGTAATTGGAAGGTTTGATAATACTGCAGCATTTCTGGCAATATTGTGACCTTGAGCACCCTCAGGATTTCCACACCCCATAATAATATCTTCTACGACTTCTGGAGATAGATTTGGATTTCTTTCAAGTAAAGTATTAATGAGATGAGCGAGCATTTCATCAGGCCTTGTCATATTAAAACCACCTCTATGTGATTTTGCTAAGCCTGTTCTAACACTATCAACAATAACTACATTTTTCATAATTTCTCCAGTTGGGTAAAAATTTTACAAACTAATTCTAATCTATAGATAGACTTACTTAAAGCTTCTTATACCATTTTGGTATAACGTCAATGCCCAACTCTTGTGCTTTCTTAATCACATAAGGGATAGTAATAGGACTGAAAGGCAAAATTGTTAATACGCCCAGTCCTAAACTTTTGAATATTTCATTTAATTGATTATTTGCATAGTCAATTTCATCCTCAGATGCAGTGCCTTCAATTTGTTTAACAAAAATGTCGAGCATTTTTTTATTTTCTTCAGACTCCTCTAAGAAACTATCTTTTATCTTAAGAATAAATTTTTGTATTTTTTTGGTATTCATTTTTAAGATAATATTATGCTACATTTATGGGCATGACAAAATCTGAAAGAGCGCAGATAGTTTTAAAAATTCTTAATAAAACTTACCCAAAGACTCCAATACCTCTTGATCATAAAGATAACTTCACATTGCTTGTAGCTGTCCTTCTTTCTGCTCAATGCACTGATGAGAGAGTGAATCAAGTCACCCCCAAATTATTTAAAATTGCTTCGAATCCTCAAAAAATGTCAAAATTATCCCAAAATCAAATATATACAATTATTAAGCCGTGTGGCTTAGGACCGAAAAAATCAAAGGCCATTAAAGAGCTTTCATCAATTTTATTAAAAAAATTTAATGGGGAGGTGCCAAATAATTTTAAAGATCTTGAAGCATTACCAGGAGTTGGTCATAAAACAGCATCTGTTGTAATGAGCCAAGGTTTTGGTTTGCCTGCTTTTGCAGTTGATACCCATATACACAGATTAGCTCAAAGATGGGGTTTGACTAATGGTAAGAATGTAAAAAAAACTGAAGCGGATCTTAAAAAGCTTTTTGATAAATCGTTATGGAATAAGCTACATCTTCAAATTATTTTCTGGGGTCGTGAATTTTGTCAGGCCAAAACTTGTTATGGTTTGAAATGTGATGTCTGCAAAGCATGTTACCCAAAAAGAATTAAACCATTTTCACACAAAAAGCCCTAGATGAATTAAAATATCGGTTCTTTTACTTTTACAACACTTAGGATTAATTAATGGGTTCAAATATTAAAGATATAAATCTTTCTCAAAGCGATGCAATTTTCAGTAATTCAGAATCTATAAAAGAATACGATCAAGAATTGTGGACCTCTTTTGAAAAAGAAGCTGTTAGACAAGAAGATCATATAGAGTTAATAGCTTCAGAAAATTATGCAAGTCAAAGAATACTTGAAGCTCAAGGTTCACTACTTACCAATAAATATGCTGAAGGATATCCGTCAAAAAGATATTATGGTGGTTGCGAATATGTAGATATTGCTGAAGAAATTGCTATATCCAGAGCTAAAGAACTTTTTAAGGCTGATTATGCAAACGTACAACCACATTCGGGCTCTTCAGCAAATGCGGCTGCATTTTTAGCTCTACTAGAACCAAATGATACGATTCTTGGAATGAGCTTGGATCATGGCGGACACCTTACACACGGTGCAAAAGTCAATTTCTCAGGAAAAAACTATAAAAGTATTCAATATGGGCTTCATCCAACTACTAACGAAATTGATTACGATCAAGTTAGAACTCTAGCAATCGAACATAAGCCAAAATTAATAATCGCTGGTTTCTCTGCATATTCAGGCATTATTGATTGGAAAAAATTTAGAGACATAGCTGATGAAATAGGCGCATATTTTTTAGTAGATATGGCACATATATCGGGATTGGTTGCATCTGGTCATTACCCATCACCGGTACCCTTTGCAGACGTGGTTACATCAACTACTCACAAAACTCTCAGAGGACCAAGATCTGGAATTATTTTGGCTAAAAGCAATGAGTTATTAGAAAAAAAACTTAACTCTGCTGTATTCCCTGGATCACAAGGTGGTCCATTAATGCATGTCATAGCAGCTAAAGCTGTTTGCTTTAAAGAAGCTTTAGAGCCAGCTTTTAAAGATTACATTCAAGATGTAGTTGATAATGCAAAAACAATGTGTGAAGTTATCATGTCACGTGGTGTTGATGTTGTTACTGGTGGTACTGAAAATCATATCGTACTGGTTGATTTAATAAATAAAGATATAACAGGTAAAGATTTAGAAAAAGCATTAGGTGATGTAAATATAACTGTTAATAAAAATGCCGTTCCAAATGACCCAAGATCACCATTCGTTACTTCCGGTGTAAGACTTGGAACTCCAGCTGTAACAACTAGGGGTTTTAAAACTGAAGAAATTAAATTATTAAGCAATTGGATATGTGATGTTATCGAAAATATTAATGACGATAATGTTATGACAGAAATAAAAAATAAAGTAATTAAGCTAACAAGTGAATATCCAGTCTATAATTTATAGATGCATTGTCCGTTTTGTCAGGCTGAAGACACAAAAGTTATTGATTCAAGACTAGTTGCAGATGGTTCGCAAACTAGAAGGAGAAGGTCTTGTGAAGTATGTCATGCTAGATTTACTACATTTGAAACAGTAGATTTAGCTTTGCCTAGAGTGGTCAAAAGTGACGGTCAAAGACAGCCATTTGATGGTTCAAAATTAAAAAAAGGCATGCTTAGAGCGCTTGAGAAAAGACCCCTATCATCAGAAAATATTGATACAGTTTTTGGGAAAATCTTAAATGAGATTAGAACTAGTGGTTTAAGAGAAATACCATCTATAAAAATTGGTGAAATAATGATGAATGCTTTAAAAGAAGTAGATACTGTTGCATATGTAAGATTTGCTTCTGTTTATAGAGATTTTCAAGACATAAAAGATTTTTCAGAAGAGATTAATTCACTCCGCAAAGAAAAACCAAAAAGAAATTCAAAAAATAAATCAAAAAAATGAATTATGAGGAATTCATGAAGAGAGCGATTTCTCTTGCAAATCAATATAAATATACTGCTAAGCCTAATCCAGTTGTTGGATGTATTCTCATAAAAGATAACGAAATAATATCAGAAGGAGCGCATGAAAAATTTGGCTGCAATCATGCAGAAATCAATGCTATAAATTCTGCAAAATTATCTCTTGGTAAAAGTTTCAAATCCTTTAAAGAGCTTACTTTAATATGTACATTAGAACCCTGTAATCATACTGGCAAGACAGGGCCATGCACTGAAGCAATAATTAGCTCAGGCATTAAAAATGTTGTAATCGGTGCCTTGGATCCCAACCCACTTGTTTCTGGGAAAGGCATTAAAAAACTAAAAAAAAATGGTATTAATGTAATAAGTGGTATATGTGCTGAATTGGTAGAAGAGCAAAATAAATTTTTCTTTTTTAAAAATAAATTTAAAAGGCCCTTTATAACAGCAAAAATTGCCTCATCCTTAGATGGAAAATCTCATTTACTTAATGATCAACAAACATGGATCACTTGTAAGAAGTCTAGAGAAGATGTTCAAAAACTAAGAGCTTCTGTGGACGTAATTCTAACCGGAGGCAATACAGTTAAAAATGACAATCCAGTTATGAATGCTAGAGTTGATTTTCCAATTAACCAGCCCAAAAAAATCTTATTAAGTAGCAAAACTAATTTTAACTTTGATGCACCGTTTTTTAAGAATGCGGATTTTGAAATTATTAAAGAGCGTGACATTAAAAATGTTGTTAATAAATTTAAGAGTACAGATATTACTTCAATCCTGGTTGAGGCTGGGCCAAAATTAATTAACTCTTTTTTAAATGAAGGTTTGGTCGATAAATTAATTATTTATGAATCAACTTCGCAGCTTGGGCCAAATGGAGTAAATTGGTTCAAACAAGATAATACTGTCGAAAAACTGGGTTTTAAACTAGAATCGTCCTATAAAATTGAATCAGATACAAAAAAAATATACATAAAGTGTTAAAAGATAATATAAAAGACATCATTCAAGATATTCAAGCAGGGAAAATGGTTATTATTCTTGATGATGAATCTCGGGAAAATGAAGGAGATTTAGTCTGCGCTGCTGATAAAGTCACACCAGAAATTATTAATTTTATGGCTTCTAAGGGAAAAGGTTTAATTTGTCTCCCACTTAGCAAAGATTTAATAAATAAATTTGATCTTAAAATGATGACTAATAAGAATAAGGCCGCTAACAGAACAGCTTTCACTGTTTCCATTGAGGCTGCTGAGGGAATTACAACTGGAATTTCTGCAGCTGATAGAGCTCATACTATTAAGACTGTTGTAGATAAAAATTCTAAGGCTTCTGATATTGTTCAGCCAGGTCATATTTTCCCTTTAAAGGCTATGGAGGGTGGAGTTCTAAGTAGAGCCGGACATACTGAAGCGGCATGCGATCTTGCTAAGCTTGCTGGTTTTCAGTCTGCTGGTGTAATTTGTGAAATTATGAATGATGATGGCACTATGGCACGAAGAGATGATCTAATTCAATTTGGTGAAAAGCATAATATAAAAGTTGGGACGATAGCTGATCTAATTGATTTAAGACTTTCATCAGATTCAACTATTGAGGCCATTAATAAAAAAATTATCAAAAATGAGTTTGGAGAATTCAAACTTATTGTTTGGAAGGATAATGTTAATGATGAATATCATTTTTCATTGACTAAAGGTGACTTATCAAAAGTAGAATCTCCTTTAGTGCGTGTTCAAACTCAAAGCATTCTCCAGGATACTTTAGGAATTGAAGAAATGGGTAAAAACTGGTCTATAAGAAAATCTATTGAGAGAATCTCTAGAGAGGAAGCAGGATTATTTGTATTAATTAATCACAGAGATGCAAAAAGTTATTGGCTCAACAAGCTTGAAGACAAACAAATTGAGCCAAAAAGAAATAGAAGGGTTATTGGTGTTGGCTCTCAAATATGCAGAGCATTAAATCTAAAAAAAATCACAGTGCTTGGAACGCCTACTAAATATAATGCTGTATCAGGTTTTAATATTGAAATAACAGGTTTTGTAAATGAATAAGATTTTAATTGTGCATACCTCTTGGTATAGCGAATACATTGATGAAATGATACAGATTGCAACTAATGTTATTTCAGAAAGTAAGTATGAATATGAAACTACCTGTGCTCCGGGTGCAATAGAACTTGCTGCATTGGGTAAATATTACTTAATTAAAAATGAATCATCATTCTATTCTGGCATTCTATTCTTAGGAATTGTTATCAGAGGAGAAACAACTCACTATGATTTAGTTACTAACGAGGCCTTCAGATCCATCGGAGACTTAGCTCTAACTTATCCAAACATTTCAGTAATTAATAATGTATTGTGTGTTGAGAACTCCGACCAATTGATTAAAAGATTAAAAATCAACACAAAAAATAATACTCTAGCCTTAATTGAACTTATCAATGAAAAATCTAGCTAATTTTAAGATTCAAATCCGAACCAGAGAGTATCTAGTTCAAGCTATATATCAATATTTCTTTAATAACCAAGAAATATCTGACATTGTCGATCAATTTAAAGATGAGCATAAAAATAAAAAGGTTGATTTTGATACATTTTCTTCATCGTTAGAATCAATTAAAAATAATAAAAATGAATTCAAAGAAATTTTAGACTCCATGAATGTTAAAGATTCAAATATGGATCTGATAGATAAATCAATTTTATACTTTGCTTTAAATGAAATGATATATGGTGAGTTAGATAAGCCTGTGATTATTGACGAATCGTTGAGGCTTTCAAAAAAATTTTCTAGTCCTGAGTCTTATAAATTTATAAATGCTAATTTAGATAAATTTCTCAAATTAAATTAATTTATCTATGAATTGTCTGGTCTCTTGATGGTCCTGTAGAAACAATTGAGATGTTACAACCAACAAAATCTTCGATAAAATTAATATACTCTTGGGCTTTTAAGGGTAAATTTTCAAATTCAGTAATACCTTCTGTTGATGATTTCCAACCCTCAAAAGTTTTATAAACTGGTTCACCGTCTTTATAATTAATACAAGCTTCTATTGAGTTAAATTCATCCATAACATCTAGTTTTGTTAAACAAATATCAGTAACAGAATTTGTAAAAACAGCTTTTTTAAGGGCTAATAAATCTAGCCAACCGCATCTTCTTGGCCTGCCAGTTGTAGCACCAAATTCATTTCCTTTTTTCGCAAGCATTTTGCCATTGTCATCAAAAAGTTCAGTTAGAAATGGGCCCTCTCCAACACGGGTGCAATAAGCTTTTGAGATACCAATAATTTTATTTATGTATTTAGGTCCTAGCCCAAGGCCTGTTGAAACACCTCCGGCTGTCGTGCTTGAAGATGTTACATAAGGATATGTGCCATGATCTATATCTAGCAATGTTCCTTGAGCGCCCTCAAACAACAAAGATTGATTTTCTTTTATTATCCAATCATAAATAAGGTCCTGTGTATCAGTACAATATTTGTCATGTAAATGTTTGAAGGACAACAGTTCAGCAATGACATGGTCTATGTCATGAGGCTCTTCTTCATATAGCTCAACTAGCAATCTGTTGTGATATGAAACAAGTAATTCAACTTTTTTTCTAAGAATTTGTTTATTTCCCAAATCACCAAATCTAACTGCTCTTCTGGCAATCTTATCTTCATATGATGGACCTATACCTCTTCCAGTCGTTCCGATTGATTCTTTTTTATCTCTAACTTTATCGATACTTATATGACTTGGAAGAATTAATGCACAACCTGAGCTGACAAAAAATCTATTATCAAAATTTATACCCGCATCAACAAGATCATTTATTTCTTTATCGAGAGCTTCCAAAGATAAAACAACACCATTGCCTATCACGCAATTTACGTTTGGGTGAAGAATTCCTGAAGGAGTTAAATGAAGAACAGTTTGTTGACCATTTACTTTAATAGTATGTCCAGCATTATGTCCTCCCTGAAAGCGACAAACAGCAAAGACTTCTTCGCTAAGAGCATCAACAATTTTTCCTTTACCTTCGTCCCCCCATTGAAGACCAAGGATTAGTGTGTTTGAGGCCACATTGTTCCTTATTTATTTACTTCTTTTTGATTAAGGTATTTTAAAAATTCTGAATTTGAATCGATTAGCATCATGTCAGATTTACTTTCAAAGGTTTCGACATAAGCTTTAATGCTTCTTGTAAATTCATAAAACTCTGGATCTTGAGAAAAACCTTCTGCATATATTCTAGTGGATTCAGCATCTCCCTCACCTCTTAAAAGTTCTGCTTTTTTATATGCTTCAGCTAAGATTACAACTTTATCTTTATCAGCAATAGCTCTAATTTCTCTTGCTATCTCTTTACCTTCTGATCTTAGTTCTTCAGCCAACCTGTTTCTTTCAGTTCTCATTCTTTCATAAACTGAATTACTTAAATTTGATGGTAAATCAATTCTTTTAACTCTAAAGTCTATTATTTCAACCCCTAGATCTGCAACAGAATCGTTGAGTGAGTTCAACATAATACCCATTAACTCATCTCTTTCACCCGAAACCACTTCTTTAACAGTTCTCTTACCAAAATTATTTTTGAGAACAAACTCAGAACGTTGGCCCAATAGGCTATTTAAACTATTAAAACTTCCATTATTGGCTTTATAAAAAGTTAATACATCAGAAATTTTGTACTTAATAAAAGAGTCAACTAAGAGATACTTACTCTCGACGGTAAGTATTCTATCTGGTTCTTCATCAAGGGTTTGAATCCTTGCATCATATTTTTTTACCTCTTGAATAATTGGAAGTTTGAAATGAAATCCAACTGGGATATCAGATCTTACAGCTTCACCAAATTGTAAAACTATTGCATTTTGTTTTTCATTGACAATGTAAAAACTATTAAAGCCTATACCTATTATCAGGGCAGAAAAAACTAATAAAAATGTATTCCTATTCATCTGAATCTCCTTGTCTTAGTCTAAGTGAATTAAGATCTATTCTATTACCTTGATCCATCATCTTATCTAATGGAAGTAACATTAAGTTATTGCCACTATCTATATCAATCATTACCTTAGTGGTGCTTGATAATACTTTTTGAATTGCATCGATATACATTCTATCTCTAGTAACCTCAGGTTCTTTTTGATATTCCTCTAGTAGCTTAAGAAATCTTCCTACTTCACCTTCTGCATTTGCAACCACTTCTAATTTATAACCTTCCGCCTCTCTAATTCTAGCTTGTGCCTGACCTCTTGCTTCCGGTACAATAGTCAGTGCGTATCTTTCAGCTTCATTTTGAAGTCTTTCTTTGTCTTCTCTAGCAGCAACCACATCATCAAATGCATCTTTAACAGCAGCAGGTGGATCAGTTTTCTCTATATTAACTTGCTGAACTATTAAGCCAGTACCATAATTATCTAATATTTGTTGAAGTCTTCCTTGGACTTCGAATGCAATATTTTCTCTTCCCACTGTAAGAGTTTGTTCAAGAGTATTATCGCCAACAACATGTCTTAAAGCACTCTCAATTCCCTGCCTTAAGCTAGTCTCTGGATCTTTCACATTAAGTACAAAATCTTTTAAATTAGCTATCCTATATTGGGCTGATACGGTAACATCAACAATATTTTCATCTTTAGTTAGCATGCTATTGGTTTGTGTATACCTTCTTGTAAGGGTTACATTTTCTATATACCTTTCATCTATGCCAGCAAGCCTAAAATTTAATCCTTCTCCTTGTTCTTCATAAAATTTACCAAACCTTAAGATAACTGCTCTTTCAGACGCATCTAACTGATATATAGACTGAGATGCATATACTATTAAGAATGCAAATAAACCGTATAGAAATAGTCTAGTTGTAGGAATTTTAAACCCACCCCCAGAATCACCACCTGATCCATTGGAAGATGACTTTTTTCCTCCTAATATTGAAGAAAATTTCTTAACTAAATCATCAAAATCTGGAGCATCATTTTTACCGCCCCATGGATCTTTGTTTTGGTTATCCCAATTCACAATAATTACCTCGTTTTTTCTTATATTATAAACTGTATCTATGGGCTTATGATTATATTTAAAGAGAAGTTACCAATCTTTTAACAGTTTCTTTAATTTTATGGACTGATTTATTTTCAAAAATTTCAAGATTCTCCCACGACCTCATCCATGTAATTTGTCTTTTAGCTAATTGTCTTGTTGCAAACAATGCTGTGTTAAAAAATTCATCCTCGTCAATTTCTTTTTTAATGAATGAAATTGCTTGTTTATAGTTTACCGATTTTCTAATAGGGTGATTATCAGCAATTGTATATTTATCTAAAAGATTTTTTACTTCCTCTAACAATCCATCATTAATAATTGTATCAAGCCTCTTTTCTATTCTTTTATGAAGTATTGACCTATCCTCATCTAGGATACCTAATTGTTTTACATTATATTTTTCTAAAAGAAAATTTTTATCTACACGACCTAACAAAGATGTCATACTCTCTCCAGTAAGTTTATAAACCTCTAGGGCTCTTATAATTCTTTTATAATCAGATTTATTTAAAGTTGCAGCATAATCTGAATCAATAGATACCAGCATTTCATAGAGATATTCATCACTATTTTGTTTTTTTACTTCTTCAAGCTCTAATCTGTAATCATCATTTCTAGCAGGCAATGAATCAAGACCATTTATTAATGTCCGAAAATACATCATCGTTCCACCAACAAATATAGGTAGGTTATCTCTAGAATGTATTTCATCTATTAATTGCAATGAACTTTTGTAGAAGTCTGATACAGAAAAAATTGAACTAGGCTTAATACAGTCGACTAAATGATGTGGATATTTTTCTAAAATATTTTTTGAAGGTTTTGCTGAGCCAATATTACAGTCTTCATAAACCATAACAGAGTCAACACTAACAATTTCAGCAGGCACTGAATCGCATATCTCGATTGCTAAGTCTGTCTTTCCTGAGGCAGTTGGTCCAAGAATAAAAGCGATAGGCTTTTTTAAAATATTATCCAAATTTAAAGAGCTTCTTCGTTAGTCTCTCCAGTTCTAATTCTGACAACTTCCTCAATAGGTGAGATAAATATTTTTCCATCACCAATTTTTCCTGATCCAGCTGCTTCTATGATGGCATTTTTAACTTGATCAACCATATCATCTGAGATCGCTATTTCTATTTTTATTTTTGGTAAAAAATCTATGGTGTACTCAGCTCCTCTATATAACTCAGTATGTCCCTTTTGCCTTCCAAAACCTTTTACCTCAGTCATTGTCATTCCTGACACACCAATTTTATCTAATGATGACCTGACTTCCTCAACCTTAAATGGCTTAATGATTGCTGTTACTAATTTCAATTTTATCTCCTCTAATAATTTTTAAAATAGTATTGCATTGTTTTTGAAAAGAGCCTTGACCCTTTAAACAAACTTCTGCAGCTCTCTTAGACATATCATCTCTTAATTCATCATCATTTAGCAAGCTACTAGATGAATTAAGGAGCTCTTTTTCATCATGTATTTGAAAACATGCATCATAATGCTTGAATTCATTTATAATATCCAAGAAATTTTTCATAAATGGGCCAACAATAAATGGGCATTTTTCGGATGCTGACTCAATAATATTATGCCCCCCATATTCCTTGAATAAACTACCTCCAACAAATGCTACTGTTGCCATTGAGTATAGATCTCTTAGTAAACCAGTAGCTTTTATTACATGAACATTATGTTTAATAAAATCTTTTGGTATTTCTTTGCTTAATGATGAGTCTAAATTAAAATTAGTAAGCAACCTTTGAATTGACTCTGCTCTTTCTGGATGTCTTGGAGCAATTATCAATTTTAAATCTTCATAATCCTCCAAAAGCTTCAAGTACAAATTTATTATAATTTCATCCTCCTTTTTATGAGTGCTAGCTGCTAAAAAGATTTTTTCTTCAAAGTTATTTCGAAGAGGATTATTGTTAATTTCAACATCAAATTTGACTGAACCAACGCTACTAATTCTTTTTTCGTTAATTCCTAAAAGGTTAAATCTTTCTTTGTGAGCCTCACTTTGAACAAAAGCATGAGTAATTTTTGCGAAAACTTCTTTTGATAAAAGATTCAATTTTGTATAACGATTAAAAGATGACTCTGACATTCTTCCGTTTGACAGAATAACTGGGATTTTATTATTAAATGCCTGAGATATCATATTGGGCCATATTTCTGTTTCAAACAAAATTAGTGACTTTGGTTTATAAGTTTTGAAAAAATTTAAAATAAACCATTTGAAATCCCAAGGAGCATATACAACATCAATATCTAAACCAAAAATTTTTTTTGCTTCTCTAAGTCCTGTTGGAGTGGTTACAGTTAAAACAACATTTTCATGTGCAGCTATTTTTTTAACTATGTTTTGAGATGAAATAACCTCGCCCAAACTTACAGCGTGAAACCAAACAATATCTTTTAATTGAGTTGTATTTTGATAAATTCCAAACCTGTTTAAAAAATGCTTTTTATAATCAGCGTCTTTTAAGCTCTTAAATAATATTCTTATAGCCATAAATGGCAAAGATAAAAATATTACAAAGTTATACAAAAATAGAATCATTATTCATTCATTTAGAATATTAGTGTAATAATACAGCCTTATAATATATGAATAGAGCTTTATTAACACTTCTTGTGGGTTTTTGGAAACTTATATTGTTTCTTCCAAGACCTTTGCATAAGGTCTTTATATTAATTTTAGGTAATCTGCTTTATATCATCCCTCTTAAAAGAAATAAGATAAGTAGAAAAAATATTGATCTTTGTTTTCCGGATATGTCAAAAAGGAAAAGAAAAAATCTTCATAAAGCTAATGTAATTGCTTCTGCTCAAATAATTTTTGATTCAGGTATTGCCTGGTTCTGGTCTGATGAAAAAATTAAAAAAAATATTAATTACGAAATAAAAGGTATCGAATCTCTTGTTAATGAACAAAAAAATAATAATGGTGTCCTTTTATTTTTTAAACATTCGCTCCATCTTGAACTTGATGCAAGGTTGCTGGGTATGAATAGTGAGGTTTATGGTGTAGAGAGAGTTCATAATTCAGACTTGTTTAATGCCATCCAAACAAAAGGAAGATTAAAAAGTGTAAAAGATACTTGTGATAAAAATAATCCTATTAAATTTATAAGATGGCTTAAAAAAGGCAAAACCGTTCTTTATGCGACAGATCAAGATTATGGATTAAATCAGTCAGATGTTATTAATTTTTTTGGTCAGCCAGCTGCAACAATATCAGCTCCTTCTAAAATCATTAATACAACTAGTTGTAAAACATATTTTGTGAACACTTACATAGATTCAGGTAAATATATTATTGATATAGAAGAGTTGAACCTAAATCACCTGAATGGATCAAATTTTTCTCAAAGCTTAAATGACTTTATGGAGAAAAAAATTAGAAACAATCCTGATGAATATTTATGGCAACACCGAAGATTCAAATCAACGCTTGGTAAAAAAGACTTTTATGCATGAAAATTTGACTGATTTCGATTCTATAAAAGGTTTTTTAGATCACGAAGAAGGCATCCTTTTATATAAAATGGCTAAAAAATATTGTATTAAAACTTTTGCAGTTGAGATTGGGTCTTATTGCGGAAAATCAGCATGCTATATCGGTATGGGATGCAAAGAAAATAGAACTCATCTTTTAACAATTGACCATCACAGGGGGTCCGAAGAACAACAGTATGGAGAAGAATATTTTGATCCAGAAGAATATGATTATGAAAAAGAAAGGGTTGATACTTTACCAAGCTTATTAAAAAATATATCTAGGTTTCAATTAGATGAATATATTAAAGTCATGGTTGGAACATCTAAATCTGCATCAGAAAAAATAAAGAATGAAATAGATTTTTTATTCATTGATGGTAGCCATACTTTTGAATCAGCAAGAGCTGATTACGAATCATGGAAAGAAAAAATTAGGGTTGGAGGCATTCTTACAATTCATGACATCTATGACTCTGAACTTGAAGGTGGGCAGGCTCCTAGAGAAATATTTAAAAAAGCTCTAGAAGAAAATTTTAAATTTGTAGATAGAGTTAAAAGTTTAGTTGCTCTTGAAAAAATTTCCTAATTCTAGAAAGACATTAACAGAGGATTCATTAGGGCCTAAATCATAGAAAGATAAGGCATGAGCTGCAATAATTACAGCGGCATTTGTCCAAGTTGAATTCTCCTCTGGCCAAAAGATTTCCATATCATATTGATATCCTGTTGGAAAAATTCCATCTTTATCTTGAAATTGCTGAATATCATTAAATATCTCTTTTGCAATGTTTTCATTGCCATGTATTAATGCAGATATTACACATTCAGAACTCTCGGCGATTGTTACCCATGGCTCTTCAGCAACACACTTTACTCCAAGTCCCTTGATATAGTATTTATCTAACGATTCTAAAAATTCATTCTTGTTATTTTTTATGCCAGCTAAAAAAGGATAATAAAAATCCATCGAGAATCTAGATCTATCAATACCATCCCTATTAAATTTTTCTTGCCACATGTTGATTTTAAATTCAGGAAAACTTTTATTTTTTGCAACCAAAGATAGGAAGATAGACATAGAAGCAGTAATTAATGAATTATCCGAATATCCATTACAATCTTTTGCCCAATAAAAATAACCATCTTGATCTTTAAAGTCATTGAGAGTTTCAAAAATATTTTCAAGCTTTATAAGTTGTTCATTAGTAAGAATTTTATTGTAATCTTGATCTTGATCAATCAAGTTCGCTTGGATAAGGGGTATGATAATGTATGGAGCATGATGACTTTCATAGTGAAGTTTTGTTGGTTTTTCGTTGATAAATTCAGCATAAATTAACCCATCTTCATTAAGGTTTGTAAAAAACCAATTTACGCCTCTCCAAAAAGAATCCCATTCTTCATATATAGCCAATGCTATTAAACATTCACAATGATCCCAAGGATCACATTTACCCTGTTCATCCCATAAAATTGCACCACTTGATGATTGGTTTGTAATAATCCAATTTTTAGATGGCTCAAATTTTTTCTTATAATCCAACCAATTCATTTTTTTGTAAAATAAAAAGAAATGCTTTTACCTAGGATTGGATTCAGTAATTTATCAATAAAATCTATCCATTTTGGTTTTTTAAGAATATGTAATTCAAGAAATTTTTTATACCAACTTACTAAAAAATTTGAATCTTGGCTTTTCCAGAACAAACATCTCAACCACCAGTATGCAGAGTGAATAGAATGAAATCTTTCTGATGCATCAAAAATAAAACCTTTTTTTGTAATATCTTTAACTAGTGATTTTTTTTTGAAGATTCTTAAATGTCCTCCAGGTTGATTCTGATATTCTTTAGACAACATCCAACAAATTTTTTCTGGGAATTCTGCTGGAACACTTGCAAGAAACTTTCCTCCAGGTTTTAAAACTCGAAAAATTTCATCTATGGCATGTCTATATTCATGAAGATGTTCTAATACTTCAGAACATATTATTAAATCAAACGTATTATTTTTAAATGGTAACTTATAGGCTGAACCGCTCAAAAAAGATGTTTGGTTATTAGAGATTGATTCAAAATATTCTAATCCTTCTAATGATTTATCCAAAGATTCCAAATGAGGATCAAGACCTACACATTGAATATTTGGAAATGACTCCATGACCGCAAAAACATGCCTACCCTCACCGCAGCCTAAATCAAGCATTATGCCATGGTCAGGTAATTGTATTTTTGATAAATCAAAGGTTAGCATTTATGAAAATCATTAATGGTTTTACTAATTATATCCTCATATTCTTCAGTAATTTTTAACCAATTAAAATTATCAATAATATGCTGCCTTCCCTTTACTGCAATTTTTTTATAGTGTGAATAATCATTCAAAATACTTCTGATTGAGTTGGATAGTTCATTCGTATTTTTTGGTGGAATTAACCTTGCATAATCACCAACCAATTCTGGAATCGAAGAAGCGTTAGTAGCAATTAAAGGAATTTCACAACTCATTGCTTCAATAACGGGATATCCAAAGCCCTCATATAGTGAGCTCACAATTGCTATTGAGCTGGATGCATACTCTTTTGCTATTTCTTCTTTTGTTAAATCAGTCTTAAAAAAAACTTTATCTTTTATGCCTAATTCATCAATTAGTCTTGATGTATGACCACCCTTTTTTAATTTTCCAATGACCGTGAGTGAAATTTCTGGAAAATCATCAGTTAAGCTTTCGAGCGATTTTAATGAATAGTCCAAGCCTTTAAGAGCTACATCAGCACTTGCAGTTGTGATAAGTTTTGTTGGATTTCTTTTAATTTCGTTGTATGGAATAAAGATATCAATATCTAGACCATTATTGATAACATTTATATTTTCTTTGTTTACACTAAAGTCACTTGCAATATCTTTACGAGAGTTAAATGATGGTGTAACTATTTTTTTTAATTGTGGTGCTACCTTTTTTTGCATTTTCAAGAATGAATACCATCTATGCCTTGAAAGTCTGTACATAAGACTTCTATTTGACTGCAGCTCAAATTTATAATCTTTTGTTATTGGATGATGAATTATTTCGAGTAAAGGAAATTTTTTTTGGATTTCAAGCAATCCATAACTTATCGATTGATTATCAATAACAATATCAAACTGATTATTGATATCTAAAAACTTTTTAGCTCTTTCACCAAAAGTTCTCATTTCTGGGAATCCTCCAAAAAAAGTCGAAAAAAATTCATAGAAATCTATAGCTCTTTTATTTTTTTTATTTATAAAAATTTTTAACCGATCTTTAAAAGAAAAGGTTTGAAATAAGTCCAGCCCTGGCAATTTTATTAAATTTACTTTTTCATCTAGATTTGGATATGGCGGACCCGATATCACATCAACTTGATGCCCCTTATATGAAAGTGCTTTTGATATATCATGGATATAGATACCCTGACCCCCACCAAAAGGTGCACTTCTGTAACTTAGTATTGCTATGTTAAGTTTTTGCAAAATAATTAACTAAAGACTTTGCTTAACCAGTCTTTATAATTATTATTTCTACCACTTACAATATCGACATAAGCAGTTTGGAGCTTCTCTGTTATTGGGCCAATTGACCCTGATCCAATTAAAATTTCATCAACTTTAGAAATCGGAGTGATTTCAACAGCAGTACCAGTAAAGAATACTTCATCACTGCTAACTAGTTCTTCAAAAGTTATATCTTTTTCAGTAACTTCAAAACCAAAATCTTCTGCAATCTTTATAACTGATTGTCTAGTAATTCCATTTAAACAGTGATCTGTTTTAGGGGTGCTAATCTTATTAGCTTTAACAATAAAAATATTTTCCCCACTTCCCTCAGAAATATAACCATTTTTATCTAAAAGCAAAGCTTCATCAGCGCCTTTAGAAAGTGCCTCATGAAGTGCCATAGTTGAATTTATATAAGTTCCTATAATCTTATATCCTGAATGAATAGGATTGCTGTATTGTTCAAATGAAGATTTAATAATAGATATTCCATTTTTTTTAGCCTCTGGACTCATATATGAAGGCCACTCCCATGCAGCTATAGCAACATTTACGGATAATTCTGTTGCTCTTATGCCCAAAGACTCGCTTCCTAAGAAAACGATTGGCCTTAGATAGCCTTCATCGAGTTCATTCTTTATAAAAATATCTTTCTGTACTTTATTCAGTTCTTCAACTGAATAAGGTACATTTATTCCAATTTTATCAGCTGCTGAAAAAAGTCTTTCAGTATGATCGTTCAACCTAAAAATTGCTGGCCCTTTATCTGTTTTATATGCTCTTACACCCTCAAAAACACCAGTACCGTAATGGACTGTGTGAGAAAGTATATGCACAGAACTTTCATCCCATTTTTCATAGGTACCATTTTTCCATATATATTTTAAATCTGTATTTACAAACATATTTACAAGATATAATAACGACTCGCTATTATGACAAACTAAACAACATAACTAAAGGAAAGAATCATGATCTTAGAGTCTATATTTCGTGAAAATGATATTAGAGGAACTTACCCAGAAGAATTAAATGAATCAGTTATTAAAGAAGTTGCAAAAGGAATTGCAAAAAAATGCTTTCAAGAAGATATTACCTCTATTGTTGTTGCTAGGGATGGAAGATTGTCAGGAGAGTCTTTGTTAACAACTTTTTGTGAAGCTATTTCACAATATGGTATAGATGTTAAAAACATTGGCCTAGCCACTAGTCCAATGCTTTATTTTGCAGCAAAAAAAGAAAATTCAAAAAGTGGAATCATGATAACAGGTAGTCATAACCCTAAAAACTACAATGGAATCAAAATGGTTATTAATGATAATTCCGTTTCTGGCAGTGAAATCCTAAATCTCATCAAAAATGATGAGATTTTAAACGATTCATTAACAGGGAATATTATTTATAGTGACATAAAAGAAATGTATATCTCTGAAATCCTTGAGAATATCAAAACAGAATTAAGTGAACTCAAAGTGGTAATTGATAGCGGTAATGGTGCTGCTGGTTTTGTCGCACCTGAGCTATTTAAAAGATTGGGTTGTAATGTGATTGAGCTTTATAGTGAAGTGGATGGAAATTTTCCTAATCATCACCCAGACCCTGGCAAATTAGATAATCTAGAAGATATTATCTATGAAGTTAAAGACAAAAACGCTGATATTGGTTTTGCATTTGATGGAGATGGCGACCGAGTTGGTCTTATTACAAATTTAGGTGACATAATATTTCCTGATAAACAAATGATGTTATTTTCAGAAGATATTTTAAATAGTAAGAAAGGGTCTATTGTTTTTGATGTCAAATGCTCTAATCATTTAAGCAATTTAATTTTAAAAAATGGCGGAACTCCAATAATGGCACCTACTGGTCATTTTCATATTAAAAAAGCAATTAAAAAAAATAACGCTTTATTAGGTGGTGAAATGAGTGGTCATATCTTCTTTAACGATAAATGGTATGGATTTGATGATGGTCCATATGCTGCTGTAAGAGCTGCAGAAATTCTTGCAAAATCAAATAAATCAATCTCAGATATTTTTAGAGAATTTCCAGAATCTTTCTCAACACCTGAGCTAAATATAACGGTTACTGATGAAAATAAATTTGAAATTATTGATAGATTTTTGACTAATTCTAATATTGATGGAGATAAAATCTTAATTGATGGATTAAGAGTAAATTTTAATGATGGATGGGGTCTTTTAAGGGCATCTAATACCTCTCCAAAGCTTGTAATGAGATTTGAAGGTGATACAAAAGAATCAATGAATAGAATACAAAATGAATTTATTTCAGAACTATCTCGCATTTGTCCTGAGATTGATATAAATTTAGATTAACTAATGAAAAATGATAGAAAAAATATTATTTTGCAATCTTTAGCGAGCCTTCTTGAAGAAAGAAACCTGTCTAAAATTACTACTGCCCTTCTTGCAGAAAAATCTGAAATTACTGAAGCGGCACTTTATAGACATTTCCCCAGTAAAAGAACTATCTATGCCGAGCTTTTTTCCTTTTGTGATAATGCTATCTTTAATAAATGTGCTGAATTGAAAAAATCAGATTTAAGTTCAAAAGATAAAGTTAAAAACACTTTTCTTTTTTTTATGATATTTATTGAAAAAAATAAAGGGTTTGCAAGACTTGTTTCGAGAGAAGCTCTGTCAACTGATGAACAAAATGTCTCAGATGCAGTGAATCAATTCTTTGAAAGATTAGAGCTATCTATAAAACAAATGTTAGCTGAGGACTCCGATAATTTAATTGCGCAACCTGGTATATCTGCACAACTTATAGTTACCTGCCTTGAAGGCAATGTTGGGAGATATATTAGATCTAAATTTAAAGACTCACCAAGCAACTATATTGAAAATGTTTGGGAACTTCTTTCTGTAAATATATTTAAGAAATAATTAATCCTCTAAATTCTCGTCCAAAATTAACTCAAAATAAGTTTGTGCATCTAAAGAAATATCAATTTCTCCTGTTTTTTTGTTTACCTTTACAAAAGATACGCCCTCAGGAATATTCCTTTCTTTAACCTCTAAGTTTTCTAATGCATCTCGCATATAATTTATCCATATAGGTAAAGCAATAGTAGATCCATATTCATTTTCGCCTAATGAGCTAAAGTCATCGGTGCCAACCCATACAGTAGTAGCTAAATCTTCATGAAATCCAGAGAACCAGGTGCTAACTGCATCATTTGTTGTACCAGTTTTTCCTCCAATATCTTTTCTATTTAAGATTGCAGCTTTTCTTCCAGCTGTACCTTTTGTCATAAATTCTTTAAGAACATCATTGGTAAGAAATGCTATTCTTTCATCAATAACTTTATCTTCTTTAAATAGAGGTTCAATTAAAAAATAAGGTCTTTTAATATTCATTTCTAGCGTATCAAGCCATGGAAACGCTGTAATTTCTTTAATATCAACTAAGTTTAAAAAATCTCCATGAGAGTAAATAATGTTGCCATTCCTGTCCTCAATTTTTGAGATATAGTATGGATCAGTTAAATATCCTCCATTTGCTATAACACTAAAAGCCCGCACCATCTCTATTGGTGAAAAATTTCCTGATCCAAGAGCTAAAGATAAATCTGCAGGAAGTCTTGATTTCTTGTAACCAAAATTTTGAATATAGTTTTGAGCTTTATCTATACCAACTTCTCTTAAAAGTTTAATTGAGACAATATTTAGAGACTTTATTAAAGCATCTCTGACTGATGTTGGGCCGTAAAATTTACCAGTATAATTTTCTGGCCGCCAAACACTCTCTAGATTTTTGTCTTCAAAAGCTATTGGTGCATCATTGACTAATGAAAAAAGATTGTATTCATTTGCAAGAGCAGCTGCATAAATAAATGGTTTGAAGCTAGAACCAGATTGAGGATATGAAAGCGCTACTCTATCAAAGTTACTTTTACTAAAGTTAGCGCCTCCCACATAAGCTTTTACTGCACCACTCATTGGATGTATGGAAATTAATGAAGTTTCTGCTGTTGGTATTTGATCTAATGTAAAAAATTCATCTTCTTTCCTTAGATAAATAAAATCACCAAAATTAAGAAAATCACTAAAAAATTGTGGTTTTGGTCCTATTTGGTTATTTGAAGTCTTTTTTCTTGCCCATCTATATTCATCAGACCAAATAATTGAATGTATTTCTAAATTTTCATCAATGAAATGTAATTTCTCATCTTTGAAACTTATTACTAATCCTTTTGTATGAGTTTTATAGTATGGATAGTTTTCAAAAATAATACTAATTTGATTAGATAGGCTTTTATTATCATCATAGAAGTCACTTACATATATATCTTCTTCTAAAAAATTGATATCTAAATCAGTTAAAAATAAAATTTCGTCATCATTGAAAAGGTATGCAAAGTTCTCTGCCTCATCCCAGCCATGCCTCTTGTCGTAGACTAACAACTCATCGAATGAGTTTTTGTTAGCGCTAGCTTGAAGCTTTGAATCAAGCGTTGTATATACAGACCAACCATTTTTATATGCTTCTAATCCATATCTAGAAATAATATCTTGTCTTGCTTTTTCGGCTAAATATCTTCCATCAACTTGATATAGATCAATATTTTTAACTACTGCAAGTGGAGTTTTAAAAGCGTTATCGTAATCATTTTTAGAAATCATTCTAAGTTTTAACATTCTAGATAAAATCCAGTTTCTTCTTTGCTCAGTCCTCTTAGGAGCTTTTATTGCATTTATTCTTGAAGGTGATTGAGCCATAGCAGCAATAGTTGCCGCTTCACTAAGCGATAATTCAAATGTGCTTTTATTAAAATATGTATTTGAAGCAGCCTCAATTCCATAAGATCTATTACCAAAGAAGTTTCTATTAATGTATAACTCAAAAATTTCCTCTTTGCTGATTTCTCCTTCTAGCTGAAGAGCCAAAAAAATTTCTTTAACTTTTCTTGAAATAGTGACTTCTCTTGTTAATAGATAGCCCCTAACAACCTGCATTGAAATTGTTCCGCCTCCTCCGTAGCAACCATTTGGGCTAAGGCATCTTATAACGGACCTTAATAATCCTTTATAGCTAATTCCTTGATGATTAAAAAATTGATCATCTTCTGCTGCTAAAAAAGCATTTTTTATATTTGGTGGTATATCTGCAAAATCGAGAGATCTTCTTTTAATTTCTCCGAACTCGCCAATTAATACACCGTCCTCAGTCAAAATTTTAAGCGGCATCTGCAATTGCGCCTCATCAACTAGACTTATTTCAGGCAATGATGGCCTAAGAGTAAAATATGCGCCAAGTACAAGAAATATAGCTAGCAAACAGCAGCTTATACTTGACCAAAATAGAAATTTAATTAGTTTTAACATAAAGTTTTAACAATTTTATCACTTAAAAATACATCTTTTACTCTCATTGAAACTATTTTATTGAGTAAGATGTTAAAATCTCGACGATAAAACTAATTTTATATGAATATATTTATAGTTGGTCCCATGGGATCAGGAAAATCTACAGTCGGAAAAATAATTTCTAGCGAATTATTTTTAAATTTCTTTGATACTGATGAGGAAATTGAAACAAGAACTGGAGCATCAATTGACTGGATTTTTGATCTTGAAGGAGAAGATGGATTTAGAAAAAGAGAGAGTAAAATCCTTCACGAAATGGTTCAACAAAATTCTATTGTCTTATCTACTGGTGGTGGAATAATCTTATCTGAATCCAATAGAGAACTTCTTTCCTCAAGAGGAACTGTGTTTTATCTAGCAACTCCTATTGCAGTTCAACTTGAAAGGACATCCAAAGACAAAGATAGACCTTTGCTTAAAAACGGCGATCCAGGAAAGATACTTAAGGAACTTCATGTGGCTAGAGAAAGTCTTTATGAAGAAGTTGCAGATTACATAGTAAATACAGAAGGTAAATCAAGTCAAGAGGTTTCAGAAGAAATCATTAAATTGGTAAAAAGCTATGGCTAAAATAATTTCAGTTGGAAAAGGCTTATCAAAATATAACGTAGTAATTTCTAGGAATGCCTTAACACATAAAAATGTTATGGTCGGGCTTAAAGATAAAAATAAAATTTTAGTTGTAACTGATTCAGGCATACCTAAATCATTTATTACTGATCTTAAAAAGATTCTTAAGAATAAGAAGAAAATATACGTATATGAAATAAATAAAGGAGAAAAGTCTAAGTCTTTTTCAACTTATACTAAAATTTTATCTAAACTAGCTGATCTCCAGTTTGATAGATCTGATGCTTTAGTTGCATTTGGTGGCGGTGTTGTTGGTGATATTACAGGTTTTTGTGCAGCAACATATCTAAGAGGTATAGATTTTATTCAGATACCTACAACTCTTTTATCACAGGTTGATTCATCTGTAGGAGGTAAGACAGGAATAAATATTGCGCAAGGAAAAAATCTTGTTGGTGCATTTTACAATCCTCGTCTTGTACTAATTAGTACAAAATATCTTGAAACATTATCTGATGATGAATATAAATCTGGTCTTGGAGAAGTTGCAAAATATGCATTTATTGGTAATAAGAAACTTTATAAGTACATGCAAGAAAATTCCTATTTAATCAAATTAAGAAAGCCCCAAGCACTTGAAACTATCATCGAAGAGTCAATTAAATCAAAAGCAAAAATTGTTACTGCTGATGAAAAGGAAAAAGGATTAAGAGCTATTCTTAATTTTGGACATACATTTGGTCATGCCATAGAAGCTTTTAAAAAATATAAAGGAATTACTCATGGTGCTGCTGTAACACTAGGTATGGTAATTGCTGCCAAAATATCATTGTATGAAGGACATATTAAGACACATCAACTTGATGACTTAGTTAATCTTTTAGAATCTTTGGAATTAAAAACAGATTACTCAAAATATTCATACAAAAACTTAAAAAAATATATTCTTAATGATAAAAAAGTTTCTAAAGGTAAATTGAACCTTATTTTGATTAATCAAAAAGGAGTAGCATTTAAAACTGACAAATATAATTTAAATAATTTAAAAAAAGCTCTTAATTAAGCAGCATTAGCCGTTGTTGCCTTTAACAAATCATGAATGTTAGAAGCTGCGGGAAGTACCAGCCAAAAATAAGGTTCAAATCTATCAAAATCGTCAACTAATTCTTTTGCTTTCTGGCTATTAGTATATTTGTAGTGTCTTAAGATTATCTCTTTCAAATTTTTTCTATGAGACTGCATATCCTCAGTTGTAACTCTTTCCAAGTTAACAAGCCCTCTATTACAATTATCAAAGAATGTTCTATCCTCATCTAAAACATATGCAAAACCACCGGTCATTCCAGCTCCAAAATTTGCACCAACTGAACCAAGAACAGTTACATGTCCTCCCGTCATATATTCACAACAGTGATCGCCAGCACCTTCAATAACTGCTTTAGCACCTGAGTTTCTTACAGCAAATCTTTCACCAGCTCTGCCAGAAACATATAGTTCCCCACCAGTTGCACCATATAGACAGGTGTTACCTACAAGTGATGGATTATTTTTAGAGGTAGCATATAGATTATTATTTTTTACAACAATTCTTCCGCCATTCATCCCTTTCCCAACATAATCGTTAGCGTCACCATTAATATTTAAGACTAATCCATTTGCATTCCAGCAGCCAAAACTTTGACCGGCAGATCCTTCAAGATTAATAGTAACTGGTTTACTTAAACCTGTTTCTCCATAATTATCAGCAATGTATCCTGATATTAAAGCACCAAAAGATCTATCTGTATTTGATATTTTTGTATCTAATGTGATTGATATGTTTTCATCTATTGCTTTTTTTGATTGCTTTAAAATTTTTCTTGCTAAGCTTCCTTTATCCCATGGCTGATTCTTTTTTTCAGTACAGAAAAATGGTTCAGAAATGGATTCATCTTTATATAAAAGATCACTTAAGTCTATTGATTTATATTGTTTATCTAGATCCTTAATCATTTCAAGATATTGGGTTTGCCCAATAATATCTTCTAATTTAGTGACGCCCATATTGCTTAAATGATGTCTTACATCTTCAGCAATATACTGGAAATAATTCATTACGCGTTCTTTTTCACCAACAAAATGATGATTAATTAAGTCATCTCTTTGTGTAGCAACTCCTGTAGCACAATTATTTAGATGACAAATTCTTAAATATTTACATCCCATAGCAATCATTGGACCTGTTCCAAAACCAAAAGATTCGGCTCCAAGAATAGCTGCTTTAATAACATCAAGGCCTGTTTTCATTCCACCGTCCGCTTGAAGACGAACTTTGTGTCTTAACCCACTATCCCTCAGACTTTGATGAGCTTCAGCTAGACCAAGCTCCCATGGAGACCCAGCATATCTTATTGATGTTAATGGACTGGCGCCAGTTCCACCGTCATGCCCAGATATGGTTATTAAATCTGCATAAGCCTTAGCAACTCCAGAAGCAATGGTTCCAACTCCCGGTTCAGAAACTAACTTAACAGACACTAATGCCTTCGGATTAACTTCTTTAAGGTCATAAATTAACTGAGCTAAGTCTTCAATAGAATATATATCATGATGGGGAGGTGGTGAAATAAGAGTTACGCCTGGAGTGGAGTATCTTAGTTTTGCAATCAGCTTATTTACTTTACCTCCTGGTAGTTGACCGCCCTCACCTGGTTTGGCCCCTTGCGCAATTTTAATTTGAAGAACTTCTGCATTTACCAAGTAATGAGGAGTAACACCAAACCTTCCTGAGGCAATTTGTTTGATTTTTGACATCTTTGATGTTCCATATCTCTCGACAGCTTCACCTCCTTCGCCCGAATTTGAACGACCACCAAGAGAGTTCATTGCTTCAGCTAGTGTTTCGTGGGCTTTAGGCGATAATGCACCTAAACTCATACCAGCAGAGTCAAATCTATTTAAGATTTTCTTTTGAGATTCAACTTTCTTTATATCAATTTTTGATTTATGGGTATTGATTTCTAAAAGATCTCTTAACATTGCGGGAGGTCTTTTATCAACTAAATTTGCATAGTCTTGATATACATCATATGAACTAGATGCAACAGCTTCTTGAAGTTTTTTAACTATTTCAGGATTATAGGTATGGTATTCTCCACCATGAATATATTTTAAAAGCCCGCCAACACTTATATCAGCTAAGTTAGATCTTGCATATTCATTTAGCGATCTTAGTTCGTTATCTAAGTTTTGTAACGTCTTACCTTTTACCCTACTTTCTGTATTGGTGAAACATAAATTAACAACATCTTCATCCAAACCAACTATTTCAAAGAGTTGCGATCCTCTATAGCTGGATATGGTTGATATACCCATTTTTGAAATAATTTTTAATAGTCCTTTATTAACTCCCTTGCGATATCGAGAGCAATTTTCATGAGCGTCACCTTTTAGTTCGTTTCTATGAGTAAGATCAAGTATTGTTTGATATGCTAAAGTTGGATAAACAGCTGTTGCTCCAAAACCAATTAAACATGCTATTTGGTGAGTGTCTCTAGCAGAAGAAGTTGTAACTATAATATTTGCATCTGATCTTAAGCCAAGTTTAACTAAGTGTTGATGAACTGCACCAACAGCCAATAAGGCATTTATTGGTAAAAAACCTTTATCTGGCAAATCTTCAATTAAATGAATTATTGAAGATCCAGATTTAACAGCTCTTTCAACATCCTTTTGTAATTTTTTAACTGCAGATTTAAGGCTTGTGCTTTCAGCAAAAACTAAATTGACTTCAGCTGAATTGAAATAAGGATTAGTTATAATTGAATTAAGTTTTCTATAAGACAATACTGGCGATGTTGTCACAAGTCTTTTTGCATGCTCTGGTGTCTCTTCATAAATATTTAATTCAGGCCCATAACATGTTTCCAAGGTCATGACAGCTGCTTCTCTTAAAGAATCAATTGGAGGATTTGTAACTTGAGCAAATTGCTGTCTAAAAAAATCATACAGTTGTCTATGCATTTTGCTCATTACTGCAAGAGCAGTATCATCACCCATAGAACCAGTACCTTCTTGAGAATCAACAGCTAGTGGTTTTATAACCGATGTTCGTTCTTCTTTAAATAATAAAAATAATTTTGTAGATTGAAGAAATTTAGATGATTCAAATTTTTTCAAGCCAGGACCTTCATAAGAATCCAATCTAGATTCAATGTAAATGGCATTATCTTTTAACCATTTTCTATAAGGGTATTTTTGTTTTAACTCATTATCAATAGAGCACTCATCAAATATTTTCCCTTTAGAGGTATCTATTGCAAGCATACCGCCTGGTGCAACTCTTCCTTTTTGAACAATATTAGATTCATCAACAGGATTTACACCAGTTTCAGATGCAATTGTAATTATGTTATTTTTATCTAGCTGAAACCTTGCTGGTCTGAGTCCATTTCTGTCAAGAACACACAATGCCCATTTTCCATCAGCCATGACAATTCCTGCTGGTCCGTCCCATGGCTCCATATGCATAGAGTTATATTCATGGAATCCTCTAACATCAGGATCCAAAGTTTGGATATTTTGCCATGCAGGAGGAAGAACCATTCTTATTGCTCTAAAAATGTCTACTCCGCCTTTTACTAAAAGCTCAATCATATTATCTAGCGATGAGGAATCAGAACCAGTTTCGTTTACAAGCTGCTTGAATTTTTGAATTTTTGGTATTAAAGGTGTTTTGAATTTTGAGGATCTAGCTTTTACCCAATTTCTATTTCCTCTAATAGCATTTATTTCACCATTATGTGCTAATAATCTAAACGGTTGAGCTAAATGCCATCTTGGACTTGTATTAGTTGAAAATCTTTGATGAAAAACACAGGTTGAAGCCCGAAAGCTTTCTTGATTAAGATCAACATAAAATTCTTTAATAGCATTTGGCAACATTAAACCTTTATAAACTATTGTTTTTGATGACATGCTGCATATGTATAATTTTTCATCATCCATATATATTTCTTCAAGATATTTTCTAGCTTGGATTAAACCTGTCTCAAAGACATCTTGATTAAAGTCCTTTTCATTCGGTTTAATAAACAATTGAAAAATATTTGGCATGCAGCTGTAAGCAATTTCACCTAGGATTTTCTCATTTACTGGTACTTTACGATAAGCTGCAAGAACTAAGTTTTCTGACTTAAGAATTTTTTTAATCTTAGGCAAAAGATATGAAATATCTTGATTATAAAAAATTTGGCTGATTGCAAAATGCTCACCAATATCAATATTTTTTTCTTTTAAAAGGCTATCAGAAAAGAATTGATGATCAATGTCAAAAAGAAGTCCACATCCATCACCAGTTTTACCATCAGAGCCCACTCCGCCCCTGTGGGTCATGCTAACTAAAGCATTGATGGAATTAGTAATAACTTTATGAGATTTTACCCCATTAATATTTGCAATTAAGCCAAATCCGCAGTTATCTTTAAATTCTTCTTTTTTTATTAATCCGGGCATATTTTTGAGTGTGTTCTGTAATTATATCACAAAATCATTTCATTTAATTATAAAAAGTGTCATACTTCGTCATACACAGCACACAATTTAATATGAATAATAAAAATAAGCAATATAAGATTGAGAAAGGAGTCTTACTATTCACTCAACCAAGATCTCCATATTTTTATGGCAAGTTAAGAGTGAATGGTAAATATATTACAAAATCATTTGCTCCTGTCGAAGATTATGATGCTGCACTAGAAATGCTTTATAAGTGGAGAGAAGAAATATTTGGAGAAAATAAAAATAAATTCAATATTGGTTCTTCCTCCAATACCACAAACTTCAGGGATGAATATCTATCTCACGAAAAGCTTGATAACGATTTCCAGTTTCTTGACGTTGGGAGATTTGACCCTGCGAAAAAAACAGCTGAAGAAAGAAAGATTAGCTTTGTTGAAATTTATGGTGAGTATAATCAAGTTCAGGCCTCAAATCAGGCACACAGATGCTTAGATTGTGGTAATCCATATTGTGAATGGAAGTGCCCTGTTCATAATTTTATACCTGACTGGTTAAAACTCGTTAATGAAGGAAATATTATTGAAGCAGCAGAGCTATGCCATTCAACTAATAGTTTGCCTGAGGTTTGTGGGAGAGTGTGTCCACAAGATAGATTATGTGAGGGTGCATGTACATTAAATGATGGTTTTGGGGCAGTTACAATTGGATCAACAGAAAAATATATTACTGAAAAAGCATTTGAAATGGGATGGAAACCAGATATGTCTCATAGAAAATGGACTGATAAGAAAGTTGCAATAATTGGAGCTGGTCCCGCAGGAATTGCATGTGCAGATGTGTTAACAAGGTCAGGAGTTCACAGTCATGTTTATGATAAAAATGAAGAAATCGGTGGCCTTCTTACATTTGGAATTCCTGAATTTAAATTAGAAAAATCTGTAGTTAAAAGAAGAAGAAAAATTCTTGAAGAAATGGGTGTTCAATTCAACCTTGGTAAAGAAATAGGAAACGATATTCCTTTCAAAAAAATATACGATAGTTACGATGCAGTATTTTTGGCTATGGGTACTTATACCTCTCTTCAAGGTGGTTTTAATGGAGAAAAATTACCTCAAGTTTATAAAGCAATTGATTATTTAATTTCAAATACAAAGAATTTACTGGGATTGAAACAAAAAAAAGAAGATTACATTAATTTGAAAGGTAAAAACGTTATTGTTCTTGGTGGAGGTGATACAGCCATGGACTGCAATAGAACTGCAATAAGGCAGGGAGCTAGTTCCGTTAAATGTTTATATAGAAGAGATGAGTCGAATATGCCTGGTTCTAGGAGAGAGGTTCAAAATGCTAAAGAGGAAGGTGTTGAGTTTGAGTTTAATATTCAACCAATTGACATAGTCGGTGATGATAAAGTTGAGGGTGTCAAAATTGTAAAGACACAATTAGGTGAGCCTGATCAAAATGGGAGAAGAGTACCAATACCAATACCAGGTTCAGAAACTATATATGAAGCTGATGCAGTTGTGGTTGCATTCGGGTTCAGAGCAAGTCCCTCAGATTGGTTTGGTGACTTTGATATCAATACACAAAAAAATGGACTTGTCATCGCTGAAGAACATCAAGAATACAAATTTCAAACATCAAATAGAAAGATTTTCTCCGGTGGAGATATGGTAAGAGGATCTGATTTAGTAGTCACAGCCATCTGGGAAGGACGTGAGGCAGCAAAAAGTATAATAGAATATGTTTCATGAAAACTTCAGATTCAATATTTTTGAGAGCTCTCAATAAAGAATCTCTAAAAATACCTCCAATTTGGTACATGAGGCAGGCAGGCAGATATATGCCTGAATACAGAGCTATTAGAAGAAAATTCAAAAATTTCTTAGACATGTGTAAAAATCCAGAGGTATGTTGTGAACTCGCACTTCAACCAATAAATGCATTCAATTTAGATGCATCAATTCTATTCTCTGACATATTAACAATACCAGATGCTTTTGGTTTAGGAGTAGAATTTTTAGAAGGCGAAGGACCGGTATTTAATAATCCAATTAAAACATCAAAAGATATAACCAATCTTCCTGAGTTTAATCCTGAAGATTTGTCCTATGTTTACAAAGCTGTATTTAATATTAAAAGCGCTCTTCCATCAAATATCCCTCTTATAGGATTTTGCGGTAGTCCATGGACTTTGGCAGCGTATTCAATAGAAGGTAAATCCTCTAAAGACTTTAATTACACTAGAAATTTTATACAGCAAAACAAAGATAGCGCTCATCTTTTTTTAGAAAAGTTAACAAATGCTTGTTTTCAATACTTAAAAAAACAAGTTCATGCAGGAGCAGATGTAATACAAATATTTGATTCATGGGCTAATCTGTTAAATGAGGAAGAATACAATCTTTATTCCATGTGCTATATCAAAAAACTTATTGCACTTTTGAAAGAGGATGAAGAAACATCAAAGATACCAATTATTTTATTTGCAAGAGATCCAAGTTTTAGCACAAACAAAATGACAGAATCAAATTCAGACTGTCTTAGTCTTTTCTGGAACATTGATAAGATAGATAAATCATATCTGCAAGGAAAAGTTGCACTTCAAGGCAACCTAAACCCAAAAATTCTTCTTGAAGATGATAATCTTATCAAGGCAGAGTTAAATAAAGTGCTTAATATATTCTCTAATTATCCAGGCTATATATTTAATTTGGGGCATGGAATCACACCAGATATAAATCCAGATAAAATTAAATTCATTACAGAGCTAATAAGGTCTCAATAAAAATTTACTTTTTTTCAGGCCAAAGTCTAATCAAACCCTCTTGAGCACAAGAAGCAACTAGCTTACCTGACTTAGAAAATATAGAACCTCTTGAAAAGCCTCTAGCATTTCTAGTAATAGGACTATCTATTGAATACAAAAACCAATCATTTAAATCAAGTTTTTTATGGAACCATATTGCATGATCCAAACTAGCATTTTGAAGATTTTTGGTTAAAAAATTCACGCCAACAGAATTATTGGCTGCTGCTATTAAGCCCATGTCTGATATATATAAAAGAAATGCTTGTTGGATAACCTGATCATTTGGAATTATGCCTTTTGGTTTAATCCAAGTATTTTTATATGGCGGCATTCTCTTTGGTTCAAAGTAATCTTGAATTTCAACCGGCCTCATTTCAATTTCTCTTTGCTTCAAAAACATAGGCATATCTTTGCTATCAATATTAAGCTTTTTAAGTATTATTTCTCTAATTTCTATTTCATCTTTTAGCTCTTCTGGAGAAGGAACATCTGGAATTGAAATTTCATGCACTAAACCGTCCTCGTCTTTTTGGAACGAGATAGAGCAGCTGAATATAGCTTCTCCATCTTGCAAGGCTTTTACATTTCTTGTAGTAAAACTCTTGCCGTTCCTTATTCTGTCAACGGTAAATATGATTGGTTTATCCATATTACCAGGTCTTAGAAAATAAGAATGAAAGGAGTGAGCATAATGTTCTTCATCAATTGTTTTGTATGCAGCAATCAACGTTTGAGCCATTACCTGTCCACCAAATACTCTTCCCCACCCAACATTCTTGCCAGTCCAGCTATAAATATCTCTATCTACTTTATTTAATCTAAAGAGGCTTAAAGATTTTTCTATGGTGTTTTTTTCTTCGGTCATTATATGTTTTTAGCAATAAATTATTTTAAGCTGAGCTCTAATTATAGTGGTTTATCTTACATGGTATGTAAAAAAACTAGAACTTTCATATTTCAAAAAGTATGATGTCATACCTAACTCAATTAATATTAAATAATGACTGTTAATAAAAGCATTGAATTGGCTCTAAAACCAAACGAAAAAATAGAGGTATCTGACATTTTCAAAATTGATACAAAGATTTCAGTTAAGCGATTTAAAGAAAAAACAGAATGGGTTCCAGAAATTGATGAAGGTTACATTTTTGACAAAGAAACAACATTATCAATTTTAGCAGGCTTTAGTCATAACAGAAGAGTAATGATTCAAGGCTTTCATGGAACAGGTAAATCTACTCATATAGAACAAATTGCTGCACGCTTGAACTGGCCTTGTGTAAGAATTAATTTAGATAGTCATATAAGCAGAATAGATTTGCTTGGTAAGGATGCAATAAAACTTAAGGACGGAAAACAAATAACTGAATTTCAAGAGGGCTTGCTCCCATGGTCTATACAAAATCCAGTTGCGCTTGTTTTTGATGAATATGATGCAGGAAGACCAGATGTAATGTTTGTAATACAAAGAATCCTTGAGGTAGAAGGTAAGTTAACGCTACTTGATCAAAATAAAGTAATTGAGCCTCACCCCTCTTTTAGATTATTTGCTACTACTAATACTGTAGGTCTTGGAGATGTGACTGGCTTGTACCACGGAACACAACAAATTAATCAGGGTCAAATGGATAGATGGCATATCTTATCTACCTTAAATTATCTTGATGTTGATCAAGAACTTAAAGTAATTTTATCTAAAGTTGGAGATATGAAAACAATTAAACATCAGGAGGTCATTAAAAATATGATTAAACTTGCAAATCTAACAAGAAATGGTTTTGCTAATGGAGATATATCAACACTAATGTCACCTAGAACAGTCATATCGTGGGCTGAGAACTATAAAATTTTTAAGGATATAAGAGACTCCTTTAAATTGACGTTCTTAAATAAATGCGATGATTTAGAAAAACCAATTGTTAATGAGTATTTCCAAAGATGTTTTGATATTGATATTAACGAAAGCTCTTAAAATTCTATGAGTTGGGTAAAGCATAGGGATAAATTACATGAAGCAGCGCTTTCATCCATAAAGTCAATTTCAAAAATTAAGACTATTACCTCTAAAAATGGTATTCCACAAAGACCTCCTTCCTTTAATCAAGCAATATTAACTTCAACACCACGCTCTACAAAAGATTTACCATCATGGAGAGGAGAAGCTGATTTTCAAGCTTTTTGGTATTTATTTCATAAAACTAAGCCTGATGTTGATCTTAGTATGCCTGCACGAATTGTTTTTAATGAGCTTGAGATGTCACGTGTTGAAATTTTGGGATCTAGCTATTACAAAGGTTCTCAAACTAATATCACTGAATATCTTAAAACAATAAATATTGATGATAAAAAATCGCCACATTATTTAGCTTTATGCTCAAATCTTTGGCTTAAGGATGCTTGTGGCATACATTTATCTACATCATTGAAGAAGCTTTTAAAAGAATTTAATGAAGAATATGCTGTAAACAATGCGTTAGATAATGTTAAAAATTACTTAATTTCTTCATTAAATGATCAAGATAAATTTCAAAAAGCTTCCTTGGATTTTTTGAGAAAAATAAAACTTCTTAAATCGATTAAAGATAACAATATTGAGGAGGAGGAAGCAATAGAATCACCAGGAAGTACAGATGATATTGAAGATGAAACTGAGAGCTCTAATAACAATGAATTGGGAGATGGTGAAGCATCCCTAGATGATTTAAACATGGATTACGAAAATATCGAGCAGACCTCAGAAATGACAGATGGTACTGCTGTTGATGAAGAAATTGATATGCTGGCTTACCCAAATAATGACTATGTACTTTCAAATAAAAATTATTCTATATTCACCAAAGAATATGATGAAATAATTGAAGCAAGAGACCTTACAACTCCTGATGAGGCTATTAGACTTAGAACACAATTAGATAATCTAATAAAACCATATCAAGCTACTATAGGAAGGCTAGCAAATAAACTACAAAGATTATTGTTAGCTCAACAAAATACGAGCTGGAATTATAATCTTGAGGAAGGAATGCTCGATACTGCAAGGCTTCATAGAGTAATAGCAAAGCCAGGATATCCGTTAAGTTTTAAACAAGAAACTGAAAATAATTTTAAAGATACTATTGTTAGTCTGCTAATAGATAATTCAGGCTCAATGAGAGGTAGGTCAATAAGTCTAGCAGCAATTTGTACAGACATAATTGGTAGTACTTTAGAGCGATGTCAAATTAAAACAGAAGTTTTAGGCTTTACTACAAAAAACTGGAAAGGTGGAGATTCAAAACAAAAATGGATAAAGCAAGGTAGTCAAATGAATCCTGGTCGACTGAATGACATTCGACATATTATCTATAAAAGCGCGGATAATAGCTGGAGAAGATCAAGAAAACACTTTGGCGCTATGCTCAGGGAGGGTCTTTTAAAAGAAAATATAGATGGTGAAGCATTGATTTGGTCTCACGAAAGACTAATTACTAGAAATGAGGACAGAAGGATCCTTATTGTTATATCAGATGGAGCTCCAGTTGATGATAGTACCCTATCTGCAAATAATGAAGAATATTTAGATAATCACCTTAAAAAAGTTATTTATGAAATCGAGAATGATAGTCCAATTGAATTACAAGCAATTGGAATTGGGCATGATGTGACTAAGTATTATGAGAATGCTATTACTATAAATAGAGCTGAAGAGCTTGGTGAGGTTCTTCTTGATCAGTTAACAAAACTTTTCAAAAATTAATTTCTATATTAAAATACTCAAATGTTTACAGTGTAAACATTAAGTTGGAGTTTGAATGAAAATTAAAAAGCAAGACGGACCACCAAAGGATTTATTATATTTTGATGACGAGGTAAATTTAACGCCATTACAAGTAGAAGACGTAGTTGAAATATTTAACACTCCTCTAACTGGTTCATATAATTGGGACTATACAGTAGCTGATAATAGGATTAAAAAGCTATATGAGCTTGGAAAAGAGTTAAATTGGAATGGATCAATAGATCTTAAGTGGGATTATACCCACCCTGCTGACCAAAAAATTATTGAGCCTGATGAGCAGCTTCCACACGAAACTCTTGAGGCATATGAAAATCTTACTGAGGAAGAAAAAATCTTATTCGATCGTCACTCAACTGCAGAATTAATGAGTCAATTTTTGCATGGTGAACAAGGGGCGCTTTTAGTTGCTTCACAATTAGCATCCTGTGCTCCTACCTATAATGCAAAACTATACGCTGCATCACAAACATTTGATGAAGCTAGGCATGTTGAAGTTTTCAATAGATATCTTCAAGAAAAAATAGGTATTCATTATCCAATAAACCCTGCTCTAAAAACTTTACTCGATAAAATTCTTACAGATGAGCGCTGGGACTTAAAATTTATTGGTATGCAAATAATCATTGAAGGCTTAGCTCTAGCTGCCTTCCAAATGTTAAAGACTATAACTAAAGATCCTCTATTAAAACAATTGCTGCATTATGTAGTTAGAGATGAAGCTAGACATGTTACTTTTGGAATTAATTATCTTGAGGACTATATTAAAACTCTTTCTCAAGAGGAAATTGAAGACAGAGCTGAGTTTGCATATGAGGCTTGTGTTATTTCCAGAGAGAGGTTAATAAATACCAAATCAGAACAAAGATTTTTAGGGATGTCCCCTGATGAAGCAAGAGAATTTCAATTAAATACTGCAACTTTTGATATGTTCAGAAATTTCTTATTCTCAAGAGTGATACCTAATCTCTCAAGAATAGGACTTTTAACTGAAAAAGTTCGTCCAAAATTTGAAGCTCTTGGGCTGCTTGAATATGAGCATGCTCCTGATGATTTTGAATGCGATTGGACTGAACTAAAAAAACCGCTAGAAGCTTTTGATAAAATTCCTGAAGCAATCTAACTTAGTTGTGCTCTTTCTAAACTAAAAGCCAATAACTGGGTTTAAATTTGTATTAGCGGCCATACCTATTTAATATATCTTTAAAAAATTAAGGAGAAAAAATATGTCCAGACACTCAGCTATTAATAGATTTGGAAGGTCTACCAATCCAGCATTTAGTAGAGGCTTTGATTCAGCATCATACAGCACTACTCTTGATGAAAAAATGACTCTTGATGGTGCTGTTAATAAAACAGGTATTCTGCTTGCTTTATGTTTTTCTGGTGCTTTTATAGGGTGGAATATTCCTACTTTAATCTGGCCTGCTGCGATTGTTGGTTTCATTTTAGCATTAGTGACTATTTTTAGAAATCCATCAAAGGCAAGATCGACTGCACCTTTATATGCTTTGGCTCAAGGCATTTTCCTTGGCGGGATTACATTAATGTATGAAAGTATGTTTGATGGTATAGCAATTCAAGCAATTGGCTTAACTTTTGGAATACTGGCTTCATTGTTAATGTGCTATAAGAGTGGGTTAATAAAACCAACTGAAAATTTTAAGTTAATGGTGGTTGCAGGCATTGGTGGTATTTTCTTGCTTTATCTGGTTAGTTTTATAATGGGGTTTTTTGGCTCTGGTATAAGTCTACTATCTCCAACAAACGGATCTTTAATGAGTATTGGGCTTTCTATAGGTATCGTTTGTTTTGCATCCTTATCTCTTGTTCTAGACTTTGACTTTATTGAAGAAGGTGCTGAAAAAGGTATGCCAAAGTATATGGAATGGTATGGTGCTTTCTCTCTAATGGTTACTCTTATTTGGCTTTATCTAGAGATACTAAGATTGATAGCTAAAATGAGAAGCAGATAGTTTGTGAATACAATTATATTTGGTGCCCTAGCCATAATGTCCTTATTTATTTTTTTTAACCTAGGAAAAGTAAAAGCCTCAAGGAAACAATTAGATAGGACTAACAGAATTAATAGATTTGGTAACAAAGAATCCAATAATATTATTGAAGGTGAGTCTATTGAGATTAAGAATGAAGATAAGAAGTAATTATACAATTATATTTCTATTAACATTTGTATTTCAATTATCGGCAAATACTGCGCCTATTATTCAACCAGGAGCCCCAGGGGAAAAATCAAAAATACTTGATGCTGAATTAGCTTCTAATATTGCAGGCACATCATATACTTTAGCTGATATTAAATTCTTACAAGGAATGATTATTCATCATAAGCAAGCTATATTAATGTCGAAACTTGCTACTAAAAGAACTAATAACAAAATAATTCTTGATTTAGCTAATCGCATTAATATTTCCCAAGTAGACGAAATAGATTTTATGGAATCTTGGCTAAAATCAAAAGGTGAAATGCATCATAAATCGAAACATAACCATGATATGCATATCAAAATGTCTGGAATGGCAAGTGATGCTCAGCTTAAAAAGCTAAAAAATTCAAATGCTACTGACTTTGATAGATTATTTCTTCAGCTTATGATTGCACATCATGACGGTGCATTAGAAATGGTTGATGAATTAAAGAAATACCCCGGATCAGCATATGAACCTCTTCTAAATGAATTCGTATCCGATCTTGTAAATGATCAAGGTGTAGAAATTGAAAGAATGAATTCTATTGCTGTAAATCTATCAGATGATCCAAGGGCTGGACTCTCTCCAGGTTTATATATTGCTGATGAGGCTATCTTAAATCTTGAATTAATTGTTTCATTAAAGAAACCTACTGGTTTTTATGATTCAGAGGACCTTGCTCAAAAAGGAGTTGAGGATCCTACTATAGATCTTGACGAAGAAAAGGAGTTAACAACTATAGAAAAATCAAGAGCATTAAAATCTCCTATCTTGGATTTTGCGAATACCGATATGGCTTTTAGAGATAACTTATTGGTGGCCGGAAATTATCATGGTTTTAATATGTACAAGATAAATAAAAATGGAGTACCAAGCTTAATATCATCAATAGTTTGTCCTGGAGGACAGGGTGATGTATCAATAGTCGGGAATATATTAATAATGTCAGTTGAGCAAACAAGAAGCAGGCTTGATTGTGGTTTACAAGGTGTTTCGAGAGATGCTAGTCCG
>CACLXS010000003.1 GCA_902610905.1 uncultured SAR86 cluster bacterium
ATTTATCTTTTTACCCTCAAAACTAAATCCATCTTCAAAAAAGTCCAAACCCAGTCAAGTATACAAACCAGCTATTATTGAAAAATCAAATGATGTACCTCCAGTAGAGATTCTTCCTGCTGCTAAAGAGATTAAAAAAGAGCTAAGAGTGATTAAAGCTAATGAAATTTCAACAATGTGGACTTTGGCTTCTAACATTATGACAGATATGTCTGATGCTTCAATATATCAAATAATGTGGTCAATTTATCTTGGAAACAAAGATGCATTTATAGATGGAAATATTAATTTAGTTCGAAATGATAAAGATTTAATAATTCCCTCTTATTCGAGTATATCTGAGACTTCTCATACCGAGGCAAAAGCTTCAATTCTTGCTATGAATGAATCATATGCTTTATCAATAGCACCAGCAGTAAAATCTTTATTAGTTTTAACTGCTCCAAAAATAATAGAAGCACCTGAACAGAAAGTTAAAGAGATTGTTGACGAAGACGAGGCTAAACAGTTGGATATTAATAACGAAGAATTAAATGATCCAGCAGACATTATTAAAAATAATACTAAAACACTTGAAATGGCCTTTGAAAGCAAAGTTGCTGAGGAATTAATTATAGAGACAGAGGATATAAAATCTTCTGATGTTCAAGAGTTTGGATTAATGGACCTCCTTTTTGTTGCCTTTGTATCAATTCTCTCTGGAATTTTAATAGCGCTGATTTATATTCAGCTCAAATCAAGACAGACAAAGAAAATAGATTATGATTTTGACGAAGCTCCTGATACTTCTTCATCTGTAGCAGGTTTACCAAAAGGCCTTAGCATTAAAAATAATGAAGAAGAGCAGCAACTAGATCTTGCGGTGATATATTTTGAGATGGGTGATTTAGAAAACTCAAAATCTATTTTAGATGATCTAATTAAATCAACTGAGAGCGATACAATAAAAAATAACGCTAAAGCTTTGCTTGATAAATTTTCTGAAAAGTGAGACTAGCTTTTACAACTGAGTATGATGGTTCTGGGTTTTCAGGTTTCCAGAGGCAAAAGAATGCTATAACAATCCAACAAAACCTTGAGGAAGCTATTGAAAAGATCACTCAAGAAAAAAAAGTTATAAATTATGCAGGAAGAACAGATGCTGGCGTACATGCACTATCTCAAGTATTCGATTTTACAACCGACATCATAAGAGAAGAAAAAAATTGGATTGACGGAATAAATTCAAACCTTCCAGATGCTATCGCTGTTACCAAGATGTTTAAAGTGCCTGATGATTTTCATTCTAGATTTTCTGCTGTTGAGAGAAGCTATACCTATATGATTTATAACTCCAGAAGCAAACCATTATTTTTTGATAGCTGTTCTCATTGGGATAATAATAATTTAGATTTAGGTGTTCTGAGTCAACAGGCAAAAATGTTTATTGGAGAACATAATTTTACATCATTTAGAAGCTCAAGCTGCAGCTCAAAAAATCCTATTAAATCAATAAGAGATATTGAAATTGAATACCACGATAAATTTATTTTTATATCTATCCATGCAAATGCGTTTTTGCATAATATGGTAAGAATTATGGTTGGTACCTTATTAGATATTGCTAAGGGTGAAATAAATCTTTCTGTAGAAGAAATTCTATCAAAACATGATAGAAGTTATGCTGGAAAAACTGTTTCAGCAAAAGGATTATTTTTTCTTGGACCTAAATATGATTTAAAGTTTAATATACAAAGTCCGACTAAGCATTTATTAGATAGGTTTAAAAGATGATTAATCCAAAGATAAAAATCTGTGGTGTCTCAGATATCGACATATTAAAACAGCTCATAAATTTAAATCTGGATTATGTAGGTTTTATCTTTTACTCTAAAAGCCCACGATTTGTCGATGAAGTTTTCCTAGAAAAAATACAAGATATAGATTTTATAGACACTAGACCTGTGTGCGTTTATGTTAATGCTGATGAAGATTTTATTTATAAAACTTCATCATTTTTTAATAATCCAATTCTCCAATTTCATGGAGATGAAGATCAAAATTTTTGTGAAACTTTTGGATTGGGTTACTGGAAGGCAATTAGAATCAAAGATGAAAATGATATAGAAAAAATATCTCAATATAATTCTGCTTCAGCAATCCTTCTAGAAAATCATAAAGATGGAACTTACGGAGGAACTGGTGACTCATTTAATTGGGAATTATTAAAAGATATTGATAATGATTTTCAAAATTTTGTTCTTTCAGGTGGAATTAATTCTGAAAATGTCGATAATGCATTAAAGACTAATTCGTGGTGTTTAGATCTGAACTCTGGGGTTGAATCTCAAGAAGGTATCAAAGACATCCTTTTGATAAAAGATATTTTAAAAACAATCAGAAACTATGACATTTAGTAATTCTAATTTTCCTGACAAAGAAGGATTTTTCGGCGAGTATGGTGGCAAATTTGTCCCTGAAACCCTAATGTATGCTCTTGAAGAATTGGAAACAACTTATAACAAATTAAAAGATAAAAAAGACTTTATAGATGAGTTTTATAAAGATCTTTCTCATTTTGTTGGCAGACCTTCACCTTTATATTTCGCTCAAAGACTAACAGATCACTACAAATCTGGTTCAATATGGCTCAAGCGTGAAGATTTAAATCATACAGGCGCCCATAAAATTAATAATACTGTAGGCCAAATACTTCTCGCCAAATATATGGGTAAAAAAAGAATTATTGCAGAAACAGGTGCTGGTCAGCATGGCGTTGCTACAGCAACTGTTGCAGCAAGACTAGGATTAGAGTGCCATATTTATATGGGTTCTGAAGATGTAAGAAGACAATCTTTAAATGTTTACAGAATAAAGCTGCTTGGAGCTCATGTCCATCCTGTAGATTCAGGCTCAGCCACATTAAAAGATGCATTAAATGAAGCTCTTAGGGATTGGGTAACCAATGTTGATGACACTTATTACATTATTGGCAGCGTTACAGGCCCTCATCCATATCCAATGATTGTTAGAGACTTTAACTCTGTTGTTGGTAAAGAGGTGATTGAACAATCTAAAGATTTATTTGGCAAAATGCCTGATGCTGTTGTTGCTTGTGTTGGCGGTGGTTCAAATGCAATGGGAATATTCCATCCATTTATCGATATTAAAGAAACAAGGCTTATTGGCGTCGAAGCAGGAGGAGAGGGTGTTTCAACAGGTGAGCACGCAGCTCCACTAAACGATGGCACGCCTGGTGTTCTTCATGGTGCTCGCAGTTACTTAATGCAAGATGAATCAGGTCAGGTAAAAGACACTAAGTCCGTTTCAGCTGGCTTAGATTATCCTGGAGTTGGCCCTGAACACTCATGGCTAAAAGATATTGGTAGAGCTGAGTATGTGGCAGTTAGTGATGATGATGCTTTAAAAGCTTTTCACGAAGTAACTGAACTTGAAGGTATTATGCCCGCTCTCGAGACAGCACATGCTTTTGCATACTTAGAACCTCTTATGAAGGAATTAGATGTATCGGCAAATGTAGTAGTTAATGTTTCTGGCAGGGGAGACAAAGATATTAATACTGTTGCTGAAATCGATGGAATAGAGTTTTGAATAGACTGACATCTAAATTACAAAACCTTAAAGAAAATAATAAAAAGGCTCTTGTAGCATACCTTGTAGCAGGTGATCCTGATTTAGATACTACACTTGACTTGATGCATTTATTTGTTGATTCAGGAGTTGATGTTATTGAGATTGGTGTTCCTTTTACAGACCCAATTGCAGAGGGACCAACCATACAAAAAGCTCATGACCGTGCTCTAAAAAATAATATATCACTGAAGATGATACTTGAATTGGTTGATATGTTTAGAGAAACCAATACTGAAACACCTATAGTTTTAATGGGCTATTTAAATACTTTTATATCTCATATTAATCTGGTTCAATCAATTGGGGAGAATAGTGCGGATTCAATTTTAGTTGTAGATGTTCCTGGAGAACTTAATCTGCAGACCTATGGAATTACAAACCCAAATATAAATACTATTTCACTAATATCGCCTACTACTAAAGAGGATAGAGTTGAATCTATAGCAAAAAATAGCACTGGATTTATTTATTACGTCACCCTGAGAGGTGTTACAGGCTCATCAAATTTAAATATTGAAGAAATTAAAAATAATATCCAAAAAATTCAACAATATTCTGATGCTCCAACTATGGCAGGGTTTGGAATTAAATCAGTTGAGGATGCATCAACTTTAGCAGCTTGCTCTGATGGTGTTGTGATTGGTTCATCAATTGTTGAAATGATTGCAGATGAGTCTAAGTCAAAAGAATTTGGTAGAATAGGTGAATATCTTAGGGAGATGAAAACCGCTATATCATGAACTGGCTAACAAGGCTTATACCTTCAATAATGACCTCTAAGTCTAAAAGTAAGGTGCCTGATGGACTTTGGAGCTCTTGCCCTTCTTGTGAATCAGTTTTGTATGCTCCTGATTTAGAAAAATCACTTTTTGTTTGTCCTAAATGTGACCACCATCTTCGAATTGGAGCTAGAAAAAGATTAGAAATTTTTCTCGATAATGGTCACTTTGAAGAAATAGCAGCTGACATAAAAACTAAAGATTCCCTTAAATTCAAAGATACAAAAAATTATTCCTCAAGAATCAAAGATGCTGTTTCAAATACAGGAGAGAATGAAGCCATTATTATTGGTAAAGGAACGCTTGATTCAATGGATGTTGTTGTAGCTGCATTTGAATTTAGGTTTATGGGCGGCTCAATGGGAGGAGTCGTAGGAGAAAAGTTTGTACAAGGAGTAAATGAGGCTATAAAGTCTCATTGTCCATTTATCTGCTTTTCTACAAGTGGTGGTGCAAGAATGCAAGAGTCAATGATTTCTTTAATGCAAATGGCAAAAACTGCAGCCGCCTTACAAAAGCTTAAGGCAGAAAAATTACCCTATATTTCTGTAATGGTTGATCCTATTTATGGAGGCGTTTCTGCCAGTTTAGCAATGCTTGGCGACATAAACATTGCTGAGCCTGATGCATTAGTTGGTTTTGCTGGAAGAAGGGTTATTGAACAAACTGTTAGAGTAGATTTGCCTGATGATTTCCAAAAATCAGAGTTTTTGTTAAAACATGGTGCAATTGATATGATTGTTCACAGAAGAAATATTAGAACTAAAGTTCACGGACTACTAAAAAAAATATATAAAGCTTAATGAATATTGAGAGAATTGTAGGTCTTGTTTTTAGTATTAGCACATTACTAATTCTTCTTTTTGTTGTTTTAACTCCTCAAGTTGATTATCAACAAGATTTTAAAATTATAGATTCAGCATCAAAAAAGGAAGAGATAGCTAAAATAGAATTTGAAGAAAAGTCCACTGAAATAGAAGAAAAACCTCTAAACCCCAAAAAAGAAATAATTTCAGATGCCGCAAATATTGATAGATCAGATTTTGATTTATTTGTTTTAAGAGTTCATGTCCTCTCATCTGAGGATAATGCAAAAAAAATGGTAACTAAAATTAATGAAGGAGGGTTTCCTGCATTTACTGAGATTTTTGGTGCTAAGAAAAATCTTCATGCAGTTTATGTGGGGCCTTTTATTGAAGAGAGTGACATAAATCAAAATATAGAGCTAATTCAAAAGGTTTCAGAGTCACAAAATGGAGAGATATCTAGATGGAAGCTCTAGGACTAAATGTAACTGATTGGTTTATATTAGTTGTCTTAACTGCATCAGGCCTTATTTCCTTAGCTAGAGGTTTTACAAAAGAATTTTTGTCTTTATTTTTATGGGTTGTTGCTTTTATTGCAGCTGTTAGTTTTGAGTATTTAGCAACTCCAAAGATTAATGAGTTCATTGGTAATGAGGAGATTTCAAAGATCCTATCCTACATTGTTGTTTTTTTGGTTTGCATTTTTCTTGGTGGAGTGGTAATTAAATTTATTGGTACGCTCATTAAGTGGTCGGGTGCCTCAGGGTTCGATAGATTTCTTGGAGTATTATTTGGTCTGACAAGAGGCCTAATCGTTTTATTTGTAATCTTTTTGCTCTTGCCATCAAGCATCAAATCAACAGACTTAATTAATAAATCAAAAATAACACCAATAATTGAAAAATATGCTCCTCAAATTGAAGCTTATTTTAGAGAATTAATAGATAATAGAAACTTAGTCGAAGAAGCGCTGGAAGTCATAGAACCAATAAGAGAAAATGTGGCTCCAGATGCAGAAGATATTAATCCTACTAAAGAGGACTCCTGATGTGTGGAATAGTTGGGATTTCTGCTGAGACTAACGTAGCAGCAGAAATATATGACTCCCTTTTAATGCTTCAGCATAGAGGTCAAGATGCTGCTGGTATGGTAGTCTGTGACTCCCAAGACAAACTTCAAAGCAGAAAATCAATGGGTTATGTAAGAGATGTCTTTCAGCAAAGACATATGGAAAAACTCGTTGGTAATTATGGTATAGGTCATGTCAGGTATCCAACTGCAGGTGGGGCAGGTAAAGAATTTGCTCAACCAATGTATGTTAATTCGCCTTACGGGATTAGTCTTGCTCACAACGGAAACCTCACAAATTCTAAGGAGTTAGCGGTTCAATTGTTTCATGCTGAAATGAGACACCTTAATACAGATTCTGACTCAGAAGTTTTGCTTAATATTTTTGCTCATGAACTTGGAAAACAAAGAGAAATTTATCCCTCAGCAGATCATATTTTTAAGGCGGTTACCAAAACCCACAGAAGATGTGACGGTGCCTATGCTGTTTTAGCGCTAATTACTGGCCATGGAATTCTTGCTTTTAGAGATAATAACGGCATAAGGCCCTTATCTATTGGTATAAGAAAAGGTGCTAAAAGAGATGAGTATATTATTGCCTCCGAAGATGCGCTTTTTGAATCACAGGGCTTTAAAAAGCTTCGTGATGTAGAGCCTGGGGAAGCTGTATATATCGATAAGAAGGGTAATTTCTTTTCACAACAGTGTGCAGAAGCTCCTCAAAAAACACCATGCATATTTGAGTATGTGTATTTCTCAAGACCAGATTCAAACATTGATGAAATTTCAGTATATAAAGCTCGAATGAGAATGGGATCAAAGCTTGCTGAATTAATAAAAAAGAAAAATCCTGATCACGATATTGATGTTGTAATCCCAATACCTGATAGCTCCACTACCGCAGCACTTCAGCTTGCAGTTGATTTAAATGTTCCATATAGAGAGGGGTTTGTTAAAAATAGATATATTGGAAGAACATTTATCATGCCTTACCAAGAAGAGAGAAGAAAATCTGTTAGAAGAAAATTAAATATCCTTGATCTAGAATTTGAAGGTAAAAATGTAATGCTCGTTGATGATTCAATTGTAAGAGGAACTACCAGCAGAAAAATTATTGAAATGGCAAAACAAGCTGGAGCTAATAAAGTGTATTTTGCTTCTGCAGCTCCTGCAATTAAATATCAAAATCTATATGGTATTGATATGCCTGCAACCAGTGAACTTATTGCGTCTAACAGAACTGATGAAGAAGTGGCAAAAGAGATAGGAGCAGATTGGCTTGTGTATCAAACTCTAGAGGATTTAATTGAAACCTGTAAAACTGGAAATCCAAAGATTCAAGAATTTGAAACCTCTATATTTACAGGTGAATACATAACACCGCTTGGTGAAAATTATCTCGAAGATTTAGAGATATCCAGACAAGACGAAGTCAAAGCACAAAGAGAAAAAGCTAAAGCCTAATTAGGATTAACAATATTCACAGCAGGGATACTTGCTGAATTTGCGCTCTCCACATATGTATCAATCTCATTGAAGTTCAGATATCTATATATGTCATCTGCCAATGGATTAATATCATCCATATATTTGTGATATTCCTCTACACTTGGCAGTCTGCCTAATACTGATGCTATAGCTGAAAGCTCTGCAGAGGCTAAAAATACATCAGCGCCATCACCCAATCTATTTGGGAAGTTTCTAGTAGATGTTGATACCACAGTAGAATTCGCTAGAACTCTTGCCTGGTTACCCATACATAGAGAACATCCTGGAAGTTCAGTTCTTGCTCCAGATACGCCAAATACATTATAAATACCTTCTTCCATCAGCTGCTTTTCATCCATTTTTGTTGGAGGAACAACCCATAATCTAGCTTTTGTTCCATTGTATTTTTGCAACAAAGTTCCAGCAGCTCTAAAGTGACCAATATTCGTCATACAAGATCCAATAAATACTTCTTGGATTTCAGTATTAGCAACTTCTGATAAGGGTTTAATATCATCAGGATCGTTAGGGCATGCAAGTAACGGCTCAGTGATTTCGTTTAAATCTATTTCAATAATTTCTGCATATTCTGCATTTTCATCTGGCTCTAAAAGTTCAGGATTCTTTATCCATTCTTCCATAGCTTGTGCTCTTCTCTCTAGGGTTTTGGCATCGCCATAACCGCTAGCAATCATCCATCTCAACATAACAATGTTTGATTGAAGATATTCAATGATTGGTTCTTTATTTAATCTAACGGTACAACCAGAGGCTGATCTTTCTGCAGATGCATCTGATAATTCAAATGCTTGTTCAACTTTCATATTTGGAAGTCCCTCAATTTCAAGACATCTTCCTGAGAAGATATTTTTCTTACCTTCTTTTGCCACAGTTAAAAGACCTTTTTGAATAGCAGCATATGGAATAGCATTAACAAGATCTCTTAAAGTTATTCCTGGTTGCATTTCACCTTTAAATCTAACTAAAACTGACTCAGGCATATCTAATGGCATAACTCCTAAAGTTGCTGCAAATGCCACAAGTCCTGATCCAGCAGGGAAGCTAATACCAATTGGGAATCTTGTGTGACTATCACCACCGGTACCCACACCATCTGGTAACAACATTCTGTTTAACCATGAATGAATAATCCCGTCACCTGGCCTCAAAGAAACACCTCCGCGATTCATTATAAAATCAGGTAAATTGTGTTGTGTTTCAATGTCTACAGGTTTTGGATAAGCTGCTGTATGACAAAAGGATTGCATTACCAAGTCAGCAGAAAAACCTAAACATGCTAATTCTTTTAATTCATCTCTAGTCATTGGCCCAGTAGTATCTTGAGAACCAACAGTTGTCATTCTTGGCTCACAATAAGTTCCTGGTCTAATACCTTCAACTCCACATGCTTTACCAACCATTTTTTGAGCAAGGGTATAACCTTTATCAGAGACGTCAGCGGCATCAGGTCTTGTAAATATATCTGTAGGTTCTAAATCTAAAGCTTCTCTAGTTTTATCTGTTAATTGTCTTCCAATGATTAATGGTATTCTTCCGTTAGCTCTTACCTCGTCAAGCAAAACATTAGTTTTAAGTTCAAAAGTAGAGATAACTTCATTACTTGAAGCATTAAGAACTTTTCCATTATAAGGCTCAAGGATAATTTCTTGACCCATCTCCATCTTAGAAACATCTAATTCAATTGGAAAGGCGCCTGAATCTTCTAATGTATTAAAAAAGATAGGAGCTATTTTCCCACCAAAACAAAAGCCACCTTCTTTTTTATTTGGTATGTAAGGTATCTCATCTCCCATATGCCATAGCACAGAATTGGTAGCAGACTTTCTCGATGAACCGGTACCAACAACATCACCAACAAATACTAGCGGGTTACCTTTTTCTTTTAACTCCTCAATAGTTTCCAATGGTCTATCAAGACCTTCTCTTGGCATTTTGAACATAGCTAATGCATGAAGAGGGATGTCAGGACGTGACCATGCATCTGTCGCTGGTGAAAGGTCATCAGTATTAATCTCACCAGGTACTTTATAGACAGTCAGTTTAATTTGTTCTGGAAGTTTAGCTTTTTCAGTAAACCATTTTCCTTCAGCCCAGGCATCTACAACCTTTTTTGCATACTCATTACTCTTTGATAATTCAAAGATTTCGTTAAATGAATCAAAAATTAGTAATGTTTTTCCTAAAGCTTCAGCAGCTTCATCGCCCAATTCGTCTATTTTTAAGCATTCAATTAAAGGCTGGATGTTATAACCACCAAGCATTGTGCCAAGAATACGTACTGCATCAGATTTTGTAATATAAGGACTAGAAGTTTCACCGGTTGTAATATCAGCTAAAAAGGCAGCCTTTACATACGCCGATTGATCTACACCAGCAGGTACTCTTTCTTTTAGTAAATGTAATAAAAGTTCAGATTCTTCGTGTTCAGACTTTAATAGGTCTGCTAGTTGTGCAGTTTGATCCGCATCTAATGGAAGCGGAGGGATATTTTGTGCCGCTCTTTCGTCTAAGTGTGCTTTGTATTCGTTTAACATTGATTATCTCCTTGTTAACGCGTCTAATTTTACTCCTATAAGTAAAAGGCTTCTACTAAATAGCAGATTTTATTTAAAAATGAGTTATTATTTTGCTTAATAATGCAAAAAACTCGATCTACAACTCCATGCTTAGGTATCTGCTCAACAACATACGGAGATGATGTCTGCAAAGGTTGTAAGAGATTTGTTCACGAGATTATTAGTTGGCCAAAATATTCGCAAGATGAAAGGGCGCTTGTAAATGATCGGCTTGAAAAATTTAAAGTCTTAATTCTTCAAGATAGATTTAAAGTTCACGACTCAGATTTATTTGAAATCAAGTTAAAAGAAAAAGCTATTAATTATAATAATTCCATGGATCCTTTAACTTGGATTTTTGATTTGCTTAGAGCAGCAGGGTCACAAGATTTGGATTTAGAACAATTTGGGATTACTAGTCTTAAAAATTATGACCCTATGAAAATTCGTGATGAGGTTAACAAAGAGTTTTTAGATTTATCAGAAGCTCATCACCAAAGGTATTTCAAAAAAGCTTAACTAGATTTTACCCGTAATCTTTTAACATTCTTTTTAACTCTAAAGAATGTTGCTCCTCTTCACCAATCATGCCTCTTGCATACTCTTCAAGATAAATTGAACTATCTTCAACTTCTTCTAAAAGTGTTTTATAAAGTCCAACAGCATGTAGTTCATGCTCTAAACTTTCTTCTAAAATATCTCTAATTGTATGTTGTCCTGTCTCTTCAATCTTTGCAATTTTTTGACTAGGATGACCGTCAAGTCCAGCTATTAATTCACCAGCTCCTTGAGCGTGAACAAGAGATTCACTTGCTTGCTCTTTTAAGAAATCAACGATTGGAATTCGATAGGGTCCAGTCACCATCATGGCTGAGTGGGTGTAACGAACAACACCTGCTAATTCATATTCCATTATCTCATTTAGAATGGCACAAGCTTTATCTGTATCTAGTGGTTTTAATCCCATATTTCTGCTCCTTAAGCATTAAAAATTGATTTATTGACATAACTATAAAAGAATTTATATATTATGTAAACTACTGATATAAGGTATTTTTTTAATGCGAATCATTATAATAATCATTCGCATCTAGAAATAACTTTTCTTAACTTTTATTAAAGATTTTAAAGCGCCAAAACAGAAGAAAGGCAACAATAGAATAAGCAAAAATAGCTAGCTGTTTTACAACCGGAAGTGCAACTAATGTACCAAGCCAACTATAACCTTTAGTTCTATTCCACACATAAATAAATGCATCAACACCTACTAACTCTTTGCCATTATCAAAAGTAACATGAAGTTTTTTAAGATACTTATCTTCCATGTGACTACAGTCAGTGAAGTCTAATTCAGATCTTTTTTTGTAATGCTTAATTTCAAAATTACAGATCGAACACTTTTCGTTGAAGAGGACTTTTCCATCATTATTCATAAAGTTATCTTATCAAGATTAATACTAGATATCTTTGATTTTAAATAATAAGATTCTACTCAATGGAAATGCAGCAAGTTAATATTTTTGATGAACCAATTGAGGAGTGTTGTTCCAATCCCATTACAGGATTTTTTCGAGATGGGTTTTGTCATACAGATCAACTCGACAGAGGTTTGCATATTATTTGCTCATTGATGAACGATGAGTTTTTAAGTTTCTCAAAATCTCGAGGCAATGATCTTTCTACTCCAAGACCCGAATTTGGTTTTCCAGGATTAAAAGCTGGGGACTCCTGGTGTGTTTGTGCTGAGCGTTGGAAGGAAGCATATGAGCATGGTTTTGCTCCTAAGATTTATCTTAAAAAAACTAATAAAAAAACTACTTCTATTATCGATATAAAAATATTGAAAGAGTTTGCTATAGATATGAATTAATATTTATAGAATGAAATAAGTTTCACCTATAAGAAACCCGCAAAAGAAAAATGCAGCAGCCCAACCAGGCTCTTCTTTACAAAATTCAAATACTCTTTGCCAGTAATCTGCCATAAATACCTCCTAAATACTTTAAACATTGCAATATCTGTGCCAATTGTAAAAATCTTTTTTCAAACAATTAACACATATGTAACCAAATACATTTTTATTAAAATTATTATGATCAATTAAACGGAGAAAAATTATGAGTGCTTATTCAAATATTGTTAGATTTATTGTTAAGGAAGGATGTGAAGAAAATTTTTTAGAAGTTTTTAAAACTTTTTCTAATGAAGAGGGTGAAATTTATTCTATGCTTGTTCACACAAATGATAGAGAATATATAGCTGTGGGAACATGGGAATCTGAAGACTCGTTGGTAAATGCTAGGCCTGCAATGATAAGCAATCTTGATAAAATGAGAGAATTTCTTGAGGAAATATCTCCAGAGCTTGGAGTTACAGATCCAAGGTCTGGTAAGATTTTATTAGAGTGGAATTAATTGATTAACTTTATATTATTTTGCTATTGGTAATTCATACCAACAGGTTGTGTACTTAGGTGAAGTCATATTTTGTTTCATAGGTGACCATTTTTTTGTATTTTGTGAAGCAAAATAAATTTGCGTCTCATAGGCATTTAACTCATCTATATATTTCATGAATTTTGAATTCTCTTTGGGTTCATTAGGATCTTTAAATAGAGAATATTGTTTTGTAGCTTCATTAGAAAATCTACTTAAAAGAATTCCTGCTTTTGCATAGTCATATCCTGGCTTAAAGATTGGTAAAAGGGCTTTTTTTGCTGCTATTAAAATATCTCGGGTGTCGTTAGTAGGGGTAGAAAACTCTATAGTTTTATAACCGGTATGCTGGGGCTTATGATCACTAAACGGACTAGTTCTAACGAAGACTGAAACTTGAGAGCATTTTTGTTTTTCATTTCTAAGTTTTTCAGCAGCCCTGACCGCAAAGTTACTCACGATAGGTCTTAGAGTTTTTAAATCTGTAACCCTAGTACCAAAACTTCTACTAACAACAATTTGTTTTTTTGCTGCAGCATTATTTTCTATACCTAAACATCTTTGACCTCTGAGTTCTCTTACTGTTCTCTCTAACACCACGCTGAATTTTCTTTTGATATAACGAGGATCAACATCTGCGAGCTGTAGAGCATTAGTGATTTTTGCTTGGTTTAAGTGTTCGCCAAGTCTTCTGCCAACACCCCATACGTCTCGAACTGGTGTGTTTTTAAGGGCTTCTCGAATTTCTTTTATTGTAGATATTTGATGAACTTTGGTTGGTACGTTTATTCTTTTTGCTTCATTCAAGGCTATCTTAGTAAGCGTCTTTGTAGGTGCTATACCTATTCGAACTGGAACTCCGGTCCACTGCTTAATTAAGCTTCTGATATGACAACCAAAATCATATAGGTTGTAATGTTCTTCCAAGGAATCTAAACCTAAAAAGGCTTCATCAATGCTATAAACTTCAACTTCAGGAACAAAGCCTTCTAGGATATTCATAACTCTAGCTGACATATCGCCATAGAAAGTAAAATTTGACGAGAAAACTTTTCCGCCTTGAGAGAGAAAAGAGTCTTTGACTTTAAACCACGGGACTCCCATACCAATACCCATCTTTTTTGCTTCAGTGCTTCTTGCAATAACACAACCATCATTATTGGAAAGAACAACTATAGGCACGTGCTTTAAGTCAGGACGAAAGATTCTTTCGCAGGAAGCATAAAAGCTTTCGCAATCTACTAACGCCAAAGCCATTAGAATTTATTAATAGCTGCTGTAACGGTTCCTACTATTTCTAGCTCTTGACCATGATTAATAAAGATAGGAGGGTAGTCTGGATTATCTGGCATTAAGCACATTTTGGGTTTGAGTTTTAATCGTTTACAGACAAACTCTCCGTCAATAGAAGCAACTACAATATCGTCATGCTTTGGCTTGATACTTCGATCAACTACTAATACTGCTTGATCAGTTATTCCAGAACCAAGCATGGATTGCCCTTGAGCTCTTACTAAAAAAGTAGCTGCTCCATTTTTTATTAGATGCTTATTAAGGTCTATCGGACTTTCAATATAGTCGCTTGCAGGGCTGGGGAACCCTGCATGCACCGACTCAAGAAAATAGGGCACAAATATTGCCGGCAGATTTTCTTCAGAAATTTTTCCGATATAGCTAACTTTCATAAGGATTTTTAAATACTGTATAAATATACAGTATAAATTGAAAGAGAACAATATCTTCTTTATCAGTTAGTGTGCAAAATTATCTACACTCTATATCTGTGATTTATGTAGAATAAAGCTATGTTTAATTTTTCTAAGATCTTACCTAAGACGGTTACCAATGAGCTTAATAGTCCAAAGATTGCTGTATGGGGCTTTGTTTTATTTACGGTCTTAATGACCTGGCGCTCGATAATACACATGCTGTTTGAGTCTTATGGATTTCATGAAATTGCAAACTTTATTGTTTTAACCGGTGATCCAGATCCTATGCCGGTTATTTACAGATTTTTTTCATTATGGGGTAACGCTCAACTTATGTTTTGTCTTGTTTGTTGGGTAGTAATTTTCAGATATAAATCTCTGATACCTCTTATGAGCTTATTTTGGGTTTTAGATTGGGGTCAAAGATTATTTCTTTATCCTCTTATCAGAGAAGATATAACCTCTATCGGCCAATACACGAAAGATATTACTCCAGGAGTTGATCTAGCTCTGCTTCCGTTTGTAATAACAGTAGTTATATTTTTAATTTCAGTAGCTAATAAAAGAACAGGGTAAGAATGAGAGTCTGGGCTATTTTGATAATTATTTATGGCTTATTTTTTGCTTGGTATACAGATTTTGGTGGCAAGTTAAGCGATGAAGAAATTCAATATTACTCAGATAAATTTGAAAACAATGCGTTAAAAGACGGTCGTGTTCTAGAGCCTCGAACAAAAGAGCTGCTTCAAAAGTTTATGGAAGAAGATTCAGGCAAGCAATTCATGATGGTTAATATCATCGATATGTCTGAAAATCCCACTTTTCCAGACGGAACTGTAGCTGAAGAATCGTCAGATGCGCTTATGAATGAGTATATGAAACACATGTATGGTGAGCTTTTAAAAAGAGCATCACATCCAGCATATTTCGGTGGTGCCGTTAATGGTTCTATGGATTTAGTCGGCATAGAAAATGCAGAGGTTTGGGAGAGAGCTGCGTTATTTAGATATAAAAGCAGACGATCTTTCTTAGAAATAGTGACTCATCCAGATATGTACAGTAAACATAAATACAAGATTGCAGCATTAGAAAAAACAATAGCATTTCCTGTAGAGAACCAGTTTTACTTGGGAGACCCAAGATTATTACTTGGTTTTATTCTGTTAATAATTGGTTTGTTATTAAGGCCTGTAACTAGGCAATAGAAAATTTTTCTAAATTAAATTCTTGCTCATTGATGGTAAGAAGCCACCCGTATTCTCCCCAGTCCCCAAGAACAATTCTTTTAGAAGATCCAACATCATGAATATTCGGTCTATGTGTATGACCGTGAATAAAAAGATCAGGCTGATGTTCGTTGATAAAATCCTCAACCGATTGATTATTAACATCGGTTATTTTATTGGATTTTTTTGAGGTAGCTTCTTTACTATCTGCTCTTAGAGTTGCAGCAATTTGTTTACGTTCATTTAAAGCTTTCTTTAAAAAATTATTTTGCCAGTCTTGATTTCTGACTTGATTTCTAAAATCAATATAATCTTTATCATCCGTGCACAAGAAGTCGCCATGACTAAGAACGACCTTTTGGTTATTGATTTCAAGAGTGTAAGGGTCTGGCAATATGGAAATACCAGTTGCTTTTGCAAAGGCTTCACCAACTAAAAAATCTCTATTGCCATGCATAAAAAAAGTTTCAGGACCGTTGGTGGTAAAAGCTTTTAAAGCTTTTTTGATTTCAATATGGATGGGTAAATCATCGTCATCTCCTATCCAAGTCTCAAAGAGATCTCCTAAGATAAAAAGATGAGTACAAGCCTCTTTTGATTCTTCTAAGAATTTAAAAAAGGCTTGAGTAAGTTCGGGATGCTTGTCGCTTAAATGTAAATCTGAAATAAAGCGTGGCTTCATTCAGAAACAGTTACAGATTCAATATTTATAACTTCAAGCGGTACGTCTTGATGGCCTCCAGATGAACCAGTTGCAACATCTGCAATTGCATCAACAACATCCATGCCTTCAGTGACTTTACCAAAGACTGCATATCCCCAGCCTTGTGGATTTTCACCTGTGTGGTTTAAGAAACTATTATCTTTATGATTAATAAAGAATTGACTTGTTGCAGAATGAGGCTCCATGGTTCTTGCCATAGCAATAGTGCCTCTATCGTTGCTAAGACCATTATTTGCTTCATTTTGAATAGGTGCTGTACCACTAGATTTATTGCCCATATCAGCAGTCAATCCACCGCCTTGAACCATAAAACCGTTTATTACTCTATGAAAAATAGTATCTGTGTAATAACCAGAGTTGGCAATAGATACAAAATTTTCAACAGTAATAGGAGCTTTTTCAGCGTCTAATTCAAGTTGAATATCTCCTAATGAAGTTTTGATAGTTACTTGTGTCATTTTAGTTTCCTCAATAATTGGCATTTCAGCTTCATCATTTTTTTTAGAACAAGAATTAAGAACAAATGCCAATGCAAACGTGCATAGAGTTATTTTTAATAAATTGTAATGTTTCACAGACTTAGCTTTAAATTAAAAGGTTGATTTTATCATTAAAAATCATAGTTGAGCATGTACTCCTTAAATTGACCTTTAATATCTTTTTGATTTAAACCAAATTCATCAAGAGTGTATCGATGTTCTGGTTTTAGTATATTTTTATCTTGCTCTAAGTGTTTTTGAATTTTATTTTCAGTTTGAATATTCATATCAAAATTTAATTGCTGATAAGTATTCTTAATATGATCCAATGGATTTTTTACAAATTCAGAGTATTGGATATCAACTATCTGATCAGCAGTAAGAGATTTTCTGTCTTCCATGCCTTTGCTTAAATTATGATTCCAAAAATTAATAACAGTTTTACCTATACCTTCTGTATCAGTATTCTTTGAAAAAGCCAATCTAACATTTTTAGTTAAACTGCAAAAAGATGCTACTGATTCAGTAGGGTCTCTATGAATATGAATAAATTTTGCATTTGGATATTCTTTTAAAACTTGAGGTAAGTGACCTATATGACTTGGATCCTTCAATAACCAGCGTGATGGCTTGCCATCGAGCTCCAGTGCTTGATAAAACTTTTTATGCCATTTAAAAACCGAATCAAAGGAGGTGTTTTTTAGATATTCAACATATTCAGGCACATCGGCCATACACATATATACAAAACTTCTTATGTTCATGGTTGCAATTTGCTGACACTCTTCAGGAGTTGTTGCTCTTATAGTATGAATTGCTCTTAGTTTTGGAATAATAGTTTTTGCAAGCTTGAGCTCGGTATTGGTTTTAAATTCTCTTCTTTTTCTTGCAGCTTGAGTTTTTGCAAGCGGCATCAGATGCATAATTTCCCAATACATTGGTGACCTATGGGCTATATCTAAAGACAAGAGGTTGAAAAGTAATGAGGTGCCAGAGCGAGGAAGACCAATTATAAAAACTGGATCAGCTGGTTGATCAAAATTATTATTTTCATGAAGCTCGTTGAGCATCTTTCTCATCTTTAATCTATTTTTTAATTGATGATTAAAGGCAACTTTTCCAAAAATATTAAATTTGTTATGTTTGTTAATAGAGTCAACTAAGATTTCTAATGGCTCAATATAATCATCATCACCCAGTTTCCCCTCAAGGCCTCTGAGCATTGATTTAACAGTAATTTTTTGACCCATTATATTGATTACTCCTATTAACTATAAGATACTCTTTATTTAATTATTCCTCAAATTAGATATATGAATATATTATTTTTATGTGTTGCTAATTCAGCAAGAAGTCAGATGGCAGAGGGATTAGCTAAGTCTATGCTTGGGCAAGGACACAATATCCAAAGTGCTGGCTCAATTCCATCAGGAGAAGTCCATCCTAACGCGGTTATTGCTATGGATGAAATTGGTATAGATATTAGAGATCAATTTTCAAAATCTACTGATGATTTGGACAAAGATTTTATTGATAATTTAGATTATGCAATTACTTTATGCGCCGAAGAGGTATGCCCAGTTTTACCAAGCAAAGCTCAAAACTTGCATTGGATGAATGAAGACCCTGCAAATAGCAGCTACTCAGAAAAACAATTGAAAACGTCATTTTCTATGACTAGGGATAATCTATTTAAATTGATCAAAAAATTTATGATCATAAATGTACAATAGAGTATGAAGCTTAAATGGCTCCCGAAGTTGGGATCGAACCAACGACCAATTGATTAACAGTCAACTGCTCTACCGCTGAGCTATTCGGGAACACGGATGTGCATTATAAGTAATTTTTATTAAAGAAGTAAATGACAAAAGCATTAAAGGTAGTTTCTAATTTTGAGCCGGCTGGATCACAGCCAGATGCTATAAAAAGTTTAGTTGGTGGGCTTAAAGATGGATTGCTTCATCAAACGCTTTTAGGTGTAACTGGTTCAGGTAAAACCTACACTATGGCAAAAGTTATTGAGGAAACTCAAAGACCAGCAATTGTCATGGCGCACAATAAAACTCTTGCAGCACAACTCTACGGTGAGTTCAGAGATTTTTTTCCTGAAAACTCAGTTGAGTATTTTGTTTCCTATTACGACTACTATCAGCCTGAAGCATATGTACCAACCTCAGATACATACATTGCTAAAGATGCATCTATTAACGAGCACATTGAGCAGATGCGCTTATCTGCAACAAAAGCTCTTTTAGAAAGAAAAGATACCATCGTAATTGCAACGGTATCTTCGATTTATGGTTTGGGTGCCCCTGAATCTTATTTAAAAATGGTAGTCCATTTAGATAGAGGAGATATTATTAATCAGAGAGATCTATTAAGAAGGTTTTCATCTCTGCAATACACAAGAAACGATCTAGATTTTAGAAGAGCCACTTTTAGGGTGAGGGGAGATACTATTGATGTATATCCGGCTGATTCAGATAATGAAGCACTGAGGATAGAATTATTTGGCGATGAAATTGAAAAGCTCTCATGGTTTGATCCTCTGACTGGAGCAATTATTAATGAAGTGCCAAGAGCAACTATATTTCCAAAAACACATTATGTAACTCCGAAAGAAACGGTACTAAATTGTATTGATAGCATTAAAGAGGAGTTAAAAGAACGATTGGAGTATCTTCGATCAGTCAACAAATTAGTTGAAGCTCAAAGACTAGAAGAGCGAACAAACTATGACATTGAGATGATGCGTGAACTTGGTTATTGTCAGGGAGTTGAGAACTATTCAAGATACTTGTCTGGAAGGAATCCAGGAGAGTCGCCACCTTGTTTATTTGATTATATTCCTAAAAATGCAATAGTTTTTATCGATGAATCTCACGTTTCTGTGCCTCAAATAGGCGCCATGTACAAAGGTGACCGTTCCAGGAAGGAAACCCTTGTAGAATATGGCTTTAGGCTACCTTCGGCCATGGATAATAGACCTCTAAAATTTGATGAATGGGAGCTTTTAGCGCCCCAGAGGGTCTATGTTTCAGCTACTCCAAGCAGATATGAAGAAGAGCATCAAGATAATCTTGTCGAATTGCTTGTACGACCGACCGGTTTAACCGATCCTGATGTTGAAGTTCGACCAGCATCTACTCAAATTGATGATGTTATTGGTGAATGCAATGAAAGAGTCGCATTAAAAGAAAGAGTACTTATAACAACTCTTACAAAAAGAATGGCAGAAGACTTAACTGATTATTTAGATGAAAATGGAATTTCGGCAAGATACATGCATTCGGACACCGATACAGTTGAGCGAGTAGAAATTATTCGTGATTTAAGACTTGGAAAATTTGATGTCTTAGTTGGTATTAATTTATTAAGAGAAGGATTAGATATTCCAGAGGTAAGTTTGGTTGCAATTTTGGATGCAGACAAGGAGGGATTTTTAAGATCTGAAACAACTATGATTCAAACCATAGGAAGGGCAGCAAGAAATTTAAGAGGAAAAGCAATTTTATATGCCGACAAAATCACCGGCTCGATGGAAAGAGCAATTGCAGAAACTAATAGAAGAAGATCTATTCAAGAAAAATATAACGATGAAAATAATATTACTCCTAAGTCAATTAACACAAAAGTTAAAGACATCATGGAGGGCGCAAGAGTTATAAAAGGCAAAGCAAAAATTAAGAAAGAAGACATAGAAAAATCTTTACCTTTTAAAATTAAAGAAGACTCTGTTGAGGAGTTAAGTAAGTCAATTGAACAGATAGAAAATCAGATGTATGTCTATGCTAAAGAGATGGAATTTGAGAAGGCAGCACAGTGCAGAGATAAGATGAAATATCTTAAAAGAAAGTTAATTGATCTTTAGGCTGAGTGCATGAATGAGCGGCTAATAATTTGTAATAGTTTTTTATTCGATTAACATAATCAATAGCTTGTTGGCCTCTTGAATAACCGTTTACATCAATTAAGTTTACGTCTTCACCACTAATATTTTTTAGCTCATTTTCAAGATCTGGCCATGTAATTTCATCAGGCTCTTTACCAATTTCCTTGGCTATGTTGATGATATTTGTAGGGCCTAGGTTATATTTAGCTAGTGATATAGATAATTGATCTGCAGTTGTTTTTCCGTATATATTTCTTTCTTGCAGCATTGCCAAATACTTGGCACCCCCCATGATATTTTGTTCAGGATTGAGCCGTTTTTCAACTCCAACTAATGCAGCAGTCTCAAGGGTTACCATCATCATTCCTCTTACACCCATATTAGATTTTGCCTTTGGATCCCATTGAGATTCTTGAAAAGAAATAGCTGCCAAAAGATCGGTATCAATAGAAGTTTCCTCTGATGCTTTTTCAAACATTGCTTTGTATTTTGGAAATCTATTTTCTAGTAAGTCTTTAAATTTTGTTTGCTCGAAATTATTTAAGGGAGTATTTTCATAGACCTCTTCGATGTGAGATTCGCATTCGTAAATCTCTTTTTTTTGAACCAGAAAGACGTCACACGAGCTAACGATTATCAAACATGAAATGCTAAAAAAAACTTTAAAGATATTCCCCATTTTCAATTATTTTTTATAAAAGACTTTATAATTGTTATATACAATATTTCAGACTGAGAGAAGTGTCAAAGACTAATACTTTTATATTGCAAGGCAAGAAAAGTTTTTCTGACTCTAAACTAGAGCAATTGAACTTCGAATTTAATAATTCAAATAACACAAAATCTAAAATTAGTTCAAATGAAATTTATATTGTTGCATCCGAAAATAAAAATTTAGATTTAGAGAGTTTAAAAAATATATTAAATGCCGATAATAATTTGGATTTATTTTCTTTTTTAGTTGGCCCAAGATCCGGAACTATTTCACCTTGGTCATCTAAGACTGAAGATATTGTTAAAAATGTTGGCATCAAAGATGTCGATAGAGTTGAAAGATTTAATGGATTTAGTATTGCAGATGAAATAAATATTGATGATATAGACTTGTCGATGTTTTTTGATCGAATGACGCAGTCGATATATCTAAATTCTGATGAATGCATAAATTTTTTAAATGTTGATCCTCAAAGATCAATAAGTGTTATAGATATTTTAAAAGGTGGCATAAAAACACTAAAAGATGCCAATAAAACCTTTGGTTTTGCTATGAGCAGCGAAGAAATTGAATATTTAAATGATTTTTACTCAAAAGCAGCTCGAAATCCAACAGATGCAGAGTTAATGATGTTTGCTCAAGCCAATTCAGAGCACTGTAGACATAAGATTTTTAATGCTAAATGGACTGTTAATGGCGCTGCCAAGAATAATAGCCTGTTTGACTTGATAAAAGAGACAAGCAAGCAGTCCCCAAACGGTATTATTTCAGCATACAAGGATAATGCAGCTATTACAGAGGGTGAAAGCGTTCAAAGACTAAATCTAGATGCTGATAATAATTATGCTTTTGTTGAAGACAAGCTTAATTCAACAATTAAAGTAGAAACACACAACCATCCAACTGCTATTTCTCCATATCCTGGCGCAGCAACTGGTTCTGGTGGCGAGATTAGGGATGAAGGTGCTACTGGTAGAGGAGCAAAACCCAAGATAGGATTAGTTGGCTTTAATGTATCTAATTTAAGAATCCCAAATCTTAAAAGAAGCTGGGAAGGTAAGGAGCACAAGCCAGGAAGAATAGCCTCTCCTTTAGATATTATGATCAAGGCTCCTATAGGAGCCGCTGCTTTTAATAATGAATTTGGAAGGCCTTCAACACTTGGTTACTTTAGATGTTATGAAACTCATTTTGATCAAAGCAATAAAGCTTATGGATATCACAAGCCAATAATGCTGGCAGGTGGAATAGGAGAAATAAGAGATAAGAATAATTTTAAACTACAAATAACTGAAGGCTATCATGTTGTAGTTCTTGGTGGTCCTGCGATGTTAATTGGTCTTGGTGGTGGTGCAGCATCATCTGTTTCTTCAGGAGATAGTGACGAAGATTTAGATTTTGCATCAGTTCAAAGAGATAACGCTGAGATGGAAAGAAGATGCCAAGAGGTAATAAATGTATGTTCGTCTCAAGATAATAGCTATATAGAATTTATTCATGATGTTGGCGCTGGAGGGCTTTCTAATGCTATTCCAGAATTGGCTAAGGATTCAAATTTAGGCGTATATATTGAGCTAGATAAAATTCCAAATTCGGATAAGTCTATGTCACCAATGGAGATTTGGTCTAATGAATCGCAAGAGAGATATGTCTTGGCTGTTCATCCAGATAATAAAGATGCCTTTGAAACAATCTGTCAAAGAGAGAGATGTGTTTATGCTTTTGTTGGTGTTACAAGCGAAGAAAAGTCTGTAAAACTATATGATTCAAAAACTGAATCTTATCCAGTAAATGTACCTTTATCTATGTTATTTGGTGATTTACCGATTACGGAAATGTCAGTAACTACCAATGAGATGGTTGAGACAAAAGAAGATGCTTCATCAAGTTATGAATTTGCTGATGCTCTTGTCAAAACTCTTCAGCATCCAACTGTCGCATCAAAATCATTCTTAATAACAATTGGAGATAGAACTGTTGGAGGAATGGTTGCAAGAGATCAGTTTGTTGGCCCTTATCAGGTTCCGGTTTCAGATTATTCAATGAGTTTAAGATCGTTTACATCAAATAGTGGTGAAGTCTTAACTGTTGGCGAAAAGCCAACCCTTGCTGTTAAGAGCCCTGGTGCATCGATGCGCATGGCTGTTGCAGAGGCCTTGACTAATATGATTGGAGTAAACATTAAAGGTCTTGATCAAGTTCAAGTCTCTGCTAACTGGATGGCAGCCTCCGGAGAAGAAGTTGAAGACTTAGCACTAAGAGAGGGTGTTGAATCACTTTCAAAGTGCTGCGTTGATTTAAATATCTCAGTTCCAGTAGGAAAAGATTCATTATCTATGAGAACTAAATGGGACGATGGTTCTGCAGAAAGGGTGGTAAAGAGTCCTCTATCAGGAGTTATAACAGCTATGGCACCTGTAGCTGATGTAAGAAATTCGATAACACCTGAGTTGGATATTAGTGCATCATCAAAATTGGTGCATGTGACATTAAATGATAAAAAGCGATTAGCCCAATCCGTTTTCTCAGAAGTTACTCAATCTAATTTCAATACAACACCTGATTTGGATCATGTTGGTTTATTTAAATCTATGTTTGAAACTATTCAAGAGATGATTTTGAATAAAAGAATATTGGCACTTCATGATGTATCTGATGGAGGGCTAATAGTATCTCTTTTAGAAATGGCGTTCACAAAAAAGACCGGTTTAAATATTCAAATTGAAAATCTAAATCAAGAAGATTTGAATGATTTTTTCTTTGCTGAAGAAGTAGGTTTGGTTTTACAAGTTGATGATTCTAATCTTAGCTCAGTTATTGAAGAGCTTCAGTCTATAGGATTATTAGCAAATATAGTTGCTTCAGTTAAAAATGATGCAAGAATTACTATTAGCAATCAATCTGAAAGCTTTTATGATGAGTCTGTTATTACACTTGAGAAGCATTGGAGAGAGACAAGTCATGCAATTCAAGCATTAAGAGACAATCAATCAATTGCAGATTCAGAATTAGCTGTATTAAGTGATATAGATCATAAGGGATTATTTGCTAACGAATCTTTTGATGAAAAAGAATTAGACAGCTTTAATATTTCTTCTACCAAACCAAAGGTTGCCATTCTTAGAGAGCAAGGTGTAAATGGTCAGATGGAAATGGCGGCTGCTTTCACTTTAGCTGGATTTGATGCAGTTGATGTTCATATGCAAGACTTGCTTGATAGCAGGGTCGATTTAAAAGATTTTAATGGTATGGCAGCTTGTGGAGGTTTTTCATACGGTGATGTCTTGGGTGCTGGCGGCGGCTGGTCAAAAACAATACTTTATAACAATGAAGTAAAAGATCAGTTTGAAACATTTTTTAATAATCCCTCAACTTTTACATTGGGAGTATGCAATGGTTGCCAAATGGTCTCTAATTTAAAAGAGATAATCCCTGGGGCTGAGTATTGGCCAACATTTGAAAAAAACCTTTCAGATCAGTTTGAAGCCAGGCTCGCTCAGGTAAAAATTAAAAAGTCTGATTCAATTCTTCTATCAGGCATGGTAGATTGGAGTATGCCTATTGCCTCTGCTCATGGAGAGGGGCACGCAAAATTTGATGAAGAAAGTTACAAGCTTTTTTTGAATTCAAATCAAATTGCAATGAATTTTGTTGATTCAAATGGATCTAATACTGAGACTTATCCGCTTAATCCAAATGGCTCTATAGATGGTATTACAGGTATTACAGGCGCAAACGGAAGAGTGACAATTATGATGCCGCATCCTGAGAGAGTGTTCAGAAAATTACAGATGAGCTGGAGACCAAATCATTGGAAAGAGTTCTCTCCATGGATGCAAATATTTATTAATGCTAAAAAATTTGTAGAGTAATTCTATTTCCAAAGAGTTATATCTTCTTCTCTAAAAATAAAATCATTATTTTTACTATCTTCAATATAGTATTTTAGGGTTCTTTCTACAGTTGGAAACGCCAACTCATCCCAAAGAATTTCGTCTTTTGAAAAAAGTTTTACCTCAATACTTTCAGAGGTTGGGCCAAAATTTTTATCAAGTAAATCTGCAAGATAAAAAAGGTGTACTTGGTTTATATGTGGCAAGCTAAACATAGTGTATGGCATTATTACCTTTGCCTCAGAGCCTGTCTCTTCCATTGTTTCTCTAAGAGCACCAGCTTGCAAGGTCTCAGCATTTTCCATAAAACCTGCAGGTAATGTCCATAATCCTTTTCTTGGATGAATATTTCTTTTAGCCATTAAGATTTTTTCATCTCTAATACACAAGGCTCCGACAATCATATTAGGGTTGGTATAAAAAATTGTTCCACAGTCTTTACAGCAATATCTTTTGAGTTGATCGTCTTCTGGAATTTTAAATTCTAGATTTGAACTTCCGCAATTTGAACAATATTTCAATTTTTATATTCCTAAATAGTATAAGGTCGTTTAAGAAGTTAAACTGTACCTGATGTTAGACAGCATAAAGCAAAAGCTTGAAAAACTAAATCCTATTGAATCAACTTCTCTTAAAAAGGCTGGGGTCTTCATAGGTATTTTGTTCCATGATGACTATATTCTTAATCCCGAAGTTATCTTTACTCAGAGATCAACAAAGTTATCCACTCACTCAGGAGAGGTAAGTTTTCCGGGGGGAAAATGGGAAGAACAAGATAAAAATTTATATGAAACAGCATTAAGAGAGTCAAATGAAGAAATAAATTTAAATAAAGAGGATGTGGTTTTAGCTGGCTCATTAAACTATTTAGTTTCAAAACATAAAATTGAAGTAAATCCTTATGTAGGCCTGATTACAAAAAAACAGAACTTAGTAGATAACGATGAAATAGAAAAGATTTTCACCGTTCCGCTAGAATTCCTTACTGATAAAAAAAATGCCAAGCTTCATAAGATAGAAAGAAAGAATAGAAATGTAATAGTTCCAAGTTGGGTTTATAATGACCAAATAATTTGGGGCTTAACTGCAATGATTACAGCAGATTTCGTCAATACATGCTTTGACGCAGGTATAGAAGAAGATTTAGGTATTATTAGAGAACAATATGATTATTGAACTTGGTGAAAAAAAGCTTAAAACAGATGGTGAAGATTTTTTTATTGCACCCAGTGCAACAGTTATTGGCGATGTTCAGCTTGCTAAAGATGCAAGCGTCTGGTTTAACGCAACAATAAGAGGTGATAATGAGCCAATCATTGTTGGAGAAGGTTCAAATGTACAAGATGGTTCAATTATTCATACCGACCCAGGTTATAAATGTATTATTGGAAAACATGTTACTGTAGGACACATGGTAATGCTTCACGGTTGTGAAATTGGAGACGGAAGTTTGATTGGTATTGGGTCTGTTGTTCTAAATGGAGCAAAAATAGGTAAAAACTGTATTATTGGAGCTAAAGCATTAGTAACTGAAGGCATGGAAATTCCAGACGGGTCAATGGTTCTAGGTACGCCTGGTAAAATCAAGAAAACCCTTAATGATGAGGAACAAAAAATGGTGTCACTTGGAGCACATCATTACATAGAAAATTATAAGAAATATAAGGACTTAGCTTCTTACTAAAATGAAAACGAGTGATATAAGACAAGCTTTTCTAGACTTTTTTAATTCAAAAGATCATCAGGTTGTAGATTCTAGTCCGTTAATACCAGCTAATGATGAAACCCTTCTATTTACCAATGCTGGAATGGTTCAATTTAAAGATGTTTTTTTAGGAACTGATAAAAGAAAGTACTCAAGAGCAACAACATCACAAAGGTGTATTAGGGCTGGTGGAAAACATAATGATCTTGAAAATGTTGGCTATACATTAAGGCACCACACATTTTTTGAGATGTTGGGTAATTTTAGTTTTGGTGATTATTTTAAAGAAGACGCAATTAAATATGCTTGGGAATTCCTTACCGATGTTCTTAAGCTTGAAAAAGACAAACTATGGATTTCTGTATACAAAGATGATGATGAAGCAGAAAAAATTTGGATAGATGTCATAGGTGTAGACCCTTCAAGAATAGTCAGGCTTGGTGATGAAGATAATTTTTGGTCTATGGGTGATACAGGACCATGCGGACCATGCTCTGAAATTTATTATGATCATGGCGATCACATTGAGGGAACTCCCCCAGGTTCAGAAGGTGATGAGGGAGATAGATTCGTAGAAATATGGAATCTTGTATTTATGCAATTTAATAGAGATGATTCAGGCAATATGACGCCACTTCCTAAGCCATCCGTTGATACAGGTATGGGTCTTGAAAGAATTGCTGCCGTAATGCAGGGAGTGAATTCAAATTATGAAACTGATTTATTTAAAGATTTAATTAGCGCATCAAACAGAGTTTTAGGCAATCAAGAAAGCGAATCTCATAAGGTTATATCTGATCATATTAGATCGGTGAGCTTTCTTATTGCTGACGGAATACTTCCTGAAAATGAAGGAAGAGGATATGTACTTAGAAGAATATTAAGAAGGGCCATTAGACACGGCTATAAGATGGGGGCAACTAAACCATTTTTATATAAATTGGTTGATGATTTAGAAAAATTAATGAGCGAAGCATACCCATTAATTAAAAAGAAAAAAGAACACATTGCGCAAATAATTAAAGATGAAGAACTTAAGTTTTTTGAGACTCTCGAAAAAGGTATTGATATTCTTGAGACAGCTATTTCCAAACTTGATAATGAAGTTATCCCTGGTGATGTGGTATTTAAACTTCATGATACCTATGGATTCCCATTTGATCTGACTGCTGATATCGCAAGAGAAAAAGGTTTAACAATAGATGAAGATAGTTTTAACAAATCCATGGACCAACAAAAACAAACTTCAAAAGCAGGAAGCAGTTTTGTTTCTTCATTGCCTGCAGCTGCTGGCGTAGAGGAAACAGAATTTCTTGGTTATGAAACACTTGAATCTGAATCTAAAGTATTAGTTCTTTGGAGAGATCAAGATAGGGTTGATGAGGTCAGTGAATCTGATGAAGTATTTATTGCTTGTGAAAAGACTCCCTTTTATGCAGAGTCTGGAGGCCAAGTTGGTGATGCAGGGAGGTTTATATCTGGAAACACAACTGGTACTATTTTAGATTGTAAAAAACAAGGAAAAGTGTTTTTACATAAGGCAATTATTGAGAAAGGATCTCTTAAAAATGGTGATGTTATTAGTATGAGTGTTGAAAAAGATAAAAGAGCAGCAACAGCTATTCATCATTCATCTACTCATTTGTTACATGCCGCTCTTCGAGAAGTTCTTGGTGATCATGTTCAGCAAAAAGGTTCATTAGTTGATGAATCAAAACTTAGATTTGATTTCTCACACCCAAAACCATTAACTAAAAATGAAATTTCATCTATAGAAGAGATTGTAAATAGAGAATTATTAAACAATGTTGAAGTTCAAACAAAAGTGATGAACCTTGATGATGCTATTAACTCAGGCGCCCAAGCGTTGTTTGGTGAGAAGTATGAAGATGAAGTAAGAGTTTTAACAATGGGAGAAAAATCCTTTTCTGTTGAGCTCTGTGGTGGAACTCATGTTGAGAGAACTGGAGATATTGGCGTTTTTGTAATTGTTAATCAATCAAGTGTTGCTTCTGGAATTAGAAGAATTGAAGCTATTGGAGGCAAACAGGCTCTCGAATATATTAATGAAGTGCGAGAAGTTACTGATTCATTGCAAACTAAATTAAATGTTCCTGCTGATGCGTTGCTAGAAAAAGTTGAAGCTTTAATTGAAGAAAATAAAAAACTAAAAAAATCAGGAGGCTCTCAACCAAACTCCGTTAAAATAATTTTCTCAGAAACTTATCATATTAATGATTGGCAATTACAGGTTGAGCAAGTTTCTACTGATGATAATAAGATTCTAAGAGGCTTGGTAGATAATAAAAAAGCAAGTCTTTCAAAAGGATGTATTGTTTTACTAAATACAATTGGTTCAAAAGTTGCAATAGTCTCAGGGGTTACTGACAATTTAGTTGATCAACTTTCTGCTAAAGATGTTGTTTCATTGCTTTGTGAACAGCTGGGAGGCAAAGGTGGCGGCAGACCAGATTTTGCTCAAGGAGCTGGTGAAAGCAAAAATACTAATGAATTCGTGACTTCTATATTAAATTCAGTAAAATCCCTCGCAAACTAAGAAAATATGTCTAATATCATTGTTCAAAAGTTTGGAGGAACCTCTGTTGGCTCAGAAGAGAGAATTGCTGCTGTTGCAAAAATTGTAAAAGAGGCTTCTAAAAATAATCCGATAGTAGTTATTGTCTCTGCTATGAGTGGAGAAACCAATAGATTAATTAATTTAGCAAAGAGTTTTGGAGATAATCCTAGTAAAAGAGAGTTTGATGCTCTTGTTTCTACGGGTGAAAAAGTAAGTGCTGCACTATTGGCTATGGCATTACAACAAATTGATATTCCAGCAAAATCTTATTCTGCTTCACAAATTTCAATGAGAACAACTGATAGTTTTTCTAAGGCAAGAATTCTTGATGTTGATGGAAAAAAAATTAAAGAAACTTTAGATGCAGGCATTGTTCCTATTATTACTGGTTTTCAAGGTATTACAGAATCTGGCGATGTTACAACTCTTGGAAGAGGTGGCTCTGATACCACGGCTGTAGCTATTGCTGCACAATTAGGTGCCAAAAGATGTGATATTTATACCGATGTTGACGGCATCTATACAACTGATCCAAGGGTGGTACCCGAAGCTAAGAAGATAGATGTAATTACTATGGAAGAAATGCTTGAAATGGCAGGACAGGGTGCTAAAGTAATTCAGATTAGAGCAGTTGAGTTTGCAAATAAATATAATGTACCTGTCAGAGTATTATCAAGTTTTGAGCCTGGAAATGGCACTTTAATATCTCTTGAGGAAAAAAATATGGAAAATGGTTTAGTTTCTGGAATAGCCTTTCAAAAGGACCAGGTTAAGTTTACCCTTCATGGAGTAAGCGATACTCCTGGAATGGCTTATGGTATTTTAGGTCCTTTAAGTGATGCAAACATTGAAGTTGACGTCATTGTTCAAAATGTCAGTGTCAATGGAAAAACAGATTTTACATTTACAGTCTCAAAAGAAGATGAATTATTAGCAACTGAAGTTATTAATGGCTTGAAGTCATCATTGGAATTTGATGATTTGTTAATTGATTCAAGTATTGCTAAAGTTTCTCTTGTTGGTGTTGGTATGAGATCACATGCTGGAATTGCTAGTACAGCATTTAAAGCATTGTCTGAAACAGGAATAAACATTCAAATGATAAGTACTTCAGAAATTAAAATTACAATTGTTATTGATGAAAACGAAATCGATACCGCTGTAACTTCACTCCATAAAGCATTTAATTTGGATAGTTAATATGTATGACTTAGTATTACAAAATTGTAAAATTGTTAATGAAAACAAAATAATTGAATCAGATATTGCAATTAAAAATAATAGAATCGAATTAATTAGTAACTCTATTGACTCTGAAACAAAGAAAACTGTTGATCTTGATGGAAAGTATGTATTACCTGGACTAATTGATGATCAAGTTCACTTCAGAGAGCCTGGGTTAACTCATAAAGGTGATATTGCAACAGAATCAAGAGCAGGTCTTGCTGGTGGTGTGACAAGTTATTTTGAAATGCCTAATGTCAATCCAACAACAACGACTAATGAAAACTTAAGTAAAAAATTTGATATAGCAAGCACAAAATCTTTATCTAACTATTCTTTCCATCTTGGAGCAAGTAATACAAATATTGAAGAAATTAAAAAAGTTGATATTAATCAAGCAGCAGCATTAAAAGTTTTTATGGGTGCCTCTACAGGAGAGATGCTTGTTGATAGTCTTGATGCCCTTGATGATATTTTTAACTACTCACCACTAATTGTTGTTACACATTGTGAGGATCAAACAACTGTTAAAAATAATGAAAAAATATTTCTTGAAAAATATGGAGATGATCTATCAGCTCAACATCATCACTTAATAAGGAATGTTGAGAGTTGTTATTTATCAAGCTCTCTTGCTGTGAGTCTTGCCAAGAAATATGACTCTGATTTACATGTCTTTCATCTAACAACTGAAAAAGAAATGGAGTTATTTACAAAGGGAGAGGTTGATGGAAAAAAAATAACTTCTGAGGTATGCGTTCATCATATGCACTTCAATGAAAAAGACTATGCTGAATTAGGTAATCAACTTAAGTGTAATCCATCTATTAAGGAAGAATCGGACAGACAGGCTCTTATAAAAGCACTTTTAGAAAATAAAATTGATATTGTTGCTACAGATCATGCGCCACACACATGGGATGAAAAAATGAGGAGCTACCCAGGTGCACCAGCAGGACTGCCACTGGTTCAACACGGCTTACAGATATTAATGGATTTCTATCACCAAGGTATATTAACTCTCGAAACAATAGTTGAAAAAACTACTCACAATGTTGCAAAAAGGTTTCAAGTAAAAGATAGGGGATATATCAGAGAGGGTTGCTACGCCGATCTTGTAGTAATCGATCTAGATAAAAAATATCAAGTAACTAAAGACAATATTCTTTATAAATGTGGATGGTCACCCTTTGAAGGTAAGACATTCAACTCGTCAATTCATATGACAATATGTAACGGACATATTGTATTTGAGGATGGGCATGTAAAAGATGATATTCCTCTAGGAATGCAAATAGAATTTGATAGATAAGTAGGTATTTTTTTTTATCAAAGAGTTATAATCTTCCATCAATTTCGGAGAGTTGGCTGAGTGGTCGAAAGCGCCTCCCTGCTAAGGAGGTAACTGGGTAACTGGTTCGAGGGTTCGAATCCCTCACTCTCCGCCAGTTTTTTATGCTTTAATACGCCTATGAATTCTGAATTAGTTAAAAATTTTTTAAAAGATTACTCAATTGAAGTAACGCCGAATGCAGCTGCCAAAATTGAAAATTTTGCAGAAGTACTTCCTGCAAATACAAGAATATATATTGCACATATCGAAGGTACTCCTTTTGAAGATATGCTTAAAACTGCAAAAAAGATAACCGATGAAGGGTTTATTCCAATGCCTCATTTTCCTGCAAGAATAATAGAGAATAAAAGCGTGCTTGAGAGTTGGATATCAAAGTACTCAGATGACGCAAATGTTAAAGAGGCTCTTTTAATTGCTGGAGGTGCTAATAATCCTTATGGTGAATTTGATTCATCAATCCAATTAATTGAAACGGAATTATTTGATAAGTTTAATTTCAAACGTATTCATATAGCCGGTCATCCCGAGGGGAATAAAGACATTGATAAAGATAATACCAATATTAATGTTAATAATGCTTTGTCTTGGAAGAATGAATATGCAAAAAGAACAGATGCTCAGATGGCAATTGCAACTCAATTTTGTTTTGATGCGCAGACAATTATTAAATGGGCTGAAAGTCTAATTGAAATGAATATTGATCTACCAATTCATATTGGTATTGCAGGACCAGCAAAATTACAAACTTTAATTCGCTATTCAATTGAATGTGGAGTTGGAGCTTCAATGAAGGTTTTACAAAAAAGAGCTAAAGATTTAACAAAATTACTTCTTCCATATGAACCAACATCAGTAATAACTGAATTGGCTGAACATAAATCAAAAAATTCTAATTTTAATATTGATCAAGTTCACTTTTTTCCATTAGGCGGTACAAAAACTACAGCCCAATGGATAAATAATATTTAAAATTAATACATAATTTTCTTATTCTTTTATCTAAATTACTTTAATATTAAAGAAGTTAATTCTAATAGGGACAAAATTATGAATATAAAAAATAAAACTTTTTTAGCTATTTTCTCTATCTTTTTTATTATCGGTTGTTCAAATTCATCAACTGAAACAGATAAAGATAGTGCCTCAGGACCAATTTATATGGGTCCATTTTATAATGAATTTATAGCATGCACCCCTGGTGATAATTATTCAGATGAAAATGCAAGAGAAATGCTTGGTGCATGGAAAGAGTTAGATCATTCATCAGACTTATTATGGGCTGGTGTATATGCTCCTAAGGGAGACAACAATTCCTTTGATAATGGTTGGTGGGAGCTAATGTGGTCATCTAAAGAAGCTGCGGATGATGCATGGTCTGAAGGATCACCCGAGTTCATTGCATGGGCTGAAAAATATGAATCAGTTATTTCATGTGATGGAGAAGGGAGGTTCCCTTGGACATTTTATCTACCTAGACCTGCTGATTCCTTTGGAGAGGTTGAAGGGGAAGATGGATATTTTGCATCAGAATATCTTTTATGTAATCTCAATGAAGGTAAAGACAGATTAGATTTAAGAGCAACAGTTGTTGAATTTAATACTTATCTAGATGGTATTGAAAGTGGCCCTTATTTCTTTGGTGTTTATTTTCCTGAGTTTGATGCAGATGCAGACTTTTTATGGGGGAATTGGCATTCAAACTTTGATGTAAAAGCTGCTGGAAATAAACATTGGCAGGAAAATGGTAAAGAAATGCAAGCCAAGTTTGATGAGGTTGCTACATGTAATTCACCAGATATTTATGACAGCTACATGTTGTTGAGTAATACTGACGCCTAATATCATTTAATTTGCGGAAACAATAGGTTTCCGCAAAACTTAAAATAATTCATTAAGCATGCATCTGGCTGAACCACCACCATATTTTTCTATGGTAGTTAAATCAGAATGTATTATATTTTTATAATATTTCGTAAGAGTAATTTTTTGATCTTTGGTTAGAGCATTAAATGCTCGCGATGACATGATTAGAAAGTATTCATCTTTATCATTTTTTGCTTCTAAACTATTTCCACAGAAATCTGTTATTTGCTCTTCATTAATTTCAAATATGTCATGATATTTAGATACTTTATTTCTTACTAGTTCTCTGTATTGAGGCAAAATTACATCAAAACATATTCCAATTACTTTTTGACCCACATACATTAAAACATCTGTGTGGTATATCGATGAGCCTTTGTGACTTAGGGTGTCAAATAAGACTAATTCATAATTATTTTCATGACACCATTTTTTTGTGAGTTCCTCATTTGTTCTAGGTGATATTGCTGCATAAACAATTCTATTTACTCTATCAAAAACCATGCTACTAGTTGCCTCAAGAAACATATCTTTTTTTTCAAATTCTGTTAAATCTCCATTAAGCTTATATTTGCTGGCAAGAAAATCTATCATCTCTTTAGTTTTTTCCAGCCTTCTATTTTCTGCTCTCATACTAAATAGTTGGAAAGTTTTATCTTCAAAAGTAATAAACCAATTTGGAAAAATATGATCTGGACAATCAGATATACCTTTCATGAAAGTAACTTTTATTCCATGTTTTTCTATTTCATTTTTTAGATTATTGAATTCAGTCAAAGCACTATCTGTAATTTGATCAAGATCTAATGAACCATCTTCATTTTTAAATTGATAATGATTTGAATCAATTGTTTGATTATTAGAATAGAAGACTTCTGGCTCTATCATAAAAAGATTTTGCGATGATTGATTTTTCATTTAATCCCCCTATATCAAACTTCTTAATCCGAGTAGAATACTATTATGACAAGTAATTTACAAAAAAAATTAATTGAAAAAGATTTAATTTACGGATCTCAAAATTATTCGCCTTTACCACTAGTACTCAATAAGGGAAGTGGAGTCTATCTATGGGATGTTGATGGTAATAAATATTTAGATATGATGTCAGCATATTCTGCTGTTAGTCATGGTCACTCACATCCAGAGCTCGTAAAAGTTTTAACAGAACAAGCACAAACATTAGCAATAACTTCAAGAGCTTTTTATACTGAAACTTTTTCAAATTATATTGAAAAGTTATCCAAAATAAGTGGGTTTCCAAATATCCTAGCAATGAATACAGGGGCTGAGGCTGTTGAAACAGCTATAAAAGCAGCAAGACGCTGGGGATATTTTTCAAAAGGCATAAAAGAAAATCAAGCAGAGATAATCGTAGCAGATGGTAATTTCCATGGAAGAACAACAACAATAGTTGGTTTTTCATCTGAACCAGAGTATCAAAGAGGTTTTGGACCTTTCTCGAAAGGTTTTGTAACTGCAGATTATTGTCAGTCAAATTGCGAATGTAACAATATTTGTGAAAAATCTATTAACTCAATTAAAAATCTGATTAATGAAAACACTTGTGCAGTTTTGGTAGAACCAATTCAGGGTGAAGGAGGAATCGTTACACCTAAGACAGGATGGTTAAAACAACTCCGTGACTTATGTACTGAGAACAATGTATTACTAATCCTTGATGAAATTCAATCAGGCCTTGCAAGAACCGGAAAATTATTTGCATATCAACATGAAAATATTGAACCTGATGGTCTTATATTAGGGAAGGCACTTGGAGGCGGTTTATTGCCTGTTTCTGCCTTTTTAAGTTCCAAGGAGGTAATGAATCACTTTAATCCTGGATCGCACGGCTCCACTTTTGGTGGCAATCCGCTTGCAGCTAAAGTTGCTACAAAAGCATTAGAATTAATATATGAAGATAATTTAATTGAAAACAGCAAGGAAATGGGAGCATATCTGAAAGATGAAATCGCAAAACTTAATATGCCATTTATTAAAGATATAAGAGGCAAGGGTCTGTGGCTTGGAGTGGAAATAGAGAAAAATATTTCAGCAAAGAAGATTTGTTTGGCTTTAATGGAGGAGGGTGTTTTAGCTAAAGAAACGCATGAAACAGTTATAAGATTTGCTCCACCTTTAATTATTACTAAAAATGAAATTGATTGGGCTATGACAAAAATTAAAAAAGTTCTTACAGATTTTAGTTAAAAATGAAATATCCATTTAAAAAAAAAGATGAGACCCTTGATACATATATTTTTAATTTAAAAGAAACATGCATCGTTGAGCATGAGGATAACTGGTTTAAAGAAAAATCTCATACGAAACTTTATCCAAATATAGAGGAAGCAAAACTTAAAATTTCTAAGCCCCATTATTGGATATTAAATTTAATAGATGAATATGAAGATCCAAATTGTGAAGATAAAGAGTTAAAGCTAATAGAGCTAGGCCAATTAGTATTTAAATCTAATTATTATCCAAAGAAACTTACATCAGAAACACCTAATGAAGAGGCCAAAATTGATTTGGCAAAATCACTGAATAATCTCGGCATCTCTACTAGCAAAATTTCTGAACAAATGGTTTCAATGGATACACCAAAATATGCGAGGCTTGATTTGGAGTTAAACGATGCAAAAAGTCTTATAACTTCTTGGCTTAATATATAGTGCCAACAAAATTCCAACAACTTATATGGAATGAAATTGAAAAAATTCCTTATGGAGAAACAAGATCTTATAAAGACATTGCTGTTTCAATTGGAAAACCTAAGGCAGCAAGAGCTGTTGCCAACGCATGTGCAAAAAATCCAACACCAATAAAAAGACCATGCCACAGAGTTATTTGTAATAATGGCCAAATAGGAGGCTATAGCGGTCCCGGAGGCACAAAAGCAAAGAAAAAATTGCTAGAACAAGAATCTTCTTAAATTTAGTTTTCTAATGCCTTATTAATTTTCCAATTAAGATATTTAAGATGATCTTTAACAACAGAATCCCCAAAAAGTCTTTTGGTAAACTTTTCTATTTCAATAATTGATCGATAAATAGCTGCTTTAGAAATTTCATCATAATACTCACTCTCAAGAGCAGTTAACAACCCATCAATATAGGATGATTGAAGATTTCTTTTAAATGAATTTGGTGATTCATTAGATACAAAAATACCGTTTTGTATATCCTGTAAAACTTCTCCTGGAGAATACTCATTGCCATATTTTGAACTGTCTGAAAGACGAAGCATTACTGATGGGCTTAAAATATGTCTTAAAACATTCTCTTGGATTCCAAGAACCATCTCATGTAGTTTAGGATCATCATTAGGGTCTTCATTAGGGTTATATGCAGCTCTTTTTTCAGGTTGAAGTAATTTAATTATTTCTGAATTAAATACAAAAGCTTCATTTGAAAGTAATTTAGTTGTAATTAAAGACATAGCCTCTTTTTGATCTTCATATGCAACAGCTTCGTAAGGCGTTAATTCACCATTTTGACCATTAACAACTCTATTGGAGTAAACCCCTCCAATTAATCTTGAAACACTTTCAAAAAATCTTCCTTTTTCCCTCATAAACCCATTAAATGTTGCTCTTAGCTCAGTATAGGTAGAGCCTTCTTCATTAAATATTTCAGGTAATTCAAGAATTTTTGCATCGATTATTTCTAGTCTTTGCAGAGTATAGTTAACTGGATCGCTAGACATGTCATATCTTTTTGCTCTTGGATCTATGCCATATCCAGGTGAACCCATGGCATCTCCATCCGTTCCATATTTATATTCTGGTTGTGAAGATTTTGATAATAACTCTTCTCTTTCAGCACCGGTTAAATTTGGCGTGTACCCAAATTGAATTGCCCAGACATCATAAAATCCTGCGCCGTGAGGAAAAAAATTACCTTGTTTTAGATTTTTGGGTGCTATGTTTATAGGATCATAGTCCATTACCGATGAAATATGAGCCTTACCAGTAATCGATTTATCATGAATCTCTTCAGAATCATATAACCAACTAGCTTTAAAATTATGTCTTAGTCCAATAGTATGGCCAACCTCATGCATTGTTAATGAAACAATCCATTGTCTTAGTGGATCATTTTCTTCATCATAGCCCCAAATTTTTCGAAGTCTGTATCCATATTTTATGGCATTGAATTCTTGCACTATATCAGCAGCTATTAGCTCACCTGTTCTTGGATTAGCAATGCTTGGACCATAACCAGCAAATTGCGGCTCCGGAGAAGAGGACCATCGAACTACATTATATTGAATATCACCAGCATCCCAATCCGCATCATCAGGTTGTATTTTTGCAACAATAGCATTTTTGAAGCCTGCTTTTTCGAATGCTGGATTCCATGCTTCTATACCTTCAACTACAAAGGGTTTAATTTCATCAGGTGTTGAATTTTCAACCCAGTATACAATTGGCTCAACAGGTTCCGATATTGGATCATTTGGATTTTTCTTTATGAGCCTCCATTTGTTAATGAGATCAACAACAGGAGAGTAGTTGTAGGAGGATAAATCAGTAACTTTCTGAGAGAAGTACCCAACTCTCTGATCTGCCACTCTAGGTTCAAATTGATCATCTGGCATTTCAACAAAAAGATGTCTTACTTTTCCAGATGTAAATCTCTTATCAGCAACTGCATCAACGGTATTATTTTTTGGTTTGGGATTAAAAAATCCATAGACAACATCAACCGTTGTATTCTTGTCATAATTTTTAACTAGATCTACATAGGTTTTAGATTTGTCTATTTTACCTGGATTTAGCTGAACATATTCCATATATTCAGGAGGAATGTTTGGAGAAATTGCTGTTAGCATTTCTGATAAAAATAATTTATTTATTTTTAATAAATGTTGATTTGTTTCTTCATCTGAAACAGCTATTTCAAATCTTCCTAAGAAGGCTTCTTGAATATTTCTGAGTTTAGACATTGATATATTGTTTTCATTGTCATAAATAAATTTTGTATTTTTTTTAAAAAGACCAATATCTTTTTTAAATTCTCTAAATTCTAATATGGAGCCATCTGATAACGATCCTCCAAAATTTCCAGATGCTTGTGGCGCATCTAGGACATATGAAAAGTATATAAACTCTTTATTTAAATCACTTGAATTTAGCAATAAATAATAATCATCTTTTTCAGCATCAACCCATAAATGGAGGAATCCTTCACGCTCAATTAATTCATTTTTTTTGATAAATGATTCTATTGTTTCTTGTTCTTCCTTTTCATCTTTAGCATCATCAGATGAAGTTTCACTTGATATGCTGGAATCATTATTTTCAAATGCATATATATTCAAATTTATAGTTGTAAGTATTACTAATAATAGATATCTAATATTTTTCATATGTCACATACCTCTTTGTTTGGCTATCCATTCTATACTATTTATATATATATTTGATAGTATGATCATATGAATAGTAAATTTGCATTAGTGACCGGAGCCTCATCCGGTATTGGAATGGAAATAGCAACTTATCTCGCTTCAAAAGGCATTAATATTCTTCTAACTGCAAGAAGAGAAGAAAGGCTTCAAAAATTATCAGAAAATTTATCAAAAGAATACAGTGTTTTTGTTGATTATATTGCTTGCGATTTAAGCAATGGCAATGCACCTAATGATATATATGATTTTTGCAAGAGCAAGGATTATCAAATTGATATTTTAATTAATAACGCTGGATATGGAATTAAAACATCGTTCCATGAAACACCTATGGAAGATGAAGAAAAATTTATAAGAGTTCTTGGAACTTCAGTTATTGCTCTTACTAAGATTTTTCTTCCAGACATGATTGCAAGAAAGAATGGAAAAATCATGATTGTATCTTCTGTGGCAGCATTTTCGCCTCCATCATCAATACAAGCTCTGTATGGACCAATAAAAACTTTTATGAATAGATTTAGTGATTCTATAAATATTAATTATAGTCAGGATGGCATTACATCAACAGCATTATGTCCTGGTTTTACTGTTACAGAGTTTCATGCTTCAAGCGGCGTTCAAGAGGAAATGGATCGAGTGCCAAGTTTCATGAAGTTTTCTGCTCAAAGAATCGCCAAAGAGGGTGTAGATGCAATGTTTGCAGGTAAAGGTATTTGTGTACCAACAAAAACATATAAGTTCTTAGTATTTTTATTAAAAATACTGCCAAGTTCATCCTTATCATTATTTGGAAGAAAGCTTGCTCCAGGAAGATATAACGAAAAATAACTTAATTTAAATTTAAAATACTATCAGCAACAAATGTATTAGTTTTTCTTTCTTGACCAAAAGTTGAATTAGGTCCATGGCCTGGTATAAATTCAATTTCATTGCCTAACGGCCATAGTTTGTTTTTTATAGTATCCAGCAATTCTTGATGATTCCCGCCAGGCAAATCAGTTCTGCCAATTGAACCATTGAACAAAACATCTCCAACTAATGCCAACTTACTGTTCTTATTAAAAAATATTATGTGTCCTGGTGTGTGACCAGGGCAAAAGTAAACTTCCAATTTTTCATTTCCTAATTCTATAGTGTCACCTTCATTTAGCCATTTATCAGGATTACAATTTTTTGAAAGCATGCCAAACATTTCACCTTGTTTCTGAAGCCCATCTAATAAAAACTTATCATTAATGTGTGGCCCGTGAATTTCTACATTTAATATCTCAGCAATTTCTGTTGCGCCACCAGCATGATCAATATGACCATGAGTTAGTAAAATCTTTTCAGGAAGCAAATTATTCTTTTTTGCAGTTTCTAAAATAATTTCGATATCACCACCTGGGTCAACAATGGCACATTTTTTTGTTTCATCACAAAATATAATTGATGCATTTTGTTGAAACGGAGTTACAGTCTGGATTAAAGCTTTTAGCATATTTGCTTTACAATCATTAAATGAAAAATTATAAGCAATAAATATGAATGATAAAACTAGTAAGTCTCATCTAAGTTTAAGAACACCCTCCAATGAAACTGATGAAAAGTTTATATCAGGAATAAGTTCAGTTTATGAGGCTGCAAAATTAAGACGAGCATCTAAGGATCCATCAATTACTGATTATCACTCTCCAGTAAAATTTTCATGGAAAGAGTTTTGGAAAACAATGATATATGAGAATTTACCTCCAGTAATTTTTTCACCTATTGCAACATTATTTTTAGAAAAATCAAAAAGCAGAGCTTGGCATGTAAGTCAGAATAGAATGCTTGTAGTTGTATCAACTAAACATCACTCTTTGAAGGAAATTATACAGACCTGGCTAATTGTCTATCCTGGTTCATGGTTGATGAATATTGGTCTTTATTTTGCAATTTTTACTGAAAAAGAATTGATTATGAATATTGATCCGTTTCATATGATCCTAGCCTATTTATTGCTATTTATGAGAAGGCTTATTATTGCAACAAAATATGGATATTTCAGGCCTGAAGATACTGAAAGATTGTGTCTTCCTGCACCAGATTGGGATAGAAATAAAACCAATAGAAGGTTGGTAGGACAAGGGTGGATGACACCTTGGTTATTTCCTGGAATTATTGAAGATGAATTGACAGTAGCCATGGATGAAAATGATACTTGTCTTCAAGCCATACCATTTGAAGTTGATTCGCCAACAAAAGACAAGCTAATAAACCAACATACTTCAAAACTTTTTCCTCAAACAACAAGCGCGTCTAAAGATAATGAAATTGCATCAGGTTTTGTTTTGTATCGAATCATTAAATCTGTATATGACAACCCAATAATAAAAAACTTTTCTTTAATTTATTTTTTTACTGCTTTTACAATTGCTTTAACTCCATTTTTTGTTAAATATCTATATGGCATACCATTATTTGGAATGAATCCATATGAAATAACTATTTCTATTGCAACTATGATGGGGTTTTTTAATGGGTTTCAACTTTTGATGTTTGGTTTAGTGTGCTCAGTTGATTATGAAAGAAGGTTTCAGTGTTCAAAAAAATTAGGTGATTTAGTTTCATATCCTGGTCTTGCTTTAAATAAGTTATTTTCTGGCACTGACTCAAGTAAGATATACATCGATTTGCAAAAAAGAATAAATGTTTTTAGCTGGATGAATATGAGAAAAGTTCTTAGATCATTTGGAGAGGCATTCTATCTTCGTATACAAAGCTATACCTCAATATTAATTTTTTACTCCATGTTTTGTGTTGCAATACTAAATTTAATTATATGGACAGAACTACGACATCACGTATCAACAATTTACGTCATAAGTGTCATTATATTTTTTATATCAAGTATTAGTCTTTTTGCCATATACAAAGCTATCAAATTACAATCATTAAGTGCAGAGCACAGAGACTTTATTAGAAATGAAATTTTTATTATTGAAGAGGAGATTTGGGAACTTCAGCTAAAAGAAAGACCTAAAAATAAACTTGATGATCTTAAAAGTGCTAAAGCGCTTCTCGAGCAGGTTGATGAATCAATAAACTATAAAGAACTAATTTATAAGCCAACAACAATATTTGGATATTCTGCTAATAATGGTGTTATGGGATCAGTTTTAAGTATAGTTTTAACTGGAGTTTTATTTGCTATTCAGGGGTTTGTTTCAACTGGAATAAGATATGACTCATTTGGTTGGTTTAATTTTTAGAATTTATTTTTTTAATTTTTATTCTTGCTATTGAGTTATCTTCAATTTTTAGTATCTCAAATCTGTATTTTTTTATTTCTATGCAAAGGTTTGCTTGAGGAATTTGATCTAAATGTTCTGTTATTAATCCATTTATTGTTTTAGAGTTTTCTTCTGATATTGACCAATCTAAATAGTTATTTAAATCACGAATTTTTGAATTGCCATCGGTTAAAACAGACCCATCTTTTAATTGAGTAAATTCTTTTTCCAGTTCTATTTTATCACTGCCAAATTTTCCAGCAATTTCTTTAAAAATATCTTCTATAGTTATTAGGCCTTCTATTTCTCCATATTCATCTACAACTAGTGCCATATTCTTATCATTATCTTGAAATTCCTTTAATTGCTTCATTAATGCAGTTGATTGAGATACAAAATATGTTTTTGACAGAGCACAACTTATATCTTGGCCAGATTCAATTTTTTCTAAAAATGTATGTGAGTCTTTAAGGTGAAGTGTTCCAAGCTCTTTATCAATTGATTTTCTATACACAGGCAGTCTTGTATATTCTGATGATTCAATTATTTTTTTATTTTCTTCATAGCCAAGATCTGCATCAATACCAATTATCTCAGAAGTAGGGGTCATAATATCTTCAACAACTAGCTCTTCCATACCAAGAATAGATGACAACATGCCTCTGTATTGCTTCGGAATTAAATCTCCAGACTCATCTAATAATGTTTTAAGCTCTTGTGTATTTAAATTATCATTATCTTTTGCATCTTTAACACTTATATTAAAAATTTTGAGGACTTTTGAGCTTATAAAATTTGTAATAACAATTATTGGCCTCAAAAGATAAAGCAGAGGTTTTAGTAATATTGAAGACCTTCTTGCAAAGCTTTCAGGTTTTACAGCAGCCATAGTTTTTGGAGTTATTTCTGAAAAAATTAAAATAAATGTAGTTAATAGCACTGCTCCAAGTAGTACGTTGCCTCCAAAATAATTCAACATAATTATTGTAACTATTGATGATGCAAGAATGTTTGCAAAATTATTCCCAACTAAGATTGTTGCTAACAGCAAATCTGGTTTTGTTAAAAGTTTAAGTGCTCTTTTTGCACCTCTGTCACGTTTTTTTGAAAGGTTTTTTAGCTTAATTTTATTAGCAGCCATCATTCCTGTTTCTGACCCAGAGAAGAATGCGCTAAGAATCAATAAGCTTAATAAGCTTATAAGCAAGAATAACAACGAAGGTTCTGAATCCATCAATTAATTATAAATTAAGTAAGAATTTGCAAGGTATGCAAATAGTACTGCCCACATTGATATGAATAAGCCTCTTGTTGCATATTTGATTGGAAAATTAAAAAACTTTGTGCCAACTAATGTAATTAAATATATAAACCATGCAATTATGGTGAATGATGTCTTAATAATCAAATTATTTGTAAAAATAGATTGAATTGCAAAACCCGAGATTAAAGCTAAGGATAAGAATAGTAGTCCTATTCCTAGTATTTTAAAAACAAGTTTATAGCTTCTTTCAATTGGAAAAGACTCAGCATTTTCAAAAAGTCCAAGTTTTATTTTTCTTACATTTCTTTCGAGCAAAACTATTTCATAGTAAGAAATAAACAATATTATTAGACTTAGGCCTGTTACTAAAAAATGTAATGTTGGTAATAGCGTTATAGATTGATATAAAACAAGATACATAACTATATATGAAATAGAAGATACAAAACTTGCTATATATAGTGAGTTAGGTTTTTTTACTAAAACCCTAACAATAAAATATAAAAATACAGATATAGTAACTTGTGTAATAAAATTCATCTTAAATTTAGATTTTTAAAAACTTTATATATTAATACTATCAATATTATCAAGGTTACCCTAAAATACACATCTTTTTTAATATTAAGAATACAAATAGATAAATATGGTAATAATTAGATTAGCAAGAAGCGGGGCAAAGAAGAACCCTTACTACTTTATAACAGTCGCAGACGAAAGACGCCCAAGAGATGGAAAGTTTATTGAAAGACTTGGATTTTTTAATCCAAGTGCAAGCGGCCAAGAAGAAAGACTAAGGCTTGATCTTGATAAGCTCAATGAGTGGGTTGCCAAAGGAGCTCAGTTAAGTGAAAGAGTTCAATCTCTTGTTAAAGAAGCCAATTTATCTCCAGAAGAATTACAAGAAAAACTTGATGCAAAAAAAGCTAAAGCTGAAGCAAAAAAAGCAGCAATAGAGGCAAAATTAGCCAAAGAAGCAGAAGAAAAAGCCGCTGAAGAAGCTGCAGCTGCTGAAGAAGAAGCACCTGCTGAAGAAGAAGCTCCAGTTGAGGAAGAAGTAGTCCCTGCTGAAGAAGAAGCTCCAGTTGAGGAAGCGCCTGCTGAAGAAGAATCCGCAGAAGAAGAATCTGCAGAAAAAGATTCTTCAGATGATGAAAGCAAATAATAAAAATACAGAAAATTTAATTTGCATTGCCTCTATAGGCAAACCTCGAGGACTAAAGGGAGAATTCTTTCTTAACTCTTATTGCAACCCAAAAGAAAATATTCTTGAATATACTAATTTTTATATTAATAACAATAGTATTCCAAATTTTCATATCGAATATATAAAAAAAATAAATAGTAAATTTTGTGCAAAAGTAGCAGATATTAATGATATTGATGTTATTAAAAAATTTACTAACTTAAAAATATACATAAATAAACAAGATCTTCCTAAGCTAGATAATAACGAAGCATATTGGTTTGAACTAATTGACATGGAGGTTATAGACAAAAAATCAAGAGATCTTTTGGGCAAAGTATCTTCTTTGAATAACTTCGGAGCTCATGACTGTTTAGAAATTAATCCTACAAAACTGTCAGTAGATAATGAGAAAAGACTGATACCATTTATTAAAAATGAATTTATTCAATCAATAGAAAGAGAAAAAAACATAATATATGTTAATTGGGATAAAACTTTTTGATATGAGGTTTAATGTACTTACAATTTTTCCTGAGATTTTCAATGTATTTGAATATGGGGTTATATCAAAAATATTTGATAATAATAATTCAATAAATTGTTATGACATTAGAAAAAATTCAATAAATACACATGGTCAGATTGATGGAAAGCTCTATGGCGGTGGTGAAGGTATGTTGATGATGCCTCAGCCATTAAAGGATACATTATTTGAAATTCCTGAAAATGAACGTGGTCTTGTTGTATATCTTAGCCCACAAGGAACAAGGCTTACTCAAGATAAAATAATTGATTTGTCATCAATGCAAGCATTAACGATACTTTGCGGAAGATATGAGGGAGTTGATCAAAGGTTTATTGATAAATATGTTGATGAAGAAATTTCTGTAGGAGACTTTGTAATGAGTGGTGGTGAGTATCCAGCTATATGCTTAATAGATGCTATCGCTAGGAATTTACCTGGAACAGTTGGAAATCAAGATTCTGTTAAAAATGATTCATTCTCTAATGGTTTATTAAAAGGTCCTGCTTATACAAGACCAGAAATTTTTGAAGATGATCAAGTTCCTAATGTACTTCTTTCAGGAAATCATTCAAAAATTAATGAATGGAAAGCTCAGAAATCTCTTATCAATACATATTTAAGAAGACCAGATTTAATAAATAAGTTAAAATTAACAAAAAAACAAAAAAAACTCTTGGAAGAATGGGAATCTAAGGATATCCTATAGCACTTTTTAGGCGAATATAATGAATGAATCTGATAATAAAAATTTAGATAACGAAGTTTCTGAAGAAGTAACAGAAGAGGTAACTGCTGAAGCTGCTGATGAAGTAACAGAAGAGGTAACCGCTGAAGCTGCTGAGGAAGTTTCTGAAGAAGTAACAGAAGAGGTAACTGCTGAAGCTGCTGATGAAGTACTAGAGGAAGATGCTTCTGTAAATGTTTCATTAGACGAAAAGACACCTTCTCAGATTGTTAACGATTTTGAATCAAATCAACTAAAAACAGATATTCCATCTTTTAGACCTGGTGATACTATTGTGGTTTCAGTAAAAGTAAAAGAAGGCGATAGAACAAGACTACAAGCCTTTGAGGGCGTTGTAATGGGCATTAAAAAAAGAGGCCTAAATTCTTCATTTATTGTTAGAAAAATTTCAAGTGGTATTGGCGTAGAAAGAACTTTCCAAACACATAGCCCACTTATTGACTCAATTAAAGTTAAAAGAAAAGGTGACGTTCGACAATCAAAGCTTTTCTACTTAAGAGAAAGATCAGGTAAATCAGCCAGAATTAAAGAAAGATTAGACTAGTTTAATGATCAAAGACTATAAAAAGGATCATATAATTAGATCCTTTTTAAATTCTCTTTATATTGAAAAAGGACTTTCAAAAAATACAGTATCTTCTTATGAAAATGATATCTCATCATTTTTATCTTGGTTAAATAAAAAACAAAAAAATTATCAACATGTCTCCAGTAAGGATATTAATGAATTTATTTCAAATTTGTTTAATTCTGGTTTAAAAAGCTCTTCTATTAATAGAAAAATTTCATCTATTAAACATTTTTATTTATTTTTATCTAAGAAAAAAATTATTAAATACTCGCCAGCAGATGAAATTGAAACACCTAAACAAGAAAAATATTTACCTATATCTATGTCAGAAGAAGAGGTTGAAAGATTGCTTAATAGTCCAAATTCTAATCAAATTATAGAAAGAAGAGATAAGGCAATGATAGAAATTCTATATGCAACCGGAATGAGAATTTCCGAATTAGTTAATTTAAAGCTAACAGATGTAGATTTTAATAGATCAGTGTTAAAAGTTTTTGGTAAAGGCTCTAAAGAGCGTCTGGTGCCGTATGGTGAAAAAGCTGCAGAGGCGTTGCATATTTATCTGAGAGATAGAAAAAGATCAGATTCAAAAAGTGTTTTTTTGAGTAACAGAGGGTCACAAATTACTCGTGGAGCTTTCTGGCAAAGAATAAAAATATACATCAAGCGTGAAAATCTAAAATCTTCAATTTCACCTCATACTTTACGACATGCTTTTGCAACACATTTGCTAAATAGAGGTGCAGACTTGAGATCAGTACAAATTTTACTTGGGCATAGTGACTTATCAACAACCCAAATATATACTCATATTGCAAAACAACGATTAGGTGAAATACTTAAAAAACATCATCCAAGAGGTTAAAGTGAATAAATTAGGTTTTTCATTTTTATTGATAATAATTTCATTTTTTACTTTGTCATCTGAGGACAAGATTCAAGAAAGTATACAAAAGATACTTCCTGCGGGAGCAAAAATAGAATTAATTAAAGAATCAGATATAAAGGGTCTTTATGCTGTTTATTATGGGGACCTAGAACCAATATATGTTTCAAAAGATGGCCAATTTTTTATATATGGAGATTTGTTCCAAATTACTAATAATGGCATTTCTAATATAAGCAATATAAATCTTGCCAAAAAACGTAAGGCAATAATTGAAGAAATATCAACTAAAGATTTCATATCATTTAAAGCAGAAAACGAAAAATACCAGGTAACTGTTTTCACTGATGTTGACTGTGTTTACTGCAGAAAGCTTCATGACAATATAAAGGAATATAACAAGCTAGGAATTACTATAAATTATGCTGCCTTCCCAAGATCAGGAATTGGAACATCTTCTTTTACAAAAATGGTAGGAGCTTGGTGCTCTAGCAATCCAAAAGAAAGTATCACTAAACTAAAAAATAATGAAAATATTGATATATCATTTTGTGATAATCAACCTGTAGCTAAACAATTTGCAATCGGACAAAAGCTTGGAGTTAATGGTACCCCGTCAATCTTTTTATCTGACGGATCATTTTTTCCAGGATATTTATCGCCTGAGGATCTATTAAAAGAACTAAAATCCTAAAATGCCTAATCAAGACTTTAAAAACGCTAAGAAACTCCCCCCATATATTTTTGGGCAGATTAATTCATTAAAGAATGAAGCTAGATCTCGCGGTGAAGATATCATCGATTTTGGCATGGGTAACCCTGATCAACCAACACCAAATGTCGTAGTTAATAAATTAGTTGAAACAGTTAAAAACCCTGTAACACACAGATATTCTCAATCAGCCGGACTGCCAAAACTTCGATTAGCTATAAAAAATTGGTATTTAAGAAAATATAATATTCATTTAGATCAAGATTTTGAGATTGTTACATGCATGGGTTCAAAAGAGGGTATAGCCCACCTTTCTTTGGCTACTTTATCTCAAGATGACACAGTAATAGTTCAATCACCAACTTATCCTATTCATTCTTATGGTGTTGTAATTGCTGGAGCAAATTTGTATTCGGTTACACTAAAAGATGATACAGATGAGTTTTTAAAAGATGTGGAGGAGGCAATAAATACCTCCAAAACTAAACCAAAAATGATAATCATTAATTTTCCATCAAACCCAACAACACAAGCAGTTTCAGTTGATTTTTTTGAAAAGATTATAAATATTGGAAAAAAATATGATATTTGGATAATTCATGATCTCGCATATGCTGATATTGTATTTGATGAATATAAAGCACCTTCTATTCTTGAGGTTGATGGCGCAAAAGATATTGCGGTGGAATTTTTTACATTATCAAAATCTTATAATATGCCTGGTTGGAGAGTTGGATTTTGTTGTGGAAATAAAAACTTAGTTCAAGCTCTAACAAAAATTAAATCATATATGGATTATGGAACTTTTACTCCAATACAGGTTGCTGCAATTAAAGCAATAAATGAATGTGACAGCGAAGTAAGTGCAATTCGTGATATGTATGAAAGTAGAAGGAATGAATTATGTGATGGACTTAATCGCATAGGCTGGGATGTTGCAAAGCCACTTGCTACAATGTTTGTTTGGGCAAAAATACCTGAAAAGTATATTAAATTAGGCTCTTTAGAATTTAGTAAAATGCTTATAAAGTATGCTCAAGTTGCTGTTTCTCCAGGAGCAGGCTTTGGTGAGGATGGTGATGAGTATGTTAGATTTTCACTTATTGAGAATGAACAAAGAATAAAACAAGCAGTGAGAGGAATTAAAAATTTTTTTTCAATGGAAATATAATGGAAAAATTAAAAGTAGGAATTTGTGGATGGGGGAACGTTGCGACTGGGTTATTTAAAGCACTAGAAAAAAATGCAGATATTATTGCGTTAAATGCAGGTACTAAATTTACAGTAAGTGTCATAGGAGCAAGAAGAGACAATCCACAATGTGATCCTGGTAACACGCCTATTGAGAGAGATATATTTGATGTTACTAAACATGATATTGATGTTCTTGTAGAGCTTATTGGGGGAGTAGAGGTAGCAAGAGAGTTAATCATAGAGGCAATTAAGAATAAAAAACATGTTGTAACTGCAAACAAGGCCGTTATCTATCATCATGGGGATGAAATCTTTAAATTAGCAAAGGAAAACAATGTAAGAGTGCTTTTTGAGTCAGCAGTTTGTGCAGGAACTCCAATTATAAAATTATTGAATGAAGAGCTGGCAGCAAATAGAGTATCAAAGATTTCAGGAATGCTAAACGGAACATCTAATTTCATCTTATCAAATATGGAAGAAGGTGCTGAATTTCATTCAACTCTTGAATTGGCTCAGAAAGAAGGATATGCAGAGCCTGACCCAACCTTTGATATTGAAGGTATGGACGCTGCACATAAGATTGGTATTTTATCAGCTCTAGCTTTTGGAACATCTTTGCCTCCGAAAGATTTTTATGTTGAAGGCATTACAAAAATAGAAAAAAGTGATTTTACATATGCAATGGATATGGGTTACACCGTTAAACATCTTGCAGTAGCTAAAGTTGACGAAAATCTTCTAGAGCTTAGGGCGCATCCTGCATTAATAAAGCTTGATTCACATCTTGCCAACTTAAAGGGTGTAAGAAATGGTATGGAGATAGATACGGACTTAATTGGAAAAATACATATAGCAGGCTCAGGAGCTGGACAGGAATCAACTGCTTCTGGATTAATTTCAGACCTTATTAATTTAGCAAATTCAAAAGCTATAAATGATCAACCAGATAATAATAATATTACTTCATATGAAGTCTCAGAATTTTCTGAACTTGTCTTTCAATATTATTTTTATATAGAAGCAGAAGATAAACCAGGTGTTATGGCATCAATAACATCTTTAATGGCATCAAAACAAGTAGGAATTGAATCAATTGTTCAAAAAGAAGAATTAGATGAAAATTGTGTTCCTATAATATTAATAACTGACCCATTTAAAGAAAGCGATCACTCTGAACTACACAAAGAGTTATTAACTATAGAATCGGTTAAAAATATAAGATCTATTAGAATAGAATCTAACTAATAATGTTATTCCACAGCACAAGGGGTAAGGACCACAACAGAACATTTGAGGATGTTCTTATGCAGGGTTTAGCTGCGGATGGGGGTTTATTTATTCCCGATATTTGGCCACAAGTCGATATTGAAAAAATAAAAACTCTTGATAGTTTTATTGATGTGGCCAAATATATAGTTCCTTTATTCACAAAGTCCTCTTTCTCAGATGATGAGGTCTTGGAACTTCTGGATGATACTTGGCATGACTTTTCTAAAGAAAATTTTGCTGCTATTCATCAGCTTGATGATACAAAATCTATTTTAGAGTTATTTCATGGACCTACAGCAGCCTTTAAAGATTTTGGACTCCAACTAGCTGCAGCATTTTTTAATAAATCATTATTAAAACAAAATAAAACGGCAATAGTACTAGGTGCAACTTCAGGAGATACTGGGTCTGCTGCTATTGATGCATGTAAAAGATTTGATTCTATTAAAAGTTTTATTCTTCTTCCGGATGGAAATATGTCAGAAGTTCAAAGAAGACAAATGACCACAGTTGATAGTCTCAATGTTTTTACATTAAGAGTTAATGGAACATTTGATGATTGCCAGGATATTGTCAAACAAGCTTTTAATGAAAGGTCTTTTCTCAAAGAAAATCAATTTTTATTAGCTGTTAATTCTATTAATTGGGTAAGAATTATTGGCCAAATTTGTTACTATTTTTACGCCTCATTAAAAACCAATCAATTGAAAGAACCTCTCAATTTTTCCGTTCCAACCGGAAATTTTGGAAATGTATTTGCTTGTTATTCTGCATACAAAATGGGCATGCCCTTAAATAAAATATTAGTAGCTGTAAACGATAATAATATTCTGCATAGATTCTTTTCAGATAATGATTATTCAAGATCAAAAGTATCAGAAACTCTTTCACCTAGTATGGATATAAGTATTGCAAGTAATTTTGAAAGATTGCTTTATGATTTTTATGCAGAAAGAGACTCGTCTATTTGTGATCAGTTTTATAGAAATTTTCCTAAATACCCAATTAATTTAGAAAAAAATATGTGGGAAAAATCTAAGGATCTCTTTATGAGTTACTCAGTCGATGATATTTCTACAGTTAAAGCAATGAAGGATACTTATGCTTCTTATAACTATTTAATTGATCCCCACACGGCTGTAGCAATTGAAGCAGTCGATCAAATTAATGAAAAACTTAATGGAAACACATTAATTCTATCTACAGCTCATCCAGCTAAATTTCCTGAAATTATTAAGGATGCAGATTTAGAATTATCAGAAATACCCAAGACTCTTTTAGATGTATATAATTTAAAAGAAAGAGCTACACATATGCCTGCATCCAAAGAATTAATTTTTGATTTTATAATTAAGAATAATTTATAAAATGGATTCCTCAGAACTTAAGAATAGCCTCAATGATCTTAAAATACGCCTAGATGATATTAAGGATGGTGTTTTTGACATTAACTCGAAAGAAAAACGACTTAAAGAAATTGAGAGTGAGCTTTCTAAAGAAGAAATTTGGTCAGATTTAGATTTATCTCAAAAAATTAGTAAAGAAAAAACAGCTCTTGAAAAAACATTAAATTCATTCAAATCCGTTGAGGAAAAAGTGACTGACGGGCTTATGTTCATTGATATTGCTGAAGAGGAGGGAGATGATGAATCTATATCTTATATATTGGAAAGCTTTCAAAGTTTAGAACAGTCTGTTGCTGAGCTTGAGTTTAGCAAGATGTTTACAAATAAAATGGATTCTGCATCAGCTTATATAGAAATTCAATCTGGATCAGGAGGCACTGAAGCTCAAGATTGGGCTGAAATGTTACTCAGAATGTATACAAAGTGGTCTGAAGGTCGAGGTTTTATTTCTGACTTAATTGAAATATCTCATGGCGATGTTGCCGGTATTAAATCTGCAACATTGCATATAAGCGGTGAATATTCTTATGGTTGGTTGAGAACTGAAACTGGTATACATAGATTGGTGAGAAAGTCACCCTTTGACTCTGGCAGCAGAAGACATACCTCTTTTGCATCTGTTTTTATTTCTCCTGAAGTTGATGATTCTATTGAAATAAATATAAACAATGCTGATATAAGAGTTGATACATACAGAGCATCAGGTGCTGGAGGTCAACATGTTAATAAAACTGATTCAGCGGTGAGACTGACTCACATGCCAACTGGAGTTGTTGCTCAATGCCAAAGTGATAGATCTCAGCATAAAAATAAAGAAAATGCCCTTAAACAATTAAAATCTAAGTTATACGAGTTAGAATTACAAAAACAAAACCAAGAAAGACAAGAATTGGAAGAAAGTAAATCAGACATAGGCTGGGGCAGTCAAATAAGGTCATATGTTTTAGATCAATCTAGAATAAAGGATCTGAGAACTGGTTATGAAACAGCAAATACATCGGCGGTTTTAAATGGTGATCTCGATGAATTTATGAAAGCAAGTCTTAAGGCAGGAGTATAAATGGCTGAAGAAAATATTGGTGGAGAAGAGGGTATTATTGAAGAAAGAAGAAAAAAACTTCAACTCCTTAGAGATAAAAATACAGCATATATAAACGATTTTTTAAAAGAGCATTATGCTCATGATCTCCATGATCAATATGACGAGCTTTCAAAAGAAGATCTAGAATCAAATAATGTTGAGAATATTTCTGTTGCTGGAAGGATTGTGCTCATGAGGGTAATGGGTAACGCGAGTTTTGCCACCATAAGAGATTCTAGTGGCGATATTCAGGTTTATGTAAGTAAAAATACAGTAGATATTGATATATATGAAGATTTTAAAACTTGGGATTTAGGAGATATCGTTGGTATTAAAGGAAAATTATTTAAAACAAAAACAAATGAGCTAACAATTGAAGGTTGTGCAATTAGTTTGATTACAAAATCAATAAGACCTATGCCTGACAAATTTAAAGGTCTTGCCGATATTGAGACAAGATATAGACAGAGATATCTAGATTTAATGAGTAACGAAAACCAGAAGCAAGTATTTTTAAATAGGTCAGCTATTATTGAATCATTAAGAGAGTCTCTAAAAGATAGAAATTTTGTCGAAGTAGAAACACCTATGATGCACCCAATACCAGGCGGTGCTGTGGCAAGACCATTTGTCACTAAACATAATGCTCTAGATAGAGAGTTATTTTTAAGGATAGCTCCTGAGCTGTATTTAAAAAGACTCTTAGTAGGAGGTTTTGAGAGAGTTTTTGAAATTAATAGAAGTTTTAGAAACGAGGGCCTATCAACAAAACATAACCCAGAATTTACTATGCTTGAGTATTATGAGGCTTTTACAACTCTAGAAAATACCATTGAATTTACTGAAAACATGATCAAAAAAGCATGTGAGCTTATTAATGATTCATTAAATATAAATTGGGGAGAAGATAAAATTAATCTATCAAAATTTAGAAAAGCAAAACTTGCCGATCTAGTTTTAGAACATAATAATTCAATTAGTGAAGATCAAATAGCAAAAATGAATGGTAAAGAATTGCTTGAATTATTTGAATCAAGTGTAGAAGAAAATTTAATTGAACCAACTTTTGTAATAGGTTATCCGGTTGAAGTCTCACCTCTCTCAAGAAGAAATAATGAAAACCCAGAAATAGCTGATAGATTCGAACTATTTATTGGTGGTAAAGAAATAGCTAACGGTTTTTGTGAATTAAATGACCCAGATGATCAAGCTGACAGATTTAGAGAACAAGTCAAAGCCAAAGACACCGGTGATAAAGAGGCTATGTCATATGATGAAGATTATGTAACTGCATTAGAGCATGGAATGCCGCCTGCAGTTGGAGTGGGTATTGGAATTGATAGATTGGTAATGATGATTACCAACCAAACATCAATAAGAGATGTTATTTTATTCCCTCAATTAAAATCTTAAGAATTACCTGAAGGTATGTCTTTGTATGGCATTCCCTTATCCGCTCTTGCATCTTGAGGAAGTCCAAGCACTCTTTCTGCTATTATATTTTTAAGTATTTCATCAGTACCACCAGCAATTCTTAGTCCAGGGGCACCAAGCCAAGCATTCTGAAAACTTTGTATTTCAGGGTCATCTGTTTTTAACATACCGGCCATATCAAGCGAGTCCATCCCAAAGGCACCAATATTTTGTAATTTATTTGCACTAACTATTTTAGTTATTGAAGCCTCAGGTCCAGGTGTTTCACCTCTTGATAAGGCAGACATAGTTCTAAGCTTAGTATTTTTTAATCCATTAGCTTCACAGTACCAATCTGCGATAGATGATCTTACTGATTTGTTGTTTATTAGTGGTTCACCAGAATCATCTTGTTTTTTTGCCCATCTAAAAGCATCCTCAACATCAGCTCCGTTAGCATCACCAACCGCCAGCCTTTCGTTCATAAGAGTTGTTATGGCAACCTTCCAACCATCTCCAACCTCACCAAGCCTTTGAGAGTCAGGTATAACTACATCAGTAAAATAAACTTCATTAAAACTTGAACCGCCTGTAATTTGTTTAATTGGTTTTACTTCAATACCAGGAGATTTCATATCTAAGAAGAAAAATGTCATCCCTTTATGTTTTTCAAGATTAGGATCATGTCTTACAACTAAAATTCCATAATCTGAAAAATGGGCTCCAGAGGTCCATACTTTTTGACCATTAATAATCCAATTATCCCCATCTTTGATTGCTTTACTTCTCAAACCTGCAACATCTGAGCCTGCTGATGGCTCTGAAAAAAGCTGGCACCATATCTCTTTACCTTCCGCCATTGCTGGAAGATATCGAGCTTTTTGCTCATCAGTTGCGTATTCCATCATTACTGGCCCAGCCATACCTAAACCAATTTCAAAAATACCTTTCGGGACATTAAACTTTGATTCTTCTTCAGCCCAAATAATTCTTTCAATAGCAGAGGCACCAATACCACCAAATTCCTTTGGCCAATGTAACATTGCCCAACCAGCATTATATTTTTTTTTCTGCCAGTCCTTAGCAACTTGTAAAAAATCAATATTTGCAAATTCGTTTTTTTCGACACCTGTTTTAAGTTTGGCATTTTTTTCTAGCCATTCTCTACAGGTTTTTCTAAATTTTGCTTGCTCAGGCGTATCTTTAAAATCCATAATTTTTCCTAGTTTAAATTTGATTGTTCTAAGTTAGAGATAAGTTTTTCTTTCCAATTAGCAATTGAGCCAATATTTAATGAAAGTAGTTTTGATCTTTTATAAAAAAGATGACAGTCGTATTCCCATGTGAAACCATTACCACCATGAGTTTGGATATTTTCTTTTGAACATAACTCATAAGCTTTTGTTGCACTTACTCTGGCAGTTGCAGCAGCTACGGGTAAATCTGAAGATTCTGATGACAATGCCCAAGCAGCATAGTAAGAATTAGATTTAGCCAAAGTTAAAGCAACATACATATCTGCTAACTTATGTTTTATACCTTGATACGAACCAATCGGTTTGCCAAAAGCATATCTTTCATTAGCATAATTTACTGCCATGTCTAATGCAGCTTGCGAACCCCCAATTTGCTCAAAGCTAAACAATACAGCTGCTTGATTAATAATTGATTCGTATAAAATCCAACCATTTCCTTCATCTCCAATGAGTAAACTTGGAGCTTGTTTCATTTCTATGGAATAGTAGCCTCTACTCCCATCAATATTTTCAACTTGATTGATTGAGACTTCTTTACACGATAAATCAACCAGCCTTAAGTCTATTCCTTTTGAAGATTTGCAGACAATAATTGAATGAGTAGCAGCTTCACAATCAGGAACTGCAATTTTTGTACCTGAAATTAATTCATTTGAAACTTCAGTTTTAATATTGTTATTTGTTGGAGCTAAAAAATCTTCAGTAACTGCTATCGTACCAACTACTTCTCCAGTTACTAGCTTGGGTAGTATTTCCTTTTTAAGTTCCTCACTACCATATTTAATTACGGCCTCAGTAAATAAATAAACTGATGATGAGAAGGGCACCGGTGTAAGATGTCTGCCTAATTCTTCAGCAATTACACATAGCTCAAGATGGCCAAGGCCTAACCCTTCATATTCTTCAGGGATTCTTATGCCAGTCCAACCTAATTCAATAATTTTTTGCCATAAATCATTATCAAACGACTCAGAGCCCTCTAATACTCCTCTGGATCGTTTTACACTTTCTTCTTTTTCAAGAAATTTTTTTGCTTCACTTTGAAGGAATTTTTGATCATCTGAAAAATCTAAATTCATATAAACCCTTATAGTTATTGTAAAATATATTATAGGACGGTAAGTTAACGACACTATTGTTCAAAAATATAGCATATAGCGATAATTTTTTACATTTAAATGAATAAAGATATAAGACTAGACAAAACATCACCAGCTTACTTAAAAAAAACTAAGTCTGGAGGCCTATTTGTAGGCTTTCTTTATGTGCTTTTGTTTATGAGTATTTTGACTCTTGGTATTTGGCAAAGTTTTGAATCAAGTTATACAGAATCTAAGATTAAAACTAACGAAGATAGATTGGCCATTATTGAAGAACAAATGAATATAGCTGATGAAATTAATAATGATTCAATGACCGATATATCATCTTCAATTCAGTTTCTTGATAAAGAAGTTCGCAAGCTTTGGGATCTAAGCAATAAAAGAAACAAAGTGAATATATCTAAATTATTAGCTTCAACTGCAGAACTTGAAGTAGCGATATCTGAAATCAATGAATCACTTGATAGTTATAAAAGCGATTTATCCATTAATACAAAAAAGATAAATGATCTTGAGCCTTCAATTAAAAAAATTGATGATATTCAACAAGTGCTTAAATCCATAGAAACACAGCTAATTTTAGTTGATGATTCTGTACAAGCTTTAAATAACTACAAAATACAATTAAATCAATCAATTTTAGAAATTCAAACAGAATTATCGGCATTAAAACCATTAGATGAAATTGCAGAACCTTTAAATTGACAATATTTTAATAAATGATAATTTTAGAAGTAAATGAATAGAACTTTTTTACAGATATTTCTCTTGTTAGCCTTTATACCTCTTGCAATCCTGGTAGGTTATGGAGTTTTAGTTGTTGCGCCTATATTTTCTTGTTTTTTAGCAATCAATTCTTATAAATTTAAAAACTACAAAGAAATGTATATATGGATGGGTTTTGGGGCCTTGTCATTCTTTTTAGCCTTATATATGCTTGGTGTATTGTGATAATTATTAAGATTATAATTTTTTGTTTATCTCTGTTATTTCTTGCAGCTGGGATTACAACAATCATTTCAGCAGATGTAAATACTATTTTTCTACCATTTCTTGTAGAAAATACTCAAGAAGCACATTTTGCAAGAACATATGCTGGTTTTATAGCTGCAGTTGGATATTTATCAATGAGATTTTTATATTCATCATCAAAAGTTCAAGTGGGTACAGTTGTTATGTACATTTTATGTGTGATGCTAGTCTCAAAAGTCTTTAGCTTCATATATGACGGTTATACAAACATAGCTTTAGCAACATTTGTTATTGGTATTTTCTTTGCTTTGAGTTTATATATTTTACAAAAATCAAGAAAAAATCAGTTAAATTACGACCTTTAAAAATTTCAATTATTCTTCACTAAAATATTAAATTATCTATATAATGCTTTCTGGTTTGGGGATGTGGTGGAACTGGTAGACACGCTTGGCTTAGAACCAAGTGCCGCAAGGCGTGGGGGTTCGACTCCCTCCATCCCTACCATTTATCTTGTAGCAAGTATGTTTCATTTAAGTTACAAGTTTATTGCAGGTATTTCGGATGAGGTTTATACTATGTTACGTAAATATTGTTTAACAAGGGGATATTGTTATGTCAAAGAATTTAAAGCTATTATTACTATTTTTAGCTCCGCTATCTATAATCGCTCAGGAAGTTGAAGAAGTTATAGTTACAGCTAACAAAAAAGCTGAAACAGTAATGGAAATACCAATGAATATTTCTGTTATTACTGAAGCTACATTGGATGAGAGAGGTATATTAAACCCAGAAGATTACTTACGATCTATTGCAGGTGTATCTACACCAGGTGGATCTAATTATTATACTTTTAGAGGTTTGAATACATCTACATCTCAACGTTCATCTGGTACAACTTCAACATATGTTGATGAGATCAACAGTTCATTAATGAATCTGTTTGACGTTGAAAGAGTTGAGGTGCTTAGAGGACCGCAAGGTACACTTTATGGTTCTAATGCAATCGGTGGAACGATTAGATACATAACAAACAAACCTGACGCATCTAGTGCTTACGGTAAAGTGCGTGTTGGTTATGGAAATAAAAGATTAGCTGATAATCCAGAAACGACTATTGAAGCAATGTACAATATGCCACTTTCTGATTCAGTTGCTTTAAGAGCGGTATATTCACAAGTTGTATCTCCTGGTATTTATAAAAATATCCAAACTGGACACACTGTAGGTGAAGAAGATGATTCACAGCTTATGCTTACTTTAGGCTTTGACAATGGCGGAAAAATGACTGGTATGCTCAGATATTACAGCGCTAATAATAAAGCTTTCGGTATCTTAGAACCAGGACAAAGCAAGCCTGGTAGTGCTGATGTTTATGATGAAAATTGTCCTCAGGCTTCTAGCTGGTGGTATAACTTTGACGGTGATCCAACATGTTCACGTTTAAGTGCTATTTCCCTTCATGCAGCTTCTGAAGGTGTTGAGGGTGTATTAACAGATTATAATCCAATGTATTCACATGCATTGGCTGCAGATGAGTCTGAAGAAATTAGAACAGAGATGATTTCAGCAACTATTAATTATGATTTTGGAATGTTTGATGGAATTCTTGTGTACTCAGATAGAAAAGTGACTGAAGATGCGACTACAGATTGGGCAAGAATTGATATGGATGACTATGTTCCAGCTCCTCTAATTGTAGATGGTGATCAAACTGATAGAAGTACAACTGAATTAAGACTTAGCTCTAAACCAGGTCAATTTGAATGGACAGTTGGTTACTACAAATATGAGTGGGCTGAAGAACCTAATACTGTAAGTCAAACGCAATACGCAATGGACCAAGATTGGCTTGATTATGTGACTGAAATAGCAGCAGGCGTAGACCCAGCTGATTATGATGCAACTGCATATTGTCCTCCTTTTTGTGAAGGCCATGAAGGCTACCCATACTTGTATTATGGTTCTGCTACAGGCTATAACTGGGAAGAAGAGGAGTCATATTTTGCTCAATTTGATTATCACGTTAATGATCAACTAACTATAACTTATGGTATCAGAGATTATGAATTATCTGATGCATCTGAAACTTATCAATATGGTATTTTCTACATGAGTGATAATGGTTGTGATGGTGCAGATCCTGCTGGTACGCAGTGTGCGCAACTGCAAGGTTCAGAGTCTGATACAAGACAAAAATTTGCGATTAGTTATCAGTTAAATGATGACTTAACTTTATATACTACTAGAGCAGCTGGTTATAGACCTGGTGGTAACCAAGCACCACTTCCTCCATTTTGTAGCAGTGATGAAACTGCTCAGGAGACTTGGGCACCAAGATTTAACTCAGATGAAGCTGAAACAACAGAATTTGGTGTAAAAGCCAGAGGTGCTAACTATTCTGCGAATGTGACCTATTTTGAGGTTGATTGGGATGGAATTATTATTTCAGTTACACCTGGATGTGGTTGGTCATATAACTTTAACGGTGGTAAAGCAAAAACATCTGGTTGGGAGTATGAGTTTACATATGATCTAACTGATGCATTATCACTTGATTTAGCTGGAAGTGATATGGCAGCAAGAACCTCAATTGATATTGATTCTTTAGGTGCAGCAGCAGGTGATAGATTACCTAATACTGTTGAATCACAATGGAACCTTGGTGTTACTTATGAAACAACAATTTTAACAGTTCCATCTTATGCAAGAATGGATGTAAATTATTATGGTGATAGTTTTAATACTTTTGCTGAAAATCCAAATTCAAGTTCTCCTGATTATACAAAGGTAAACTTTAATCTTGGAATGGATATTAATGCAAATGCAAAACTACAATTATCAGTAGATAATTTGTTTGATAAAAGAACAGCTGCATACATTTATGCGGTTGACGATACTAGCTGGAGACCAAGAAACTGGATGCAGTGGATACCTCCAAGAACAGTATCTGTAAAATACACATATAATTTTTAATTTAGATTAAAATTTAGTGAAACCCTCTGTCCTTTGGATAGAGGGTTTTTTTATAGATAATTTTTTAATATTTTATTTGTTTACAAATATTTAAATAAATATATACTGCCGACCATGTTACAAATTAAATCACAACTTAGACGGGCTGCAATTTTGTAGCTGGAACTATTTGTGATAAATGGACCCAGCATATGCTGGGTTTTTTATTTTTATAGCTTATGAAAAATTTTATTACAACTGAAAATTGGTCAAAAAATGAACTCCAAGATATTTTAGATTACGCAAAGGATCTAAAAATCAATAGATTTCAAAAAACTTTAAAAAATAAATCAATTGGGTTACTTTTCTTTAATCCATCAATGAGAACAAGGACAAGTTTTGAAATTGGTATAAAAGAATTAGGTGGTTTTGCTGTTGTTCTTCAGCCAGGCAAAGATGCTTGGCCTATAGAATTCAAATTAAACTCTATCATGGACAATGATACAGAAGAACATATTATTGAAGTAGCAAAAGTTCTTTCAGAATATTGTGACTTAATTGCGATTAGAGCATTTCCTAAATTTCAAAATCTAGAAGAAGATTTTTCTGACAATTTAATTAACAGTTTTGCTAAATATTCTTCTGTACCAGTTGTAAATATGGAAACCATAACTCATCCATGTCAGGAATTAGCTCATATTTTGACTATGCAAGAAAATTTAGGAGATCTTACTGGAAAAGATTATCTTTTAACTTGGACATATCATCCAAAACCACTAAATACAGCTGTGGCAAATTCTTCTTTATTAATTGCGAGTAAGTTTGGTATGAATATTAAATTATTATGCCCTTCAGAAAAATATATTCTTCATGAAAAATATATAACTGCAGCTAAACAAAATTGTAAATCAAATAATATGAGTTTTGAAATTACTCATGATATTGATTATGGCTATGCGTATGCTGACATAGTTTATGCAAAAAGCTGGGGCTCATTGTCCTTTTATGGTAACCCAGAAGAAGAAAAAATTATAAGAGACGATTACAAGCACTTCATTGTTGATGGGCACAAAATGTCTAAAACAAACAATGCATTATTTAGTCATTGTTTACCTTTAAGAAGAAATATTAAGGCTACAGATGAAGTCATGGATGCAAATTATTGTGTTGCAATTCAAGAAGCAGGCAATAGGATGCATGTTCAAAAATCTATGCTTTCAACATTACTAAAGGAAAAATAAAATGAAAAAAATTGTTTTAGCGTTCTCAGGCGGATTAGATACTAGTTTTTGTGTTCCATATCTAATTGATAAAGATTTTGAGGTACATACCATCTTTGTTAATAGTGGGGGAATATCTTCAAATGACGAAAAAAAGATATCAAAGAGAGCATATGATCTAGGAGCAAAAAAACATATCAATATTAGTATTGAGAATAGTCTTTGGAAGCAGATAATCAAACCATTAATTTGGTCGGGATCCTTATATCAAGATAAATATCCAGCACTATGTTCAGATAGATACTTAATAGTTTCAGAAGCAATAAAACTTTGCAAGAAGCTTAATACAAAATATATTTCTCATGGTTGCACTGGCATGGGAAACGATCAGGTCAGATTTGATTTATCTATTCAAGCATTTGGAAACTACAAAACAATTACACCAATAAGAGAAATACAAAATAAGGTAACTGATGTTAGAGGATATGAGCAAGAGTATCTAAAAGCTAAAGGATATAAAGTTTCGAGTATTCATTCAAAGTACAGTATTAATGAAAATATTATGGGTGCGACTGTTTCTGGGTCTGAAATTGATGATTGGAAGGAGCCATCTAAAGAAAGCTATATCCTTTGTAATACACCTGATAAATATCCGTTAAAGTCAAAAAAAATTGAAATTGAATTCTTTAAAGGGGAGGCTAAAAAATTAAATGGTAAATTAATGAAGGGTCCTGATTTATTAAAAACATTAAATAAAATAGGTGGAAAATATGGTATTGGAAGAGAGATATTTGCAGGAGATACAATAATTGGTATTAAAGGCAGATTTCTTTTTGAGTCACCTGGTATAGCCATTCTTCAAAGAGCTCATAGAGCTATTGAAGAAGCTATTTTTACGGATAAACAAAATGCCTTTAAGCCATTAATTGGCAAAAGGTGGGTTGAACTTATATATGGTGGTTTTTACTTTGATCCATTAACTAAAAATCTTGAAAATTTTCTTGAAGATATTGAAAAGCCAGTAAATGGAAAGGTAAAAGTACTTTTAACCCCAGGAAAAGTTGAAGCTGTAGCAGTTGATTCAAAAAAGATCTTAAAAAGCATAGATGCTGTATATGCTCAGTCTGCATCATGGGGTGTTGAAGAGTCAACAGGCTTCATAAAACTTTTAGGAAAAAGCACATCAACATGGACAGAAGTTAATAAAAAATAATTTAGTAATGAATAAGAGTCTTAAAAAAGATACTATCTTAAAACTTCTCAGTAGCATGAGTAGTGAAAAAGAAATTAGAAAATATCTTGAAAGGTTTTCATCCGATGACTATAGGTTTGCAGTTATTAAGGTAGGTGGTGCAGTTATTCAAAGCGATCTTGAAAATTTAGTTTCTTCCTTAGCTTTCCTTAATGAAGTTGGACTTAGGCCAATAATTATTCACGGTGGAGGTCCAAAACTATCTGAGGAATTAAATAAAAGGAAAATTGAATTCTCTTTTTTAAATGGTCAAAGGGTTACTACAAATGAAGTATTGGATGTGGCTTATGAAATTTTTAGTGGTGAGAACACAAAAATTGTATCTGCGCTAAAAGATCAAGAGGTTGAGGCAATTCCAGTAATTGGTGATATTTTTCTTTGTAATATTGATAACGAAAAGTTAGGTTTTGTTGGAAACATTAAAGAAATTAATTCCAAAAAAATTAAGGATATAATCTCCTCAGGCGGCATCCCTGTAATCGCTCCTATTGGTAATATCGGCTCAAACCAATATGTAAATATTAATGGTGACAAGGCTACTCTAGCTTTAGCAAAAGAAATAGTTCCTGATAAAGTAATTTTCTTAAGTGAAATAGGAGGGGTTTTTGATAGTAATGAAAAATTAATTTCAAATATAAATATTAAAGATGACTATAAAACTCTTATGGAACAAGAATGGCTTCATTCAGGAATGAAGTTAAAATTAGAGCAAATAAAATTATTATTAGATTGCCTGCCAAGTAACAGCTCTGTTTCAATTACAAAACCTCTTCATCTAAACCGAGAGCTATTTACTGATGCTGGATACGGAACTTTAGTTAAATCTGGACATCAAATAGATAAATTGAAATCTTTAGATTCTGATCAGAAAAATACTGTAGTTTCTATCTTAGAATCCTCTTTCAAAGGTACCTTGAATAATAAGTATTTTAAAAATGATGATAAAGAATTTTATTTGAGCAAATGTAACAGGGCCTCAATAGTAACAACTTCCTTCAAAAATATTACATATATGGATAAATTTGCTGTTATTAGTTCTGCAAGAGGAGAGGGTCTGGGGAATGCTATGTGGAACAAGATGACTTCAGAGCATAAAAAAATATTTTGGAGATCTAGAGCAAATAATGCAATTAATAGCTTTTATAAAGAAGTCTGTGATGGTTTCCAAAAATCTAATGGATGGAGTATTTTTTGGATTGGTATCGATAGCCTAGATGAGTTAATAGAATGTATTAATTATGCTGTCAAACAACCAGCAACAATTTCTTATGAAAAATAAATTTAATATTTCTGTTCTTGGTGGTAGAGGCTATGTTGGCCAAGAGATAATTAAGATTATCAACAACCATCCTAATTTTTTTATATCAGATATTTACTCCAAAACTTCACATGGGAAATTAGTAGATGATTATACTAAGTCAAATAGTCTCACCTATAAACTATTAGACAGTCCAGATAAACTAGATTTCACAGATATTGATATTGTAATTATGGCTTTGTCAAATAATGAATCTACTGATTATATTAAAAGTATTGAAGAACACGTTCCTAATATTATTATTATTGATATTAGTGCTGATTATAGGTTTGACGATGGATGGGCATACAAATTACCAGAGATAGCTGCTCAAACCAAAGACAATAGGATTAGCAATCCAGGTTGTTACGCATCTGCAATACAATTTTCTTTATTTCCAATAAAGCATCTGATAAGTGGGAAAGTAAGTTGTATGGGTATTTCTGGCTATAGTGGCGCAGGAGCAACTACAAATGAAAAAAATGATCCAAATAACCTTAAAGGAAATATTATTCCGTATTCATTATCTGGGCATATTCATGAAAAGGAAGTAATTAAACATTGTTACGAAGAAATATCTTTTAGCCCTCATGTAGCTAATTTTTTTAGGGGCATTCTTACAACGTCTCATATTCAGCTAACTAAAAAAGCATCAAGTTCTGAAATATATGATCTGTATAAGAGCTTTTATAAGGACAAGAAACTTATACAAGTGATAAAAGAAATACCAATGATTAATAAGGTATCTAACAGTCATTATGTATATATTGGTGGCTTTGAAATAGATGAAAGTGGATATGGCTTAACAGTTTGCTGCACTTTGGATAATTTATTAAAAGGTGCTGCTACACAAGTAATACAAAACTTAAATCATGCTTGTGGTCTTGATGAATTAACAGGAATTAATTATGGATAAAAAAATATGGAACACTTCAGGTGTAAAAGTATCAGACGAAATATCTTCATTTTTAGCTGGTGAAGACATAGAGCTTGATAATTCTATTTTTATATATGATATCGATGCAACTATCGCTCATATTAAAGGACTCCAATCAATCAATATTTTGAAAAAAAATGAATTTAATAGACTTAATAAATCATTAAAGGAGCTAAGAAAGAAATTCTTAGAGGGCTCTTTTAAACTCACTAAAAAGTATGAAGATTGCCATTCTGCTATTGAATTTTATCTAACTAAAGAATTAGGAGATCTTGGAAAGAAAGTTCATACAGGAAGAAGTAGAAATGACCAAGTTCTTGTAGCTATGAGACTATTTGCAAAAAATAATCTGCATGATTTTAAAAAACTAAATCAATCTATTGCTAAGATATTTTTACAAATGGCAAATAAATATGAATACATCCCTATGCCTGGATATACTCATCTTCAAAGAGCAATGCCTTCTTCATGGGGTTTATGGTTTAGTTCTTATGCTGAGTCCTTTATTGATAATATTGATTTGATTAATAGCACCATTGAATGGATAGATTCAAACCCTCTAGGCAGCGCTGCTGGCTATGGAGTTGCTCTTCCTTTGGATAGAAAAACAACAACAAAAGAACTAGGATTTAAAAGATTACAATTAAATAGCTTATATACTCAAAATAGTAGAGGTAAGTATGAGATGCAAGTTATCAATACTTTAAAACAATCTATGCTTGATGTAAGAAAGTTTGCATGGGATATGAGCCTTTTTATGTCGCAAGAGTTTAATTTATTAACTATTGATAAAGAGTATTTAACTGGTTCTTCGATTATGCCAAATAAACATAATCCTGATGTCATTGAGATTTTAAGAGCTAATTACTCAATTTTAGCTGGCCATGCATCAGAGTTAGAAAATATCATATCTCTTCCAAGTGGTTATCATAGAGATCTTCAACTAACCAAGAGAAGCCTAGTCTCTAGTTTTGATATTTCTTTAAAATCTTTAAGCATCCTCCCAAAGCTTATTAAGTCTATCAAAGTAAATAAAAAGAATTCATTAGAATATATTGATAATGAAATGAAAATGACAGATAAGGTTTACGCTTTAGTAAACGAAGGAACACCTTTTAGAGATGCTTACAATCAAGTAAAAAATTCTAATGATTTGTCACAATTTGCAGAAACAACTAGATCTAATTATTCGGAAGGATCTCCAGGAAACTTGAAGTTAAATGTTCTTGAAAAAAGATTGTCTAAACAAAGATAATCTTTCAATTAAAAGTTAAAATTAGTATTAATGATGATACCAATTAGATTTAGGTTAGTCCTGATGTCTTTCCTGGCAGTTTTTATATGCTACATAGATAGGGTAAATATCTCTGTTGCAATTATTCCTATGCAAGAGCAATTTGGGTGGAGCGAAGCACAAACAGGTATCATTTTTTCAATTTTTTATATCGGATATGTTCTTACAATGATACTTGGAGGAATTCTAGCTGATAAATATGGCGGTAAAACTGTTCTAGGAGTAGGAGTTTTGCTTTGGTCAATATTTACAATTCTCACTCCTTTTTTTGCCTACAACGGTTTTCTTGCATTATTGTTTATAAGAGTCCTTATAGGATTAGGTGAGGGTATTACTTTTCCATCTTGGCATTCTTTGTATGCAAGATGGATTCCATTTAATGAGAGGACAAGATCGATTGCTATTACAAATAGCGGCATGTCTGTAGGCACAATTTTTGGTTATGTTGCAGCAGCACTAATAATTGCATCATATTCATGGGAGTGGGTGTTTTATTCTTTTGGAATGCTTGGGTTGATTTGGTTCATATTTTGGCACAAAAATTTTACTTCAGATCCTCAGGACCACGAACATATATCTTCAGAAGAATTGGAATTAATTAAATTAGAAGCTCCAGCAGATTCCAGGGCCAGCAAACTGCCATTGCGAAAATTAGTTTCCAATCTTCCTTTTTTAGCAATTACTGTAGCTACGTTTTGTAATAATTGGGCATTATTTACCTTTATTTCATACTTACCTAAATACTTTAATAGCCCTATCTCAGCTGGTGGTTTAGGTATTGAATTAGATTCAGCGATATTTATCATAATGATACTTATACCAAGTATTGTTTCAGTGTTAGCTTTAATTTCTGGAGGTTATTTAGCAGACTCGTTAATAAAAAAAGGATTCAAAATATTAAGAGTTAGAAAAACTGTAAATACAATAGGTTTTCTTGGAAGTGCGGCTTGTCTTTCAATGATTCCATTTCAAGATTTCCATGTATCTATAATTGTTTTATTGTCTTTTACTAATGCTTTTAGTGGAATTGCTGTTGGAGGTTATGGAGTGAATCATGCTGATTTAGGTCCAAAATATACTGGATCTATTGTTGGCTTAGCAGGCGGAATTGGGATGATTGCAGCTATTATAAGTCCTTTTGTTGCTGGGCTAATATTAGAGCTCACAGGATCATGGTTTTTAATATTTAATATATGTACAGGAGTCTTAATATTTGGTGGTTTGTTTTATCTAGTTTTTGCTGAAACTAAGATTCAATTTAAATAAGTTTACTCAGTTATTAAATTCTGAAAATAATTAAAGATATCTTGCTGCTTTCGGTCTCTGGCAGTTGTCCATTCTTTTGTTGAACTACTATTTAACAAATTGTTATTTTTATCAAATACAAGCACTCTTGGCACTCCTTTTTCTGTTGGGATATTGAAATATTTCATCAAATTCATGTTTATTTCATATCTACCAACATCAATATGAAGAACCTCATAGTGATTATCTAAAAACTTTTTAATAGTTGGTAAATCAAAAGTTCCAGCTAGCACTCTGCAGTCACCACACCAATTACCACCAAAAATAATTATTGGTTGCTTTGAGTTATTTATAGTTTTGTTTATAAATTTTTGAATATCTTTCTCTGTATATTCTTTTTTATTATATGGAAGAGGAAGTGGCAATTTTAAAACCTCATCTTTTGGAAGCTCAATATAATCTGCATCTATATTCATAGAAAATACTAAAAAAAATGAAAAAAAGATTTTTTTAATTAACTTCATTGTGATAATTTTATATTACAACCAGCTAACATAAAAGGAGTGCAAAAATGATAATGCTTAAGATATTTTATTTAGTTTTCATGGGGCTTACATATTTTGCTATTGGTGCTTGGGCAATAATAGACCCGGGTTTCACAGATGCTGTTGGTTTGCAAGTTACATCTGATATTGGTTATTCAGAGATAGCCGGAATATATGGAGGTTTAAATCTTTGTATTGGATCGATGTGTTTAATTGGCCTATTTAAAGAATATGTTGGAATATTCTCTATCAAGTTTTTGACTTTTCTAACAGGATCCATAGCTTTTGGCAGGATAATCTCCTCAGTTCTCCCAAGCATGCCAGGCTTTTTTAATACCTTCTTTATATTTGAGATTTGTGCCTGCTTGATCGGATTATTGTTAATAAACTCAACAAAAAAATCAGATCAGATTGCTCAGTTTTAAAATATATCCTAGGTAACTTGCAACAAAAATACATCCAATAAGTTTAATTACTCTTAAATTAAATCTCGAAGAGGAATACATTACTGTAATCAATATAAATAATATTGATGTTACGGATAAAACAAGGAAGTCTCTCGATATAATATTTGATTCAAAAGCTACATCTGAAAACATTCCAATTATAGGAACCACTAATGCAATATTCATAACATTTGAACCAATGACATTACCTATAACCATGTCATTTTTATTTTTTATAATTGCTGATATTGTTGCCGCAAGTTCTGGCAAGCTCGTTCCAATAGCAATGATAGTTAGCCCAATAATTACTTGAGGAACATTCAAGATAGTGGCTATTTTTTCAGCATTAATAACAGCATAATTTGATCCAACAATTAGCGCTAAAAGTCCCAATATCAGTAATAGAGTTGTTTTTCCTATTTGTAAATTTGAATTACTAGACCCATCTATTTTGTTAGGTATCCTATAAAGATATGTAACATACATAAACGCTGCAAATACAAATAAAAACTCTATACTTTCAGCTTTTGTAATTTTTAAATCTTGCAACCCTAATCCAAGGACTACTACTGCTAAGATAAATGGAATAAATTGGATTGGATTTGTTTTAGTTGGCCTCATTGAAATACCAATACAAGAGACACCAAATATTAATGCAATATTTGATATGTTTGACCCTACCACAGCACCCATAGCAATAGATTCTGTACCATTTAGCACAGATGAAATACCTACAAATATCTCAGGAGCAGAGGTTCCAAGCGCTACAATTGTTAACCCAATAGTTAATTCACTTAAACCAAGCTTTTTTGCAATTAGAGATGAATTATCAATAAACTTATCTGCCCCCCATATCAAGACTGATAATGAAATGATTAATCCTATTAGATGATAAAAAATCATTTCCTATTCTAACATTTATAATTTAGATTATTTGATGTGTTTTATTGCGCATTTGAAGATAATATAAAACATATCGTTTTTAAGTATTCAATATATAATTTATATAAAATTTATAGGAACAATAATGCAAATCAATAATTTATTTAGTGTAAAAAATAAAGTAGCTGTAGTTACTGGAGGATCTAGGGGCATAGGAGAAATGATTACAGCTGGGTTTCTTGCAAACGGAGCAAAGGTTTACATTTCAGCAAGAAAGGCTCCCGCTTTAATTGAAAAAGCTAAAGAGCTTTCAGAGCTATATGATGGAGAATGTATTCCATTTCCTTGTGATTTAAGTACTTCAGAGGGCATTGATTCATTTTCAAACATGATTGCAGAAAAAGAAGATGGTATTGATTATTTAATAAATAATGCAGGAGCTGCATGGGGTGAGCCATTTGAAAGTTTCTCAGAAGCTGGCTGGGATAAAGTTATGGACTTAAATGTAAAGAGTATTTTTTTCTTAACACAGAAAATGAAGCCATTGCTTTTAAAAAGAGCAACTCTTGAAGATCCATCTAGAGTAATAAATATTGGTTCAATAGATGGATTGAATGTTCCAGGATTTCCAACTTTTTCTTACAGCACTTCCAAGGCTGCAGTTCATCACTTAACAAGACATTTGGCAGCTCAGCTTGTGCCAGAAAATATTATTGTAAATGCAATTGCACCAGGACCTTACCCAAGTAATATGTTAGGTTCAGCTGTTAATTCAGATTACTCGGAAATTGAAAAACGCAATCCAAGAAAAAGAACCGGAAGCCCTGAAGACATTGCAGGCTTAGCTATATTTTTATGCTCAAGAGCAGGTGCATACGTTGTTGGTGAGACTATTGCTTCTGATGGTGGCCTAGTTAAGACAGCAGGGCACATATTGGGATAAATAAATTATTTTTTTGCTGCAATAAAAGCGTTAATAATTAATTCTTTCATCCAAATATGACCACCGTCGCCTTCATCGCTTTTATGCCATATTAAAAAATATTCCATAGAAGGAATCTCAGCAGGTATCTCTAAAAATGGAAGATTATGAGACTTTGCAAAGCTTCGCGTGCCAAATAAAAGCATATCAGTTGATTTAATGATTGTAGGCGCTATTAGAAAGTGCTGACATCTAAGAGCAACATTTCTCCTATAACCAATCTTATCAAGCTCTACATCAATAAGATGTAATCCTCTTTTTCTACTTGAGACATGTAAATGATCTTGAGCAAGAATGTCATCAATTCCAGGATTGTCTATTTCGGAGATTGGATGCCCTTCTCTATGCATTGCAACAAAATCATCCTCGAAAACTTTATAAGAATTTATTTCATCTGATGCCGGTATAACAGGATCAACAACAAAATCTAAATTATTAGTTGCAAGAGCATGAACCTGATCACTTCTTTTATAGGCATAGCTTCCAACAGAGATGCTTTTTGCATTTCTATCTATCTCTTTCATAATAAATGGAAGAACCCTTCCTTCAGAAATATCACCAAGAGATAATTTAAAAGTTCTGGTGGTATTTTTCTCATCGAATGTATCTGGCTCATTAACACTATGCTGCATTAGAGTTAAAGCATTTTGAATATCTTTAATAATATTTTCAGTTTTTTGAGTTGGCACCATTCCAGAACCAGTTCTTACAAAAAGATCATCATTAAATTTTTCACGCAAACGTGATAATGCATTACTTACAGCTGGCTGAGTAATTCCAACTACTTCCGCGGCTTTAGTTAAGCTACCCTCTGTGTATATTGCATTTAAAATTACAAAAAGGTTTAAATCAAAAGAACTTATTTTCATAGTTTTATTTCAAACAGGAGTAATGCATTTGTGCACCTAGCTTTGATTTAAACATAAAGCTATTATAGATATACGGCATATTTGTATTATTCATCACACTTATAATGTTACCAAATATTAGTGTATATAGGGAGTTAAATTTAAATGTTACCTGAACTTAGACCAGAAGCTATAGATCTTATTGCAAGAGTTAAAGATTTTATCGAAAAAGAATGCATTCCGTCAGAAGATATTTTTCATGAACAGATAGAAGAAGGGGAAAATAGATGGAATTCTTATCCAGAGGTAATAAATGAACTTAAAGATAAAGCTAAATCAAAAGGATTATGGAATCTTTTTTTACCAGAGAGTGAGTTTGGAGCAGGGTTAACAAATTATGAGTATGCACATTTAGCTGAAGTTATGGGAACTTGCCATATTGCATCAGAAGCAATGAATTGTGCAGCTCCTGATACAGGAAATATGGAAGTTATAGCAAGATATGGTAATGAAAAGCATCAAGAAGAATGGTTAAAACCATTGCTTGATGGTGAAATTAGATCTGCATTTGCAATGACTGAACCTGGAGTAGGCTCATCTGATGCGACTAATATGCAAGCCGCCGCTGTTTTAGACGGAGATGAGTATGTAATTAATGGTGAAAAATGGTGGACTTCAGGAGCTGGTGATCCAAGATGTAAAATTCTTGTATTTATGGCTGTCACAAATCCAGATGCAGCAAAACATCAAAGACATTCCATGATGTTGGTTCCTATGGAGTCTGAAGGGATTGAAATTCAAAAAATGATGCATGTGTTTGGCTATGATGATGCACCTCATGGCCATGCTCATATCAAATTTAAAAATGTAAGAATTCCAAAAGATAATCTTTTACTAGGGGAGGGTAGAGGTTTTGAAATAGCTCAAGGTCGCTTGGGCCCAGGTAGAATTCATCATTGCATGAGGACAATAGGCGTCGGTGAAAAAGCTATTGAGCTAATGTGTAAGAGGGGTATAGATCCTACTAAAATGCCTTTTGGTAAAAATATTGCAAATCTTGGAGCAAATTTTGACTATATAGCTGAATCAAGAATAGAACTTAATGCAGCAAGACTATTAACACTTGATGCAGCTCATAAAATGGATACTGTTGGAAACAAGATAGCAGCAAGTGAAATTGCTCAAATAAAGGTTTTTGCACCTAACGTAGTTTTAAAGATTCTTGATAGAGCAATACAGATGCATGGAGGCGAGGGTGTATCTCAATTAACTCCATTAGCTTCAATGTATGCACATATAAGAACTTTAAGGCTTGCAGATGGTCCAGATGAAGTTCATAGAAGAGCTGTTGCTAGATTAGAGCTTGGTAAATACATGGTTAGATAATTGTCATTTAGCAATTTAATATTTTACGATACCGAAACGACTGGAATTCAAAAAGATTTTAGTCAAATATTGCAATGCGGCTCAGTTTTAACAGATAGAAATTTAAGAACTATCGATGAACAAAACACAGGCTGTGCTCCACTTCCATGGGTAATCCCTCAACCTATGGCGATGCTTACAAATAAAAAAGTGGACCTTTTCAATTCAAATATTTCACATTATCAAATGATGAAAGATATACAGTTGCAATGGAAACAATGGTCTGCTCAAAGTCCCTCAGTTTTTATTACTTACAATGGTCATGCATTTGATGAAGAGCTAATTAGAAGGCAATTTTTTTGGAATCTTCTAGAACCATATACTACAAATACCAATGGTAATGGTCGACTTGATTTAATGCTCATGATGCACAATATAGCTGCTTTTTTTTCTGAAGAAATAGCAATTCCTCTTTTTGAAGGCGGCCCTAGAATAAGTTATAAATTAGAACATTTAGCTCAAGAACACGGTATTGATGCTGGTGATGCGCATGATGCTATTGCTGACTGCAATTTAATGATCGAATTATGCAAGATTATTCAAAATAAATTACCAGATTTATTTGATTCTTTTATAAATATATCTACAAAAAATGGAATAAAAAACCTTTTATATTCTGATGATTTTTTAGCTCTTGGTGAAATTCATAGAAGACATACATTTGAATATCCAGTTGTATTATGCGGGAGCGATGCTAGCAGACCTAATGAAATTGTATTTTTTGATTTAAGTTATGATGATCCAGAAGAAATTCTAGATTTAGATTATGTTGAAATTAATAAATTAATTCAATCTAACTCTAGAGATGAACCTTTAAAAAAATATAAGATTAATAAAACAATTCCTATTTGTTCCCACAAACTCCTAACTAACAAAAATATTTTTGATGTTGAATTTTCTGAGTTACAAAGGCGTGCTGATATGGTTAGATCAAATAAAGATTTTCAACAAAAAGTTTCCCAAGCAATGGAAGATAGATTAATGGACTTTCCAGAATCTGAATACATTGAAGGAACTCTATATTCTGGTGGTTTCCCCTCATATAGAGATAAAGATCTTATGCAAGAATTTCATCTTAGCTCAGACCCAGCTCACCTAATAAAAATTTCAAGAAATTTTGAAGACGAGAGGCTTAGATTATTTGCTGAAAGAATAATATGCAATCAATTCTCAACAGACATACCTGTTGATATACAAAAAAGATATCAAGACCTTATCAATCAAAGAACTGATGATGATGGGCCATGGGGTTCTGTAGAAAAAACATTAATTCAAATTGAGAAGTTATTAGATGAAAGATCTGAAAAAGAAGACCAAAAAATCTTATTAGCCACTAAGAAAAAAGTTGAATCAATGAAAGTATCTTAAAAAATAAATGGAGGACCGGAGCCCTCCATTTTAGATATCAGCAATTCTAATAGGGGGGAGGAGTGCTGACACCGCAAATTTTATATATTTATAATTAATTATCAACAATATTTATATTAGTTTTTATGGTTTTCGTATGTTGGTTATATGTATATGTTTAATACATATTTTTGGTTGTTACCAATTTATGAAATTTCTGTATAATAATTTCTCTTTTAGACCCGTAGCTCAGTTTTGGTTAGAGCGCCGCATTGACATTGCGGAGGTCGATGGTTCGAGTCCATTCGGGTCTACCAACATTTATAATTGTGATAAGTATTCGTCTAATCTTTCATGATTCATAACAAAAGCTGCTTTTATTTTTTTTGCAGTAGCCTTAACTGATTCAAGATTACTTTGATTTTCACCAACCTCAATAATTCCAACCATAGCCATCATCATATGAGGAGTACATTGATATCCATACACTCCCTCAACATTAAAAGTTACTGATATATCTTGGCTAAGCCTGCCATTCCACTCTTCAGCTCCTGCGGGAACCATGCCCTTTATTGATGCAGAGTTATGAGCAGCATCTGTTGCTTTAAATGTAACGGTATCTCCTTTATTTATTTTTAAAACAGCGGGCTCAAATACCATATAACCTTCAGTTCCCTGATTAAGCATCTTAACTTCATAATTTTCTGCAAGAGTAAATAGATTATAAGAGAGCAAAACAGTTATTAAAAAGTTTTTAATATTCATAGCATTATTCCAGTAGTAGTAATTAAAGCAGTAACTATCAATAAAAATATAAAACCAAGTGCCACAGAAAGTATTAAAATTTTTATTGGAGATGGAGTAAAAGTTGGCTCGTTTGAACCAACACCAATTAACAATTTAAATATTTTATTCAAAAAAGATGTCAGTAACACTCATTGAAATTAACATGAAGGCAAGGACAACAATTTGTATTATGGCAGGTATAACAACAAACAAGACTAATGGATCAAACTTCATACTGAGAAAGTAATCGTTTTGGCTCCATTCTATTGCTTCTTCAGGTGTTGCATTTCTAACTTGTGTATTCAATTTATATTCCTAGATACTGATAAATCAGTATTATTATATATATTTATAATATGATATCAATAAAAATGATAATTTAATTTTGTTAATTATATTGAATATCTAAAAGATGTATATATCATCATAACCAAAGGGGAAATTTCTAATGCAAAACCAAATTTTTAATATTTGTTACCTGCCAATATTTTTGTTTTTTTCTATTTTTACTCATTCTGCTGAAAAGTATTATCCAGACTTGTCATGGGAGACTGTTATTCCAGAAAGCCAGAATGTAAAGTCAGAAAATGTCCAATATTTAATTGATATAGCATTTACAGATAATTCAACTCTTGGAGTGGTAGTTATTAAAAATGGAAGGATTATTGGAGAGAAATATGCTCCTGGCTTTGATTTAAATTCTCATGGAACATCATGGTCCATGGCAAAAAGTTATTATGCTGCATTAATAGGTATCTCTATAGATAAAGGCGAGATAGGAAGTTTAGATGAAAGAGTTAAAGATTACCTTGACTATTTTAATGATGAAAGATCAGAGATAACTATCAGAGACTTGCTAGATATGTCTAGTGGTCTTGATTTTCCAAGTCATGAACATGAAAAAATGTTTTTTCAAAAAAATCATCTTGATTATTCAAAAAAAGTAGGAGTCGAAAAAGATGCTGGAATAAAGTTTGAATACAATAATGTGAATTCTATGCTTATAGGTGATATTTTATTCCAAGCTACTGGTAAAAAGGCTGACGTTCTTTTTGAAGAAAGAATATTACAACCTTTACAAATAATAGACTATAAGTTGTGGAAAGATGAAAAGGGCAATGTAATGACATATTGCTGTGTAGATATGTCGGCACGAGATTACTCTAAATTTGGATTACTTTTTGCAAGAAATGGATTATGGAATGATAAGCAAATCATTTCTAAAAGTTTCGTTGATGAAACATTTAAACTTGTCTGGGATACAACCCCGGAAAGATTTACAAGATTTAAAAGAGGGTATTCTTTGCATTGGTGGGTGTCAGCCTATGAAGATAACTTTAAGATTTTTAATACTAGTGGTAAGTTTGGTCAGTATACTTTTGTAGATAGAGAAAACGATATTGTTGTTACAAGAATCACAAAATATAATCAACAAGACTCTGGTGATGTTCAAAAGTGGGGACCTATGAGTTACCTAAAATGGGCAGGGGTTGATAATGCAATTAAGCTAGGAAGAAAATTAATTGAAAATGGTGTTATTGAATCTGGCAATAATGTCATTACACCATTTACAGACAAAGAGGGTGAATCAAAAGAATTTTATTCTAGGTATGGAGACTTTATTGGAGCAATTGAAAATCTAAGCTGTAATTGTTATCCACAAAGTATTTTTAATTAAGATTTATTAATTTTCTTTAGAAAAGTTTCTTTATCTTTTGCCCATTCTTCATAGTAATAGCCATCATTACCTTGTTTGTTAACATACTTAACAAAAAATCTTCCGTCTTCATCTTCAAAACCTGATTCATAGGGCATGCCTGTTAATTTATTGGGCCTTTTAAATTGATCTTCCATAACGCTATGTCCAAACAAATAAAATCATTGGAATGGATACGGCAATAATAAGAATGTCTAAAGGCAAACCAAGTCTCCAATAATCAGTAAATTTATAATTACCAGGACCCATAACAACGGTATTACATTGATGACCAATTGGAGTTAAGAAAGCGCAACTTGCACCAACTGCAACGACCATTAAAAACGGTTCAATATCATAACCGAGTTGCATCCCAATACCAGCTGATATTGGTGCCATAATAACAGCTGTTGCAGCATTATTGATAATATCAGTAGTAGCCATTGTTATTACTAATATTACAAAAAGTAGCCAAAACAGACTCATATCACCTGCAATATTAGAAATGCTTGTTGAAATTATATCACTCAGTCCAGTGGTCTGAAGTGCTGTTCCGATAGGAATCATTGCTGCCAGCATAATTATTATTGGCCAATCTATATCCCGATAAAAATTACTATCAATAATTCTAATTCTTGCAAAACCTAAAACACACAATAAGAATGCTGCTGCTGTTGGAAGAATATTAAAAGTAACTAAAATTATAGATATTAAAAAAAATATAATTCCTTTTAAAAGGCGACTTCTACTTGGTATTGTCTGTAATTCTCTTTGCATTAATGGCATTAAGCCAAGATGCTTGATCTTATTTGTAACATCTTCTTCGTCTAAATCCCTTATACCTAATAGCAATACATCTCCTGCCTTAAAAGTTTCTCTTGTTAATCTTGTCCTATATTTTGCACCTTTTCTCCAAAGACCTAATAGGTTTAATTCTTCGTATGCCAATTTTAAGAAAAAATCATATTTTCTTCCTATAAGTCTTGATCCAGGAGTAATCATTGCTTCAATCTCTTCTAAATCATCATCCTCAAATGAATGTAATTCTTTTGGAATCGAGAAATCAAAAACATTAAGCATTGATGAGATATCATCAGGAGGTGTTTTAATAACTAATATTTGTCCAGCCTTAATCCTTAAGTTATTTTTAACTTTTTTTACACCACCATTTTCATTAACAATACCTAAAACCTCTGTATCTTCTCCTGCTTCTTTTTTAAAGGCAGATAAAGTCATGCCGATTGCTGAACTTGACTCACTTACCTCTACTTCAAATAAATATCCCTTCAAGTCAATTAATGAAGATCCCGAAGTAGCGTCATCTCTTAAACGAATTAATCTATTACCAATTACTGCAATAAATATGATACTTAAAACTGTAATTGAAAGTCCTACGTACGAGAAATCAAAAAAATTAAAACCTGCATCTGATATTGTTGATTTATACTCAGAAATTATTATATTTGGTGGTGTTCCAATGGTAGTGTTCATTCCGCCTAAAATACATGCAAAAGCTAAAGGCATCAAAAATCTTGAAGGATGCCAACCCATTTTCTGACAAATATTTAAAGTGATGGGCAGCAGAATAGCTAGAGCTCCAATATTGTTTATAAATGAAGATAAAACCGCTGCAATAAATAGAAGACAAATTAAAAATTGGAATTTTGTAAAACTTTTTCCTCCTATCAATTTGCCAACTAATCCTGTAAGCCCAGAATTTTTTAGACCTTGACTAATAATTAGCACTAAAGCTACCGTGATTACTGCGGGATGAGCGAAACCATCAAATGCTTGATTTGCAGGAATAACTCCAAGAATTATTAAAATTACCAACGCTCCAGCAGCTAGAGCATCATATCGGTACTTACTCCAAATAAACAAACCTAGAAGTGTGATGATAGCAATAGAGAGTATAGATTGATCGCTCATGCTTAAAGAATTAGATTATGTTTTAGGCATACTTTCAACATAAAGTGATGAAGATGGGTATGCAAATTCTGAACCATTTGCTTTTACGATCTTCATAATATTGAAAACTAAATTTTCTTTAATAAGATTAAACTCTACAAAGCTAACAGGCTCACAATAAGCTACTATCATTACATCAATAGAGCTTGAGCCTAATTCAATAACTCTAACGACATGTTCAATTTCATCATTTTCAATAAAGTCATCACTTTCATTAATGTAATTTTTTATATCAGATCTGATTGATTCTAATTGTTCAATTGAGGTTGAGTAAACAAGATTAATTCTCCAATTAATTCGTCTATTGGTCATTTCGCCATGATTGATAAGTTTTACATCAGAAAGATCTTTATTAGGAATTGTCATTGGAGCCGTATCAAAATTTCTAATAACTGTAGATCTAAAACCAATTGTTTCAACTATTCCATGCAATTGTCCTTTTACCTCAATTCTGTCACCAGGCTGAAATCTATGTTCCCCAATAACTAAAATACCAGCTATTAAATTTTTAAAGAAATCTTGTGCTCCAAGAGCTACCGCAACTGAAAAAAGACCAAGACCTGCCACAAGTGGACCAATTTTAATACCAAATATATCTAAGATTATTGCAACACCAATTATCCAAACAATAAATCTAGATGCTCTTTCAAGCCACATTTGCATTGAAGCGGTTAGCCATGAACTGGTAGATAGTGCTTCAAATATCGGCTTGACACTATTAGATAGGGCGCTAAAGATAGTGAATATAACAAATGCTTTTACTATGTTTGTTGCTATATCTCCAGCCAACCCATTAATAGGCAATATTAATGTGCATAAATATAGGGCTATTGTGATTGGAATTAATCCAATTGGCTTCTTCAACGCATTTAGTATTTCGTCATCAATCTTTGAGTCTGTTTTTTCTGCAAGCCTACCTAAAGAATTAATAATTACAGAAATAATAAAGCCTCTAAAAAGCAATGCAATTAATATAACAATCAATGATGAAATTATTGCTCCTAGGTTAATACCTAAAAAACCTCTGTTCCATACATCTGAGAGAAGCTCAATAAAATTTTCCATTTTTAAATTTGCATAAAATTAATATCAATTTATATCGTATTTATTTAAATATAGCAAAGTGCTGATATTTATTTCTGTAATCGATCTTTAATAAAGTACGGAGTATATATTAAAAAAAACATTGCCAATGCAAGCGGTGTTAGTACTAGCAAATGAAATGGTGGTTCTGGAAAAGCATCCATTAAACTAGCTCCTGCAGGTTTAGCCATTAAGTACCAAAAGTTTGCTGGCTCACCAAGTATTAAGTTTATCAAGTAAGTAATAGGCAATAATATGCATGCAGTAATAAATGAGACGGTTAAAATATCTTTTGCATATGGCCTGTTGTTAAGAGCAATTGTTGCGTACATTATCCCAATAACAATCATTCCATGACCAATCATAAAGAAAGCATAATCCAAATCATGATGAGAAATGTCAGGTGTAATAATTGCCATTGTGGCCCCACCTATACCCCAAAAAAAAGCACATTTATATAAAATTTTTGGCCCTCCTAATAAAAACCAAGCTAAAAATATTTCAGAAAGATCGCACATATGAAATGGCAGGACTTCCCTCCAGTTATAAGGGTTTTCAAGAATGAATAGATCTTTATAAGGCGAGATAACTACATGAGCTATCACAATACAAGCAATAATTTTTGTCATTACTGATTTTTGAGCTACAGATTTATTTTTATATATTAAAGGTATAAAAACTGATCCTGCTAGGATGCTTAATATTGTAACAATATGTATATTTCCGAATAAGACAAAAGGGCTAGCGCTCATAAGATTTCCTCATTTTAGAACCGTAAAGAGTAATTATAATTATTTTTTTACATTTTATAAAAATATTTGAATATAAATTATCTTAGAGCATCTAAAACAATGTTTTCGGTAAGAATTGCTGGAAGAATTTCAGGCTTTTCCATTCCTGGTTTCCAATAGACATATAATGGTACACCGCTTCTACCATAAATTTTTAAAGCATTAAGGATCTCTTTATTTTTATTAGTCCAATCCGCAACAATATATTCAATATTATTTTCTTTAAAAAATTTCTTCACACTTGATCTAGACAAAGCAACCTTGTCATTGGCTTGACATGTAATACACCAGGCAGCAGTATAATTAATAAGATATGGCTTATTTTTAGCTTGAAGCTCTTCCTCAATTTCTTTTGTCCAAATTGTTACATCTTGTCTATCTTTACTATCAGACAAACTTACTTCAACAGACGCAAGGTTCTGGATTTGTATTAGCAATAAAGAACCTAAAGCCAATGATAAAACTATTCTAATAATTTTTGTTGAAGTATTAGCCATCAACCAAACCAGTAAACTTATTAATAATAAAACTAATAAAAGCTCAATAAGAGCATCAGCTGAAGTTTGCAAGCTAAATACCCATAACAACCACAGTGCCGTAGCAAACATAGGAAATGCAAAAAATTCTTTTAATTTAAGCATCCATTCTCCAGATTTTGGCAAAGCTTCTACTAATTCTGGTTTGTATGAAAGAATTAAATAAGGAAAGGCAAAACCTGTACCAAGGGCTATAAATATTGGCAATGTTACAAACGATGGTTGAATTAAAGCATAGCCTATAGCTGCACCCATTAATGGCGCAGTACAAGGCGAGGCAACTACAACAGCCAGAATACCAGTAAGAAAAGAGCTAGAATAAGTAGTTTGATTCATGCCAACTTTACCAAGTTTTGTCATGGAAGTTCCAATCTCTATGTTCATTAATAAAATGAGACCAATAATAAACATCAAAATTGATAAAATTCCTACAATAAATGGTGATTGGAGCTGGAAGCCCCATCCAACTGAATTTCCTCCTACTTTTAAAGCCAAAAGGGCGAGGGCGATCGCTATAAAAGAAAAGATTACCCCTAAGCTAAAGATGAGAGAATGTGTTCTTATTTTTCTTTTAGAACTTCCACCCATTGATATAAAACTCAGTATTTTCAAAGAAATAATTGGAAAAACACATGGCATCAAATTTAAAATAATACCGCCAATAAATGCAAAAATAATTGCTTGAAGCATAGACATGCTTATATTTTCTTCTGGATTTTTTGTTACATCCGTTTTAACAAGATATGAATCTTCATTAATTTTTATAACACCCTCTATTGATAAGATTTTTGAATTTTCAAGCTGTAAGGGAATCTCTAAAAGCCAATTATTATCTTCTTTGATGAGGACTTGTTTGCCAGAATGTAAAACTGTGTTTTGGTTTTCTGAAAAATAATATATATTTTCAATTTTGTTGTTATATGAAAATCTAATTTCAAGAAATCCTTTTGTTTGATTTCCAAGAACAGGGTAGATGGTATTTGGTACTTTCGATATCCACTCTTCAAGTTCTAGAGTTTCTTCAAGATTTTCAAAAATCGATTTGATATTAGCTTTTTCAGGCACGCAAACATCATCACAAATTAAAAAATCAATATCAGCATCAATAAAAGTTAAATCATTTATATCTTTGTAAAGTATCTTATAAGGAAAAATTACAAAATCCTTATAGCCATATGTCATTAGTGGTGGATATGGTAAAAGTTGAGGTGTTGGCCATAAAGGACCTTCAATCGTTACACTCTCAGGCAAAGACCATGCAACATCTATTGGACCTCCAGAATCACCAGGGTTCTTCCAATAGGTATGCCAATTTTTTTGCATATCCATCTTAATGCCAATAAATAACTCATTTTTTTGCGATAGATTCGGATCGAATTTAATGATAGAAACACTAGCGTGTCCTGTTTCTACTGGATTCCCAAAGCTAATATTTGAGAAAATTAGTAAAGATACAATGCAATTAATAACTTTCATAAAGCTATATTACCTTAATCAAAAAAATTAGGGATGCCTGAGGCACCCCTATGTTGTGTTGGTATCTATTATCCTGAGATTCTTTTTGGAGTTTTAATTTCAATAGTTCTTGGTTTTTTCTCATCAGGAATTATTTTTTCTAGATTAATGGTTAGTAAGCCATTAATCAGATCAGCTCCTTGCACGATTACATCATTAGACAGTGTAAATTGCTGTTTAAAAGCTCTTTGAGCGATTCCCTGATATACCACTTCATTCTTATCATTTAAAACCTCAGTATTGGGCCCATCATAACTGACAGATAAAACGCCATCAGCAAGCTCAATATCAATATCTTTTTTTGTAAGACCTGCAACTGCTATTTCAATTGCAAAGTGGTTTCCATCTTTTCTAATGTTGTATGGTGGATAGCTTGACGATCTATCAGATGATTCAGAAAGTCTTTGCAATCTATCAAATAATGGTTCAAATCCCAACACACGTGTTGTAAAAAATGGATCGGTAAAGTTAAGTATCATAATAGTCCTCCTTATAGCGACTAAGTATATGCACCCCGAAGGCATGCTTGTTTTATAAATAGAGACCCAATTGGCATCTCCGTTAACTTATATGTAGGTATGTTATTTAATTTTTCAATATTTTTTGTTTAATTTTTTTCTTATTGCATAGAACTTTTTTAAGTGTATATTGTCAAAATGATTATGAGATTATTAATAATTTTTGGTTTAATTTTTAACATTAATAACGTCTTTGGCAATCAAGAAAATCTGATTAATGAAGGTGATATATGGACATTAGATTCAAGAAGCAACCGCTTATCTTCAGATAGCAAAGTTCTGTATCACATGCCAAGTGACGCATATAATACTTTTCACGCAAGAACATTTGGAGACTGGGATATCTTTTCTGTAGTAGATTCACGAGACCTACAAAGATTAAACAAAGGTGATTCTATTGAAATTCTGGAGTCCAAATATTCTGATAGAGTTTATGCAGTTAAACTTCTTAGTGGTTTTAATAAAAATAAGAAATTTTATGTAATTACTGAAGATCTACAGAGTTATTTTAAGTTAAATGAGAAAAAAATAAATGAATAAGAATTTAGTATTGTTATTTCTATTGTTGAGTGTTGTGAGTTGTGTGAATTATTCATACTCACCAGATATTGTGTCTAGATCTGATGCACAAAAACAACAATATGTTGTCTTAGGAACAATAATAGACATAACTTCAGTTACTATTGAGGGCGATAGAGAAAAGGGAGCAGTTGCTGGAGCTCTAATCGGAGGAGCTGCAGGAAAAAGCGTCACTGATTCTGAGACTGAGTCAGATATAGCATCAATAGTTGGAGGCCTTGTTGGTTCAAGAGTTGGATCTGAGATTGGATCAAATCTTACCAAAAAAGATGGCGTCGAGTTATTAATCGAAACTGATGCAGGTAGGTTAATTTCAATTATTCAAGAAGTTAGCACATATAATTATTTAAAAAATCAAAGAGTAAGAATTATCAAGAGAAATGGTAAATCCCGTGTAGTGCCTTTTGATTAAATGAACGATGATGCTTTCAAGGTTGTTTATAATAAAGCATTAGATATTATTTCCAGAAGAGAACATTCTCAAAAAGAGTTAACAGGAAAACTGCTTAATAAATTTAGTGAGGAAGAAATAGTTAACTCGGTAATCAATAATCTTGTTCAAAAAAATCTGTTAAATGACACTCGTTACTCAGAGGCATATGTGGTCAGCCGAAAAAGAAAAGGTTTTGGCCCAAAAAAAATTATGTATGAACTTATCTCGCGAGGAGTTATTGAAAATATTGCCTATAAAGCAATAGAAAATGAAGGTGGCTGGAAAGATGCTGCCTTAAAAGCCTTTAATAAAAAATTTAAAAAAGGTAAGGCGATGGATTTTAAAGAATTAAATAAACAAAAAACTTTTTTGCAAAATAGAGGCTTTAGTTTTGAAGAAATTGACTCAGTTTTTACTTAGCTCATGTTATGATTTATCGCAATGTCATACGAGGTTTTAGCAAGAAAATATAGACCATCTAGCTTTGAAGAAGTTGTTGGTCAAGAGCATGTAATACAAGCACTCGCTAACAGTATTCTTCAAGACAGAATTCATCAAGCTTTTATTTTTTCTGGTACAAGAGGTGTCGGTAAGACAACTCTTGGAAGAATTCTTGCTAAATGCCTTAATTGCTCATCTTCAGAAAAACCAGTAGCTATACCATGCAATAAATGTGTAAATTGTGATGAAATTAAATTAGGCAGATCCTTAGATTTTTATGAGCAAGATGCTGCCTCTCAACGAGGCATCGATGCAATGAAAGAGCTATTGCAAACAGTTCCTCAGTCCCCTGCAAATGGACGATATAAAGTATATTTGCTTGATGAGGCTCACATGTTAACTACTGAGAGTTTTAATGCATTATTAAAAAATCTTGAAGAACCACCAAAACATGTGGTTTTTATTTTAGCGACTACTAATCCAGAAAAGTTACCAAAGACAGTTCAATCCAGATGTTTACAATTAAATCTAAAAACAGTTGGCGGAACAGTTTTATCTAATCATTTACAGAAAATTCTAGAATCAGAAAATATTAATTATGATCAAGAAAGTGTTGATTTAATTTCAGATGCTGCCTTAGGATCAGTAAGAGATTCATTGACGTTATTAGATCAAGCAATCGCTCATGGCAGTGGTGCTCTTAAATCATCTAATGTTAAAGAATTACTGGGAACAATTGATAATTCATTTTTAGTTGCAATGATTAAAGCAATTATTGATGGAGATGGTATTGGTGCCTATGAAGCACTATCAAAAATAGAAGAACTATCCCCAGAATATGACGTAATTCTTAAAAGCTTGATCTCAATTTTACATAAAACTTCAATAGAGAAAGTTTTAAATAATTCAACCGACACTGATATTAAAAATTTAGCAGCCAATATTGATAGTGAGTTTTGTCAGCTTTTATATGAGATCGCAGTCAATTCCTTTTCTAAATTCAATGCTCATCCTAGTCCAAAAGAGGCCCTGGAAGTTTGCATATTAAGAATGCTAGCTTTTAACCCTATTCATAAACTTGATAGTAAAACGAGCGTCAACGAAAAAGAAAAAAAAAATTTAAAAAATCATAAAAAAATAGAGCCTATCAATACTGTAGATAACTCAGAATTAAAAAAAACAGCATTAAATGATAAAAATGGTAAGCCGAGTTTAAATAATAACACTGATTGGATAGGGTTATTTGATCTATTATCGTTGAGTGCTTTTGCTAGAAATTATTTTGGAAATCTTTCATTTCTTTCTTTTGAAGATTCACTTCTAACTTTGGTTGGAACTGACGAAAAAAGTATTCCTGAAAATGTTTTTAAAGAATTTCAAAGTGTTTTAAATGAATATTTTAGTTCTAATATAGAGATTGAAATAAAATTAGGAAATAATAATGATTCTCCCCTGAGCCATAAAAAAAAGGTGGAATCTGAAAGACAATCACAAGCAGAAAAAGATGTTTTATCAGATCCATCAATTCAGAAGTTTCTTGATAAGTATGATGGTAATATTAAAGATGGATCAATTAAGCCAGTAAATTAACATGCATCAAGATCTTCTAAATGATTTAATAAATTCTTTAACAATTTTGCCAGGCGTTGGAAAAAAATCTGCACAAAGAATGGCTCTCTACTTGTTAGATAAGAATAAAGATGGCGCTGGAATATTAGCTAAAACCCTTGAGAAAGCGATTGATGAAATTGGAAGATGTACAAGATGTAGAATGCTAACATCAAATAGTCTTTGTAAGATATGTTCAGATAATACAAGGGATATGAATAGTATATGTATTGTTGAGAATCCTTCAGATGTTTTAGCAATAGAATCCACTGGTGGATTTAAAGGGAGATATTTTGTTTTACTAGGAAGATTATCGCCAATTGATGGCATTAGCCCAGATGATTTAGGCATTAATGATTTTTTAAAATTGATAGAAATTGAAAATATTAAAGAGGTTATATTAGCAACTAGCTCAACGGTTGAAGGTGATGCAACTGCAATATATATTAAAGATCATATTAATGATATTAAAGTATCGAGGATTTCATATGGAATTCCAATTGGAGGTGAATTGGAATATGTTGACGGTAATACAATAGCAAGAGCTATTCAGGGGAGAACAGAAATAAATGTCGATTAAATCAGATAAATGGATAACAGAAATGTCCAAGAATCAATCAATGATAAAACCTTTTTCAGAGAATCAAGTTAGACTTGATAAAGATGGCCAGAAATTAATTTCTTATGGTGTTTCAAGTTATGGTTATGATGTTAGATGCTCAAATGAGTTTAAAGTTTTCACTAATATTCATTCTGCAGTTGTCGACCCAAAATCTTTTGATGAAAAGAGTTTTGTTGATATTGAATCGGATATATGTGTAATACCTCCTAATTCTTTTGCGCTCGCAAGAACCGTTGAGTATTTTAAAATTCCAAGGAATGTTCTAACTATTTGTCTTGGTAAATCAACCTATGCTAGATGTGGCATTATTGTTAACGTTACTCCGCTTGAGCCTGAGTGGGAAGGGCACGTTACTCTTGAGTTTTCTAACACAACAAATTTGCCTGCAAAGATCTATGCTGGAGAAGGTGTAGCGCAAATGTTATTTTTTGAGTCTGATGAAGAATGTGAAACAAGTTATAAAGATAGAGGCGGTAAATATCAGGGCCAAACTGGAGTTACTTTACCCAAAACTTAGCAATTCTATTAATTGCAGTTTTTGATATTCATCTGGACTCTCATCAATTACTTTGTAAAACATGTAATCAAGCTCAGGTATTAAATAATATGTTGTAATACGTTTGTCAGACTCTCTATATCTTTTTAAAAGAACGCAAGAATATTCCTTATTATTAAAAACACATGTCTCCTTGCCATCTAAGCTATAAAAATTTTTCTTGATTTCACCAGTTTTCATCTCTATTAAATTGATAGAAAACTCTTCCATTCCATTAAGTAAATTAAGCCTAATTTGAATTTGTGCATTTAGAGGGTCGGCTGGAAAAGTTGTTTTGTCTAATGGTGATTCCCAAGTATTGATCCCTGAGGAGGCTATAATTAGATTTTCAGAGTCAAATTTTATGTTTTGATCTCTATTTACAGATTTTGGTCTAATTTTCACATTATAATTTTTAGAATGAAGCTTAGAATTTTCTATAATAAAATTAGATTTAAAATCCATTGAAACAACTAGAAGGGTTCGGGCATTGAACGTAAAGCTATATTCATTGTTATCTAAAATTTTTAGTTCTCTTATTCCAGTAACTGAAAAATCATCACGCTCAAAGAGATATTTTGCTTTGTAGTCTGGTATAACTGATGAACTTAGATTTAGAGTAAATACAGTTGCTAGCAGTAATTTAAATTTCATATTTCTTATAAATAAATTTTCCACTTGGATTCAAACCATTAAATATAACTCTATTTTGGTCGATAAATATTTTATCATCACAAATATATTTTATTATCTCAGGATAAAGTTCATGTTCCAGTTTGTGGATTCTTTCAACAAGAATATCAATATTCTCATTGGCGGTTTTAATTTCTCCCTGTGCAATTAATGGACCGCCATCAAGCTCACTTGAAACATAGTGAATTGATATTCCATGTATTGAATCATTATTTTCTAGAACTTGCTCATGGGTATTAAGTCCAGGATACTTTGGCAAAAGTGAGGGGTGAATATTGATAATTTTTCCGAAAAAATTATTTGTGATTTTTTCTGTAAGTATTCTCATAAAACCAGCTAAAACAATTAAATCAGCATTTTGTTCTAATAAAATCTTGTAGAGCTCTGTATCAAATAATTCTCTTGATTGAAATTCTTTATGATTGATAACAATAGTCTTAATGCCAACAGATTTTGCCCTTTCAATACCAAAAGCATTTAGATTGTTTGAAATCACACATATAACCTCTGCATTAATATAATTTATATTACACTTATCGATGATCGCTTGAAGATTAGAGCCACTCCCAGAAATTAAGACAACAATTTTTTTCATGGATTATGAATAAACTACCGATTCATTTTCTTTTCTAACAACTCTACCAATATTATAGCAATCGAAGCCACTGTCTTTGATGTCAGATTTTATTTCTTCGGAAATACTCTCATCTACAAGAAGTACCATGCCTATGCCACAATTAAAAATTCTTAATAAATCATTATTAGATATGCTGCCTCTTTCTTGCAGCCATTTGAAAATTTCAGGCAACTCCCAAGATGCTAATGATATTTCTGCTGATAAATCTTGCGGTAATGATCTTGGTATATTTTCTGTTAAGCCTCCACCTGTAATGTGTGCCATTCCATGAATAGAAAATTTTTCTATTAATCTCAATATTATATTTGGATATAAATGAGTAGGCTTTAATGCTAATTTAATAATTTTTTTTAGCTCATCCTCTTTTGCAGATGAGTCTTTTATTATTTTTCTAATAAGAGAAAATCCATTTGAATGAGGCCCACTTGATTCAATGCCTATTAAAATATCACCTTCTTTAATTTTTTTACCATTTATAATTTTTTCTTTTTCAACACACCCAACTGAAAAACCTGCAAGATCAAAATTTTTACCGACATAATGACCTGGCATTTCTGCAGTCTCACCACCAAGAAGAGCGCATCCTGAATTTTTGCAGGCCTCTGAAATGTTTTTAATTATCTTAGATGCTTCTTCAACTTCAAGTTTTGATGAAGCAAAATAATCAAGAAAAAATAGAGGTTTTGCACCACAAACAATAAGATCATTCACACACATTGCTACAAGGTCTTGTCCAATGAACTCAATTTGATTATTTTCTTGAGCTAGAGCAACTTTTGTACCAACACCGTCTGTGCAGGCTACCATGACAGGTTCAATGTAATCTTTGTCGAGTTCATACATTCCAGCAAAGCCACCAATGTTTCCAAGAACATTTTGATTATGAGACGTAGCTACGTCATTTTTAATTTTATCAACTAAATCATTTCCTGCTGTTATGTCTACACCAGCTAATTTGTATGGATCATTTTCTATAATTTCTTTTGTCATTTAGAATACTTAATGTGAATCAAATGAATAACAGCTTTATTAAACATTTATTAGTTACACTTATTATCTTTTCTAATTACTCCTTTGGGAAGGAGTTTGAAGAACTTTTTACAATTTATGTTCCAATTGAGAATACTAGCGAAATAGAATCTTCAATTAATCAATCATTTAACAATTTAGTTTTTAGAATAAGTGGGTCTAAATCCCCATCTAACATATGGAAAATAATTAACTCTGGGTCGTCTCGTAAAGATTTTATTTCTAGCTACTCAATTAAAAATATTAATAACAAGAGTTATCTAGAAGTCAATTTCAATCAAAATTTAGTTATTGATAAATTTAAGAAACTATCAATACCTATTATAGGTTATTCGAGGCCAGTAATCTTTTTTTTAATTACCGTAGAGTCAGGTTCTGAAGATCCTTATTTCATATCAAAGGATTCAACAAATGATATAGATATTTACATTAAGGAGTCATTAGATAGATTATCAAATGAAAGAGGGTTATTTCTTGAATTACCTCTGCTTGACCTTGAAGATGAAACATTTTTAACTAACACGAGTATATTAATTTCACCACAACAATATCTAATTTCTAAATACGATTTTGATGAATACGTAGACATTAAACTAATAAATCTTGGGTTAAAAAAGTGGCTCATTAAGGGTGACATCAATACTGATATTAATAAAGAATCTTATTTAGAAGATATAAAACAATCTTTAGATGATTTCCTTGAATCATTAATTAATAAAACATTCTCAGATTTAAAAATAGATACTTCAGAGACTATATTGCTTGATGTGAGCATAGAGGGTATAAATTCATATGAGGAGTATGAAATCTTAAAAGAAAAACTATCAAAGATCATTGCCATTACAAATTTAGAAATACTTAATTTTAAAAATGACACTATCACATATAAAATAAATGTAATGGGGGACATCAATAACTTTAAAAAGTCTATTCAAAATAATACTTTTTTTGAGTTTTTGTCAGAAAAAACTGAGAATAATTTAAGCTTAAGATTCGTAAAATGAGTAAATATTTTATTTTTATTCCAAATTTATTATCTATTGTAAGAATTGGTCTCGTTTATCCTATTTTAAATAATATATTTATTGGCAATTTTATAATTAGTTTGAGTTATTTTTTAATTGCATCACTTACTGATGCGCTTGATGGTTTTCTTGCGAGAAAAATGCACTGGCAAACGTATTTAGGTACTATTTTAGATCCTATTGCTGATAAGCTACTGTTGTCTGGAACGATTTTTATCTTATGGCTAACTAACTATATCCCGCTATACATTTTTGTTATTTTTATTGGAAGAGATATTGCTATTTTACTTGGAGCTGCAGTTCATATGACTTTGATTGAGTCTCATACACCATTGCCTAATATTCTTGGAAAAATTACTACAGGTCTTCAAATTGTTTATATTGTAGTTATATTATTTTTTCAAATTTTTGAGATCAACCTGTCGCTTATACTTCTCGATGTATTTATTATTATAATCACTTTATTGAGCTTAATTGTTTATTCAAGAAATTGGCTATTAGATATTAATAAGTACCATAATGAATAAACCTAAACAATTAACATTTCCTTGGAATGCGGTAAATAAATCTTCTTTAGAAGGTTTTTATTCAAGTGAGGATAACTTGCATGTAGTTTCAATCCTCAAAGACAAGACCTTTCAAGATGATTTATTTATCTACGGATCAAAAGAATCTGGTAAGACTTATCTTCTTCAAGCAATTTGCAATTCGTATAGCTCTCTCAACAAATCGTCTCTTTATATACCACTTAAAAAAGCAATGGATTATGGTGTCGAGATATTTGAATCCCTAGAAAACATTCAGTTAATTTGTCTTGATGGAATTGAAAATGTAATTTCTGCAATTGAATGGGAAAAAGCTATATTTAATTTAATTAATAAAACTCTTATTTCAAAGAGTAGATTAATTATAACTTCCTCGGAAGATTTAGAATCCCTAAATTTTTCTCTACCAGATCTTGAATCCAGGTTGAGAAAAATAGAGAGTTATGAACTCTCACCCATTCAAGACAAAGATATACTTGATGCTCTCAAATATATTTCGAAATTGAAATCAATAAATTTGGGTGATAAAGAAGCAAGGTATCTTGTCACATATTCTCAAAGGAATATCTCTAATTTAGTTCACATCCTTGAGAGCCTAGATCAGCTCTCAATGGAAATGAAAAGAAAAATTACAATACCTTTAATTAAAGAAGTTATTTAACCTCACACTCAAAGCAATACATTAATATATTTCTTTTTTCAGGATCAATTAATTTAAGATGTTTTTCTAGTTTTGAATTAATTAGCTTAAGTCTTGGATCGATATTAATTTCTATATTAATATTTTTAAGCAATTTATTTAAAAAAACATCAAATGGATCCATTGGTTTTTTATAATTCTTGACTGCAAAATCTTCAACACCAGATTTTTCTGCTGCTGACATTAGGGCTTCATTAAGGCCACCAATCTTATCTACTAAGCCAAGTTCTAGGGCTTTATATCCGGCCCATATCCTTCCACCTGCAATTGGTAAAACATCCTCGTAAGACATATTTCTATTATCAGCAACTTTAGATACAAATTTTTCATATATGTGATCTATTCCAGCTTGTATTCCGTCTTTTACATACTCTGGCATTGCATATCTTTCATCCCATTCAGCGGCTTTAGTTGAGCTGACACCATCTACTTTAATACCGGCCCAATCATAAATACCATCTAAAGTTGGAACTATTCCATAAACACCAATAGATCCTGTAAGAGTATCTTTTTCTGCAAATATTTCATCGGATAGAGTGGTGACCCAAACACCACCAGATGCAGCAATATCTCCCATAGATGAAATAATTGGTCTCCCAGTGTCTTTAAATTCTTTTAATGCATTAGTGATCAATTCACTTGCCCATACACTTCCGCCCGGACTGTTAACTCTTAAAACCATGGCTTTAACAGATTTATCTTGAGTAGCTGACTGAATGTTATCAACAATCGTGTCAGACCCGGCAACTCCATAAGTTACTTCGCCAGTCATTATGGTACCTTCTACATTGATAACTGCTATTTTATTTTTACTAGTATTTTTTACTTCATCTTCTTTGATTTTTGAAAGATAGTCATAAATTGAAATACTATCTGGGAAAGAGTATTGATCGTTATCTTCATTTGGAAATTCTTCAAACATATATGCTTTTATTTCCTCTCGAGTAACTACCATGTCAACCAAGCCCAATTCAAGCGCTACTTCTGCCATCTCTGGATTTTCAGTACTTAATTCCCATGCATTGTCTCCATAATTTTGTATAGTTCCTTTTTCAAGATTTCTAGCATTTTCCATCATATCAGTCATTTCGTTCCACATAGGATTTGCAAATTCGTTCCATGCTAATTTGTCATTTTCAGACATTGAATCCCTAGTATATGGTTCAGGGCCGGATTTAAAATTACCTGCAGTAAAGACGTTGTAATTTAATTTAAGATTTTTATATAAATCTTTCATGTACTCTCTTTTTCTTGAAAAACCAAAAGCTGAAACTTGTCCATATTCATTAATAAGAACCTCATTGGCTTGAGAACTAATTAGATATGAGTTGTTATTATATTGTTCTGCATAAGCTATAACTCTTTTCCCATTATCTCTAACAGACCTTAATGCCTCAGCAATCTTAAAAGCTGAAGACCAATACATTCCTAATTCAGAAACATTTACATAAACTGCAGCAAGGTTTTCATCAATAGCTGCATGATTCAATACATCTAATAAATCTTGAAGTTCATGCTGTTCAAAAGTATTGCCTCCACTTAAAACAATGCTATTAAAATCAAAATTTCCAGAACTTTGAACCTCTGAATCGACAACAACACCAATAGGTTTAAACCAAAGAACTTTATTTTTTGTATCAATTTTTTCAGGACTATTGAACATTGAACCTATCCCGCCTAATAACGAAAATGTAACAACAACTAAAATTAATGCAGTTAAAGAATTAACTATTATTTTTCTTGTTGTTGTTAGAAAGCTATCAGCCTTTGACCAAATTGATTGTTTTTCTGACACGTATAACTCCTAAGAAATAAAATGTTGATGAAAGTTATCATTTTTATCATTACCAGTAAAGGTTACAGTTATTAATCTAATCATAAATCAATCAGAATTTCTTTTAATCGACTTTGGGGACAAAATACAAAGAGTGAATAAAATGATAATAAAAATTATTTCTAGTAAATCAAGAATGTAAGGTTCAATGCCAAAAACTCTCAATGAAACAGATAAAAAATATATTAAAACTATAAAACTAAAGCTTTGAAAAGCTTTAATGGACAATTTATTTGCTAGATATATAAAGACAATAAAAGGAAATGACCAAAAAATAAAAAATAAAAATGTAATAGATCCATAAAAAAATGACAAAAATTTTATGGTTATCAATGAACAACAAATTAAACTAACTGATACTTTAATTCTATTGTTGGTTAGCATTAATTTTTGTTTATAAACTTAGCAATTCGTGAGCCTGAATTTTTAGCAATTTCATATTCATGAGGAGTAAGATTGTTTGATTCATTGAAACTTTCAACATGAGAGGGGCCGTAAGGAGTGCCACCAGACTTAGTTTTGCTTAAATCTTTAATGGAGTATGGTGTACCTAAGATTATCATTCCTTGATGCAGCATGTAGGTTAATAAATTAAATTGAGTTATTTCTTGTCCTCCATGCATTGAACCGGTTGAAGTAAATGCTAATCCTGGAATATCTTCCAATGTATTTGCCGACCAAAGATCTCCAGTTGAATCAAGAAAATATTTAAGAGGAGCGGCCATTGAACCAAATCTAGTTGGAGACCCTAAAGCAAGACCTGAGCAATTTATTAAATCTTCTTTTGTGCAATATACTTCATCTTTTTCAGGGATATTTTTTTCAGTTTGCTCAGTCACAGAAGATACCTTAGGAACTGTTCTTATTCTTACACTTAAGTTCTCTTGTTCAGCCCCATCAGCAATAGCATGAGCAATATTTCTTACTGAACCTCCAGCTGAGTAAAAAAGAATTAATAAATATTTATTTTCCATATATGTAATTTAGCCTATTATGTCACTTATGAAAGGTAAAATTATACCCTTGTTATGTATTTTCATTTTATTTGGTTGTCAAAAAAATGATATACAAGTCTATAACGGTAAAGATACTTCATTTGAAAAATTAAAGGGCCAATGGATTATTGTTAACTATTGGGCTGATTGGTGTGCTCCATGTATAAAGGAGCTACCTGAACTATTTGAATTTGCTGAAGAAAATAATGATGTACTTGTATATGTGTACAATTTTGATGAGTTGGAAAAAGAAGATCTCAAACCAGTTGCAAAAAGGTTTAATTTGAAACTTCCATCCCTAATATCCCATCCAAGAGAGATTTGGGGCATTCAAACACCTCCAGCCGTTCCAGCTACATTCTTTATTAATCCAGAAGGTATTGTTGTCGAGTCTTTATTTAGACCTCAGACAAAAGATAGCCTTAGTTCTGTTTTATCTTCATTGAAATAATTTTTCAAAAAAATTTTCAGCAATCAATGATTCTGGGTTTATTCTCTCACCACCTAAATAAACAGACCAATGTAAATGGGGTCCAGTCACTCTTCCTGTAGATCCAACTTTACCTATTACATCACCTTGACTAAGATAGTCATTCATTTGAACGTGAACTTTTGACATATGACTATAAGAAGAAATTAATCCAAAGCCATGATCTAAGATTAAATAGTTCCCAGAATAAAAAAAATCACCTATTAGAATTACTTTCCCCGCAGCTGGTGCAATAATTCTCGTTCCTTCAGGTGCAGCTATATCTAATGCCAGATGAGGAGACCTTGGCTGATCATTTATATATCTTTGTTTGCCGTATCTACTAGAAATTATTCCATCAACAGGATTTATAAATTTTAATGATGATTTGATATCAGTAGAATATTTGTTTAAAGAATTTTTTATAAGTTGAGATTCTTTGTAGGCTCTTTGGCCGTCTTCCTCGCTTAAATTCACTTTAGAAACATCTAAAATTGTAATTCTTGATTCACCATAATTTTTTTTATTAACCTTAATTGGAACGCAATACGTATTGATCAGTTTGCTATTTTTTGTAAAAGGTGAGGGTACAATTGCGTAATCAATTTTGTTAAATGTATAAAAAAATACTTGTTTATTTTTAATATCCGGGCAAGAAGAAGTTTTGATTGCTATCATTTCCCCAGGATCAACGACTATCTCACTTTTTAATTCTGATGATAGAACAATAACCAAAAAGATAAATATTTTAAATATCATCTTTTTTATTTTTTACTTCTATATCTATAAATCCTTTATTTAATCTTGCGCTTAAAGTTTCACCAACTTTTACATCTTGATTAGATTTGATCGATTCCCCAGATTTATTTTGAATAATCGAGTATCCTCTCTCAAGAATTGATAAAGGATTGAGAATTTCTAAATTTTTTTCATATTCTTGAATCAAGAAAGAATTTCGATATATAGAAGATTTGATTTCTTTTTTTATCAAATTTTTAATGTGCTCTATTTTCGTATTTAACTGTTGAATATATTTATTTGGGCTTCTTTCTTTAAATCTTGATCTAAGAAGACTTAATGTTTGTTTATTTTCAGCAAGTAGCATCTTAATATTTTGTTTTAATTGCAATTCATAACTATCAATTTTTTGATTCTGCTCTCTTAAAATCATTAATGGACTTCTAATATTCTTTTTGAGATATTCAATTTTTTGTATTTTATTTAAGATAGAATTTGTAATTGTTCGCCCAAGATCAATATATAAGTTAATTATTTTATCTTTAGCTTGAAAATTAAACTCAGTAGCTATTTCTGCTGAGGCAGTTGGAGTGGGGGCCCTCATATCTGATACAAAGTCACAAATTGTAAAATCTATTTCATGACCAACACCTGAAATAGTTGGAATTGGGAACGATGCAATCTCTCTTGCAAGATTTTCATTATTAAAACACCACAGGTCCTCAATAGATCCACCGCCTCTGCATATTAGAACTAAATCAATAGGATTATCTTGAGTATGATTATTAAATTTTATAATTCTATTCAATGAATTGATAATCGTATTAGGCGCTGTATCGCCTTGAACTACAGCAGGACTAATAGAAACATGAGCAAAAGGCGCTCTTCTTTGAATTGTACTTACGATATCTTGAAATGCAGCTGTTGAGGAGGAGGTTACTACTCCAATATGCTTCGGTGCTTGAGGTATAAATAATTTTTTTGATTGATCAAACAACCCCTCAGATTCTAGTTTTTTCTTTAATTTTTCAAACTGATGCATTAAGTTTCCTGCGCCAGCTTGTTCAATTGATTTAACCATTAACTGATAACGACCAGTTGCAGGGTATAAGCTAACTTGACCTTTTAGTATGCATTTATCGCCATCTTCTGGATTGAAATTAAGTTTGGATGCTTGTGATCGCCACATTGCACAACCAATGGCTCCGTCTTCATCTTTTAAGGTGAAGTATATATGGCCTGAGCTTGGCCTAGACATATTAGATATTTCACCAATTACAGCAATATTGGTAAAAGCATCCTCAAGCAAATATTTTGCAGATCTATTTAATTCTCCGACTGAGATAATTTCTTTATTCTGCTCTACAATATTCTCTTGCATAATTAAATTATAACTTCATGGTTAACAATTTTCAGAAAACAAATTATTTTTTAATGCTTGCATTTGGGGCTATGTTAATTGGCTTTGCACCAATTTTTGTTAAATGGAGTCTATTGTCTCCATCAGCGATACTTTTTTGGAGAATGTTATTAGCACTGCCTTTGTTAATTATCTTTAATTATGTTGTCAACAAACAATTCTTATTTAGAGTTAAAAATAAAAACACAATTTTTTATACTGCATTAGCATCGTTGGCTTTTACAACTGACTTAATTTTGTGGCATGCAAGCATGTCAATAACCTCTGTATCAAATGCAACAATTATTGTAAATTCAGCACCAATTTTTGTTGCAATCCTTGCGTTCCTAATTTTTAAAGAGAAACCAGCAAAAGGCTTTGGAATATCTTTTTTAACTACTTATATTGGAATAATAGGACTAATTATTTTTTCAAATAATTTTACTTCGGGAAGAGTTTTTGGTGATATCTTATGCATGATAGCTGCTATTGGATATGCCGTATATTTATTAGTGATATCAAGATTAGGCAAAGAGACCTCTTTAAATATTATTTTTTATACAACATTTTTCTGTTGTTTATTTTCTATCCTCCCAATGATTTATGATGGCGGAAACCATATTCCAACATCACATTTTGAGTGGACAAATTTATTTTTAATGGCTTTTTTGTGTCAATTTGGCGGACAGTTTTTAATCACTATTGGAATTGGAAAGGTCTCAGCATCAAATGGATCAATTGGATTATTAATGCAGCCTTTGACAGCAACAATTCTTGCGGCTTTTATTTTTTCTGAGATTCTTAATTTAATACAAATATTATTTGTTTTAATAACCCTCATAGGGATATATTTAGCAAGATTGAGTATTATAAAATAAAAAGATGGTCTATTTATGTCAAAAATTTTAGATGAATTACTAGCTTCAAATAAAGCTTATGCAGATAAATTTGGTACAAAAAGAGATTTACAGGCTACGCCTATAAAAAAGTTTGCAATACTTACTTGTATGGATGCAAGGCTTGATCCTGCAAAGTTTGCAGGATTATCTGAAGGTGATGCACACGTAATAAGGAATGCAGGCGGGAGAGCAAGTGATGATGCTATCCGTTCTTTATTAATATCACATAAATTACTTGGAACGCATGAATGGTTTGTAATACACCATACCGACTGTGGTTTAGAAAAATTTTCAAATAAAGATATAGATGAGAAATTTAACCTTGAACCAGGCAACTCAATAGACTGGTTAACATTTTCAGATAATGAAAAAAGCGTAATTGAAGATGTTTTATATATTAAAAAACATCCTTTGGTACCAAACTCTATTCTTGTATATGGATATATTTATCACTGTAAAACTGGAAAAATGATAGAGGTAAGAGAGGCAACAAAAGTCGGAGCAAGACAAATCTAAAATCTAATAAAATAAATTATAAAAATTTCTTTTGTATACTTAGATTTTATCAATATAATACCCAGCGTGGGTGATTAGCTCAGTTTGGTAGAGCATCTCGTTTACACCGAGAGGGTCGGCAGTTCGATCCTGTCATCACCCACCAATATTAAATAGTTGAATTATTATGTATTAAATATATTATTCAATTGTAAATAAGTGGTCCGGTAGTTAAACGGTTATAATTCCGCCCTGTCACGGCGGCGTTCGGGGTTCGATTCCCCGTCGGACCGCCACTTAAATATGAATATAGTTGTCTTAAGTTTACTAATATTATGCTACTCCCTTGTTTTAGGCATAATATTCGCTCAAGTTTTACTTACAGCACCTGTTGTGTTTAAAGTACTTGATGATCAAAATGCTTCAAATTTTCTAAGAAAAATCTTTCCAAGATATTATTTACTTATATTGTTAATTGCTTTAATTGCTTTACTAATAAGTTATCTTTTTTTTCAAACTATAGACGTATACTTTGCTCTTACAGCTGTAGGGTTTGCTTTTATTGGATACATCATCATACCACTAACAAATATTGCCAGAGACAGGGGGTGGGATAGATTATTTAAGTTTTTTCATAATTTAAGTGTCTTTAATACTCTTGTAATTTTTATAGTATCTGTTGTTCAGATAATAAGAGTTACCTATCTATAAAAACTGATTTTTTACTTGAATTTCTTAAATTCAATATTATTTAAATGTCATTAGAGAGGATTATTATGGCAAGATCAAAAACTAAATCATTTCAGACAGAAACAAAGCAGCTTTTAAAGCTGATGATTCATTCTCTTTACTCCAATAAAGAAATTTTTATCAGGGAGTTGGTATCTAACGCATCAGACGCAATAGACAAACTAAGGTTTAAATCTGTTGAAGATAAGTCTATTGCCAAATACACAAAGGACCTAAAGATAGATGTCCAAGTTTTAAAAGAAGAAAAAAAAATCATTATCTCTGATAATGGTATTGGGATGAATGAGGAAGAGATAGTTGCCAATATTGGAACTATTGCAAGATCAGGTACTGCATCCTTTTTAGAAAACATAACGGGTGATAAGAAAAAAGATTCTAATTTAATAGGTCAGTTTGGTGTTGGTTTCTATTCAGTTTTTATGGTTGCTGACAAAGTACAGGTTATTTCAAAATCTGTTTTTGAAAAAACTGATACAGCAATAATGTGGGAAAGCTCTGGTGAAGAAAAATATAAACTCACAGAAGTCACTAAAGAAACAAATGGTACAGATATTGTTATATATTTAAATGAAGAGAATACAGAATTTGCTGAAGATGGAAGAGTGAGATTTTTGCTTGAGAAGTATTCCCAATACATTAATTTTCCTCTAAATTTAATTGGAGAAGACTCTGAATCAAAAAGAATAAACGATGCTGATGCACTTTGGTTAAAGTCTAAAAGATCAATCAAAGAAGAAGAGTATAAAGAGTTCTATAAATTTATTACTTATGATCAAGACGATCCACTGCTTTGGGCTCATAACAAAGTTGAGGGAAAGAACGAATATACAAATTTACTATACATACCTTCAAAACCACCCTTTGATCTTTGGAATCGTGAGTCACCTAGAGGCGTTAAACTATATATTCAAAGAGTTTTCATAATGGATGATGCTTCAAATTTCTTACCATTATATTTAAGATTTGTTAGAGGAATTATTGATACTAATGACCTGCCTTTAAACGTGTCTCGAGAAATTCTTCAAGAACACCATCTCGTGGATACTATAAAAAAAGCTGTAACTAAAAGAATGCTTGACTCTCTAAAAGCTCTTAAAAAGGACTCTTTTGACAGTTATAAAGAATTTTGGAATGAATACGGTTTGGTTTTAAAAGAGGGGCCAGCTGAAGACAGAGAAAATAAAGACTTAATAGCAAGTATATTACTATTTTCTTCCACTTATGCAAATAGTAAAGATAGCGACCAAAGCCTTGATGACTATCTTGAGCGAATGAGCGATGACCAAGATAAGATATATTACTGTGTAGCTGATACATATGAAGCTGCAGCTAATTCCCCGCATATTGAAGGCTTAAAATCAAAAGGAATAGAAGTTCTTCTCTTAACAGATAGAATTGATGAATGGGTTATGGCAGGATTAATGGAATATCAAGGAAAAGAATTAGTAAATGTTGCCAAAGAAGATGTTGTTGATGAAGATAAAACAAAAAAAGTTTCAGAGGCAGATCAAGATATTCTAGCAAAAATCAAAAAACAATTAGATGATAAAGTCTCTGACGTAATAATAAGTAAGCGTTTAACAGATTCTGCTTCTTGTATCGTTTTACCTAAACATGAGCCTGGAGCTCAGTTAAGAAAAATACTTGAAGCTTCTGGTCAATCATTAGGATCATCTAACCCGATTTTTGAAATTAACATGAAACACAAATTGGTTAAAAAGCTTAAAGATATGAAAGGCAAACAATTTAATTCATTTGTAGATTTTCTTTATGACTATGCTGTAATAGCTGAGGGTGGATCACCTCAAGATCCATCAAAATATCTGAGGCAATTAGATAAGTATCTTTCTTAGTTATGAACATAATAAAAAAAGTTGCAGTTTTGGGTGGAGGAAGCTTTGGTACTGTTCTAGCAAATATAGCAGCATCTAATGGATATGATGTTTCATTATGGGTCAGAGATTCAGATCAGGCACTAAGAATTAACTCAGAAGGAGCAAATACCACATATCATCCTGAACTTAAGCTATCTTCAAATATTGAAGCTTCAGAAAATTTAGATTCTGTAGTCAAAGAGGCAGATATTGTCTTAATAGCGACACCAAGTTTAATATTTGAAAATATAATAAAGAGAATTACACACATAGTAGAAGAGGGAGCCCATATTATTTCTTGCACTAAAGGAATTAAACTAGATCCTTTTAGATCAATGTCTGACATTATTAAAATGAATATTGATACCTCTAAGAACAGTGTAGGAGTTATTAGTGGTCCAAACCTAGCTAAAGAAATTGCTGAAGAAAAAGTAACTGGAACGGTTATAGCAAGTAGCGATGAATTATTAATTAATGACATAAAAGAAACCCTTTCATCTGACACATTTAAGATATATTCTTCAGATGACATTCAAGGTGTTGAGTTAGCAGGAGCACTAAAAAATATATACGCAATTATCTGTGGTATTGCTGAGTCCTTGAAAGTTGGTGAAAATGCTATTGGATTAATTCTTACAAGAAGCATGGCTGAAATGAGTAGATTTGCAGTTGCAAAAGGAGCTAATCCTATAACCTTTCTTGGACTTGCTGGCATGGGTGATTTAGTAGCGACTTGTACCTCAAATTTATCAAGAAATTTTCAACTTGGCATGAACTTAGGAAACGGCCTAAACCTAGATGAAGCTAAATTAAAAGTTGGGCAAGTTGCTGAGGGTGTAAGAACTCTTGAAGTTATAAAAGCAGAATCTGCTAACTTAAATATAAGCATGCCATTAGTCGATTCTTTATATAATATTGTTTTTAATAACGCATCATCAAAAACATTTATTGATGATCTTGTGAATAATCCACACGAAGTTGATGTAGAATTTACTTACAGGGATAAAAATTATGACTCAAATAGAAATAGATAAGGAAGAAATTTTAAAAACAAGCAAGTGGATAAGGTTTTTATTCATGCTACTTTATGGCTTCGTAATTAATTTTGCGCTTACTTTGTGCATTGGATTAGCAATTGTTCAATTTTTGTTTTATCTATTCACTTCAAAACCAAACACGCCGATAGCAAACTTTAACTCTCATCTTTTAGAGTTTTTTCATGACTCTTTAGCCTTCTTATTATTTCAAACTGAAGAAAAACCATTTCCTTTTAAAGAAAATGAAAATGATGATATCAATAATGATGCTGAGAGTGAGGTTATAGAAGCAGAATTAGAAACAGATAATTCACCAGAGACGGAAGTTGCTGAAGAAGCAAAAGAGTAATTAATTATTTAATATTTTTTTTGCGGACTGCACAGTATGCAAAATTAGTGTATTAATAGTCATTGGACCAACTCCACCAGGAACAGGTGTGTATGCAGAAGATATTTTATCCATTTGATCTAAGTCAATATCACCACATTTTTCAGGATGAAAACCTGCGTCAATAACAATAGCTCCTTGTTTAACCCAATCTATCTTAATAAATTTAGGTATTCCTACTGCTCCCACAATAAGATCTGCATTTTTAATTATGTTTTTAATATTTTGGGTTCTTGAATGACATATTGTGACAGTAGCATTTAAATTGAGTAGCATCATAGCCATTGGCTTACCTAAAATAGGACTTCTTCCTACAACAACAGCATTTAAACCCTGAATTTCAAGCTCATAATGCTTAATTAATCTTATAATTCCTGCTGGTGTACATGAGCCATAAGCATCAATACCCATAGACATATTTCCAAATCCAAGACAGGTAACACCATCTACATCTTTTTCAATATTAATTGCATCAAAACATTTTCTTTCATCAATCTGAGATGGAACTGGGTGTTGCAATAAAATTCCATGAACATTTGGATTGTTATTTAAATCATCAATAGTTTCTAGTAACTCTTCTGTGGTTGTAGCTTCTGGAAGCTCAACAGCTATTGATTCTATTCCAACTTTCTTGCAAGTATTTCTTTTCATCCGAACATATGTTTCAGAAGCCGGATCATTGCCAACTAGAATGGTTGCAAGAGTAGGAGCAATACCATGTTTCTTTAGAGTTAAAACTTCTTTTTTTATTTCTTCTTCACTGTGAGAAGCTAATTTTTTACCATCTAAAATTTTTGCAGACATGAAATTATTATGACATTTATCAATATTTATTCATATGATGATTGCTTATTTTTTAGATAAACTTTAATATTTGCAACCTCGGGGTATAGCGCAGTCTGGTAGCGCACTCGCTTTGGGAGCGAGTGGTCGTAAGTTCGAATCTTACTACCCCGACCAAGCGCCTGTAGCTCAGCTGGATAGAGCAACTGCCTTCTAAGCAGTGGGTCAGGAGTTCGAATCTCTTCAGGCGCGCCATTTTCTTTAGTAGAATTATTAAATGTTTTCCATAGCTGCACTATATAAATTTTCATCAATAGAAGATCCAAATCTACTTCAACTTAAAATTAGGAAGAGGTTTAAACAGCTCAATATATATGGGACGATTTTAGTAGGCCATGAGGGATTAAATGGCACAATCTGTGGAAAAGAAAACAACCTTAATAAAGCAATCAAGTATATTAAATCAATTAATAATTTTAATAATAATATAGATATTAAATACTCATCATCACAAGTAAATCCCTTTGTGAGATTAAAAATCAAAATAAAGAAAGAAATTGTTACTATTGGTGATGAATCCATTAATCCAAATGAATTTGTTGGAGACTACGTTGAGCCTAAAGACTGGAACAATTTAATACAAGATAAAGATACTATTCTTATTGATACGAGAAATAACTATGAATATTCTATTGGAACATTTAAAAACTCTATTAATCCCAATACTGTTAAATTTAGAGAATTTCCTGAATGGGTTAAAAAACAAAAATTTAGTGATGAAGAAAAGCAAAACAAAAAAATTGCTATGTTTTGTACCGGTGGAATTAGATGTGAAAAAGCATCATCAATGATGATTAAAGATGGCTTTAAAAAAGTAAAACACTTGAAAGGCGGAATTCTTAATTATTTTGAAAAAATTAATGAAGAAGAATCTTTATGGGAAGGTGAGTGTTTTGTCTTTGATGATAGAGTTGCAATCAAACATGACCTATCCGAAGGTAGTTATGATATGTGTCATGGTTGCCGGATGCCAATAACAGAGAAAGATAAAAGTTCGGAACTATATATTAGGGGTGTTGCATGCCCGTCTTGTTACAATCAAACGTCAGATGAACAAAAATCAAGATATATGAGTAGGCAGAAACAAGTTGATCTAGCTAAAAAAAGAAATCAAAAACATATTGGACCTAAAGATGAAGTTCAAGTAAAGACCAAATAGAATGCCTATTTTATATTCATTTAAAAGATGTCCTTATGCTATGAGAGCAAGAATAGCTCTGTTTCTTGGTGATATTAAGTGCGAAATTCGTGAGATCAGATTAAACAATAAACCTGATCATATGATTAAAGTTTCTCCCAAGGGAACTGTTCCAGTTTTAATATTAAAAAATAAGGTAATTGATGAGAGTATAGATATTATTAATTGGGTAATGGAACAAAAAAATATTTTTGAAGATAATTTGGATGAAAAAGATATGCACCTTACCGATGCTTTGATTAATCTATTTGATACAAAATTTAAATACCATCTAGATAGATATAAATATTCAAGCAGATATGAAGATGTTGATTCAGATTTTCATAGAAATGAATGTTTATCTATTCTCATAAAACTTGAATCCATTCTTGATAAAGATGGATGGATATTTAGTCACAATATTAATAAATTAGATATTGCTATTTTGCCTTTCATTAGACAGTTCAAGATTGCTGATCCTGAATGGTTTGAAAATCAAATAGATATTTTAAAAGTTAACAAACTCCTTAATAAATTTCTTAATTCAGATTTGTTTAAAAATATTATGTTCAAATATGAAGTTTGGAAAACAGACTCAAAAGCTGTTTTCTTCCCGATGAGCTAATTTTATAAGCCTATAAAATCATATGAAAGAGCAATTTTTTCAATTGCTACTTTATAGGCTGCAGTTCGAAAATCAGATATTTTATCGTTCTCAGTAAATTCTTTTTTTACACTTTGAAATCCATCAATCATCATATCGTCAAGTCCAGACCTAATTAAGTCTATTTCTTCTATACCATTTACAAAGTTAGCTTTGTATTTTTCAGGCATTGATTTGCCAGTCATAGCTTCAATAGCCTCAATTAAATTTTGAAGTTGAAGCTGATTCCTTCTTTTTTCTAATCTACCAAATCTAATGTGCCTTATATTTTTTACCCACTCAAAATAGCTAACTGCTACACCACCAGCATTGGCTAAAATATCTGGAATTATAAAAATTTTTTTTCTTTTTAAAATTTGGTTAGCTTTATATGTAATAGGGCCATTAGCTGCCTCAACAATTAATTTTGCTGAAATATCATTAGCGTTTTTTTCTGTGATCACATTTTCTCTAGCAGCCGGAATTAGAATATCGCATTCTTTTTTTAAAAGAAGCGATGAATCTTTTATAAAATTTGCCTTTGGATAATTTTCAAAAGATTTATTTTTTATAAAGTATTTCTTAGCATGATCTACATCAATACCTTCTTCATTGAAAATACCCCCATTGTGCTCAGCTATACCAATGAGTTTCACACTATCATCAACTGTTAAAAATTTAGAAAGATTGAAGCCAACATTTCCAAGGCCTTGTACTATCATTTTTTTTGTTGCTAGATTTGAATCCATTTTTACTAACTTTAATAAATCTTGATTCCTAAAGAACTCTCTTACAATATATTGAACGCCTCTTCCTGTTGCTTCTTCTCTGCCAACTAAACCATTTTTGTTAGGCGGCTTACCTGTAACACATGCTGCACTATTAATATCGTCTGGATGTATTTTTCTATATTCGTCTGCAATCCAAGCCATTTCTTTGGAAGAAGTGCCAATATCAGGGGCTGGAACATTCATTGACGGACTAATTAAATCTCGTTTTATTAGCTCTTGAGCAAATCTTCTAGTAATTTTTTCAATTTCATTTTCCTTCCAATGTGTTGGATTAATTTTTAGGCCTCCCTTTGATCCCCCAAAAGGCACATTAATAATTGCACATTTATATGACATTAAAGCTGCTAAAGCTTCAACTTCTTCAGCATGAGTATGAATGTCAAATCTTATTCCACCTTTTGTTGGTTCCATATGCTCAGAGTGAACAGATCTCCAGCCTTCAAATGTATATATTTCACCTCTTAAACGAACACCAAATCGTACAGTATAGGTTGAGTTACAAATTATTATTTTATTTGCTAGTCCTGGGGAGAGGTCTGAATATTTGAGAGCGTTATTCACATATTTCGTAGTGTCATCCAAAAAGCTACTCATATAAAATTCTCCCTATGCAAAAATAATAATAGATTAATAGCAATTATCCTAATAAAAAATTAAATAATAGTTGTGATTTTGACCTATAATACTTCGTTTCGTGGCGGGCGTAGCTCAGTTGGTTAGAGCGCTGGATTGTGGCTCCGGAGGCCGTGGGTTCGAACCCCATCGCTCGCCCCATTATTATTTGGAAAAACAATGAGTAGTAAATTAAAAAAATTAAAAGAATTGGAAAGAAAACTCACGATATCAATTCCTGTAGAGGATTATCAATCAAAGTTTCAATCAAAATTAAACAATATTAAAGGTAAGGCAAAACTCGATGGTTTTAGGAAAGGGAAAGTCCCTAATGATGTTTTACAACAGAGATATGGACAATCAATACATGCTGATGTTGTCAATGAATTAATTCAAGCCTCTTATCCAGAAGCATTATCTGAGAATAAATTACGACCTGCATCATCTCCAACAGTGAACATTGAAAGTGAAGATCCCGCTAAACCTATTTCTTATTCGGCTACATTTGAAGTATTTCCAGATATCAAACCAAAATTGAGCAGATGGACTAGTTATGAAAACGTTTCGATCTCTTTTGATGATAATGATATAGATCTAGCTATAAAAGATATTTTAAAAAGATATGGCGAATGGAAAGATGTTGATAGAAAATCAAAAAAAGATGATCAGGTAATTATTGATTTTGTTGGTTCAATCAACGGTGAAGAATTTGAAGGCAATTCAGCCAAAGATTTTAAACTAGTTTTAGGAAGTAATTCTATGATACCTGGTTTTGAAGATGCAATTATAGGCAACAAGCCTTCCGAGTTTTCTATTAAAGCTACCTTTCCAGAAGATTACTTCAAAAAAGATCTTGCAAATGTTGAAGCAGAATTTAAGATCACTTTAAAACAAGTTCAAGAGTTATCCAATGCTAACTTAGACAAAGATTTATTTGAAAAATTACAAATGGATGTAAAGGATGAGGCTGGATTCAGGGACGAAATCTCAAAAAGAATGGAAAAAGAAGTAGATGCCCAAGAAAAAGATTTAACAAAAGAGTCTATCTATGAAACACTTTTAAAAACTAATTCTTTTTTTGTACCAAAAACAACTGTGAAAGAGCAGGCTGATCTTATGCGAAAAGATGCCTTAATGAGAATTGGCCAAGCTGAAGATAACGCTGGTGATGATTTATTTCCAGTTGATACGTTCATGGAAAATGCAGAAAAAAGAGTTAAGCTTGATTTATTATTTGCAGAGCTTGTAAAACATTTCGAGATATCTGTTGATGCTAAAATTTTAGATAATTTTATAAATGAGGAATCAGAAAAATATAAAGACGCTGAACAATTTAAGCAATGGGTTAAAAATCAACCGCAACAATTAGAGCAGTATCGAATGATAGCACTAGAAAAACAACTTATTGAAAAATTAGAAAATGCCCTTAAATCTAAGAATAAGGTGATAAAATTTTCAGAATTGGCAAATAAATAAAGAAACATGAGAGAAATTGAATCAGCATTAATACCAATGGTAATCGAACAGACACCAAGAGGTGAAAGATCTTTCGATATCTATTCAAGGCTACTTAAAGAAAGAGTTATATTTTTATCTGGTCCTGTCGATGATTACATGTCAAATTTGGTAGTAGCACAATTGTTATTCTTAGAATCTGAGAATCCTGACAAAGATATATCAATATATATAAATTCACCAGGTGGTAGTATTTCTGCAGGACTTGCTATCTATGACACAATGCAGTTCATATCACCATCTATATCTACCATGTGCATAGGACAAGCAGCAAGCATGGGAGCGATATTATTAGCTGGTGGCGATAAAGGGAAGAGGTTTGCATTAGCAAATTCAAGAATAATGATTCATCAACCTCTAGGTGGATTCCAGGGACAAGCTTCTGATTTCGAAATTCATGCAAAGGAAATTCTTCATATGAAAAAAGTTGTAAATCATATTCTTGCTAAACATACAGGCCAGACAATAAAGAAAATTGAAAAAGACACCGATAGAGATAACTTTCTTGATGCTGAGGCAGCAGTTCAGTATGGTATTGTAGACAGTATTCTTAATACAAGAGACAAGCTTAATGACAAATAAGACTTCATCCGATAAGTTACATTGCTCTTTTTGTGGAAAAGTTCAAGACGATGTAAAAAAATTAATAGCTGGACCGAGCGTTTACATCTGCAATGAATGCGTTGATCTTTGTAATGACATTATTGAAGAAGAGATTAAAAGTGAGGAAGATAATTCTCTTGAAGAACTCCCTTCGCCTTTAGAAATTTTTAATAAACTTGATGAGTATGTTATTGGCCAAGAGAAAGCAAAAAAAGTTTTATCTGTAGCTGTATATAATCACTATAAAAGACTTAAAAAAAATAACACTAAAGATTCTGTAGAATTACAAAAAAGTAATGTACTTTTATTAGGTCCAACAGGTAGTGGAAAAACACTATTAGCACAAACCTTGGCTAAAATTTTAAACGTTCCTTTTACAATCGCTGATGCTACAACTTTAACTGAGGCTGGTTATGTCGGCGAAGATGTTGAAAATATTATACAAAAACTATTACAAAAATCTGATTATGATCCTGAGAGAGCTCAACTAGGTATTGTTTACATAGATGAGATAGATAAGATTGCTAGAAAATCAGACAACCCATCAATCACTAGAGATGTTTCCGGTGAAGGAGTGCAACAAGCCTTATTAAAACTTATCGAGGGAACTGTTGCATCTATTCCACCACAGGGTGGAAGGAAGCATCCTCAACAAGAGTTTATTCAAATTGATACCTCAAATATTCTTTTCATTTGTGGAGGCGCCTTTTCTGGAATTGATAAAGTTATCGATCAAAGAAACAACAATATTGGCATAGGGTTTGGTGCTGAAGTCAATAAGCAATCGAATATTGATTCAATATCCTCGAATATTGAAAATTTAGAACCTGAGGATTTAGTAAAATATGGACTTATTCCTGAATTTGTTGGCAGACTTCCAGTAATATCAAATTTACATGAGCTTGATGAGTCCGCTTTAGTTAGAATCTTAAGAGAACCAAAAAATGCATTAGTAAATCAATATAAACATCTTTTTGATATTGATAATGTTGAATTAAGTTTTAGAGATGAGGCTTTAAAAGAAATTGCTAAGCAGGCTATAAAAAGAAAAACAGGTGCAAGAGGACTTCGTTCGATAATGGAAGATATTTTAATGGAAACAATGTTTGAACTTCCTAATAATGATCTTGAGAAAGTAATTATTGATGAGAAGACTGTCAGTTCAAAATCTGAACCAATTAAATTACTAAAAACACCATCTAAAAAAACATCTGCTAATTGATATTTCAATTTCTATCCCTATATTAAGGATATGAAAGAAATTAAATCAGATTTACCTGTAATACCATTAAGAGACGTTGTTGTTTTTCCTGGCATAGTTACAACTCTTTTTGTTGGAAGACCAAAATCAATTGAGGCATTAAATATCGCTATGTCCTCAAATAAAAAACTTGTTCTAGTCTGCCAGACTGATCCTGCAACTGATAATCCAGAATTTAAAGATTTATACAAAAACGGATGTATAAGTAATTTACTTCAGTTAATTAAATTGCCCGATGGAACAATGAAGGTCTTAATAGAGGGCCATAAGAGATGTGAAATTGATAACATCATTGAAAAAAATAATCATGATTTAGCAAGAGTTTCACCGCTTGAAGATATTCAATTAAAAGAAGCTGATGCTTCAAACCTAGTTAGATTTATTAAAGCTAAGTTTGAAGATTACATTGGCATAACTAAAAGAATTCCACCCGAAATTGTCTCAACAGTAGATTCGCTTGATGATCTATCGAAGCTTATAGATACAATTACAGGACACTTGCCTATAGATACCTCAAAAAAACAAGAGATTCTTTCCATCGCTGCTTTAAAATCCAGAGCTGAAAAAGTTTTAATGTTTATTGAATCACAACTTGATGTTGTAGATGTTGAAAAGAAAATAAGAGAACGTGTAAAAAAACAAATGGAAAAATCTCAGAGAGAATATTATCTTAATGAACAAATAAAAGCCGCTCAAAAGGAACTTGGTGAGATTGGCGATGAGGTTGATGAGCTTGAAGCTTTAGGAGAAAAGATTGATAAGGTCGGCATGCCCAAGGATGCTCTAAAAAAAGCTAAAAGCGAGCTTGCAAAATTTAAACATATGTCACCATCGTCTGCTGAGGCATCAGTAGTTCGATCATATTTAGATTGTCTTGTTGATGTACCTTGGAAAAAACGATCTAAGATTAAAACTGATATTCATGCTTCGCTAGATATTCTAGAACAGGATCATTATGGTCTTGAAGAAGTAAAAGAAAGAATAATTGAGTATCTTGCTGTTCAAAAAAGAGTTAAGTCGATGAAAGCTCCAGTATTATGCTTGGTTGGTCCTCCAGGTGTAGGTAAAACATCTCTGGGAGAGTCAATTGCAAGAGCTACTAATAGAAAATTTGTAAGAATGTCTCTGGGCGGTGTTAGAGATGAATCAGAAATTAGAGGCCACAGGAGAACTTATATAGGCTCAATGCCAGGAAAAATTATTCAAAAATTATCTAAAGTTGGTGTCAAAAATCCATTATTTTTACTTGATGAAATAGATAAAATTGGTATGGATCATCGCGGAGATCCTGCATCAGCTCTTTTAGAAGTCCTAGATCCTGAGCAAAATAATACATTCAGTGATCATTATCTTGAAGTAGACTATGATCTATCAGAAGTTATGTTTGTATGTACTGCTAATAGTTTAAACATTCCAACACCACTACTTGATAGAATGGAAATCATAAGAATACCTGGGTACATTGAAGATGAAAAATTAAATATTGCTTCAAAATACCTCCTTCCTAAACAAATGGAAAGGAACGGACTAAATGAAGATGAGATTAATCTAAATAAAGAAGTAATATTGTCGTTGATAAGATACTACACCAGAGAAGCAGGGGTAAGAGGATTAGAAAGACAAATTGCAAAAATTTTAAGAAAAGTGGTCAAGGAGAGATTATTATCAAAAAAATCACTCAACAAAGCAACATCAATAACTCCTAAAAATTTAGATAAATACTCTGGCGTAAAAAAATTCAAATATGGTATAGCTGAGAAAGAAAATGCAGTTGGACAAGTTACCGGATTAGCTTGGACAGAGGTTGGCGGTGAGTTATTAACAATAGAAGCTTCATATATTGATGGAAAAGGCCGCATCATTAAAACTGGTTCTTTAGGTGATGTGATGCAGGAATCTATTCAAGCAGCATTAACCGTGGTTAGATCTAGAGCTAAATCTTTAGGAATAAAGTCAGATTTTTATGAAAAATTTGATGTTCATATTCATGTGCCTGAGGGTGCAACTCCAAAAGATGGGCCAAGTGCAGGCGGTGCGATGGCAATTTCACTGATATCTATATTTACTGGAATACCTGTTAAGTGTGATACTGCCATGACTGGAGAAATAACATTAAGAGGTCAAATTTTAAAAATTGGTGGACTAAAAGAAAAGTTACTTGCTGCTAAAAGGGGTGGTATTAAGAATGTAATAATTCCAAAAGAAAATGAACCAGATTTACAAGAGATACCTAATCAAATATTAAAATCACTTAATATCATTCCTGTGGAATGGATCGATGAAGTCATTTCACATGCGTTAATTGAGGAACCAATTCCTGTATTAGAGAATTCTTCAACTAATAAAAATAAATCTAAAAAAAGCAAGCAGTCAAAAACTGAAAATAATCAAGCACATTAAAAACCCTTTATTTGCTTGACTTTTAGGGCTAAAAAGCTTTTCATAGAATAGTATTTATATAAATAAATTTATACAGAGGAGTATTTAATATGAATAAATCAGATTTGATTGACGCTGTCGCAAGTGACGCGGATATTTCTAAGGCATCTGCTGGAAGAGCTGTTGATGCAGTTTTAGGTGGAATTGGGGATGCTTTAGGTAATGGTGATTCTGTATCACTAGTAGGTTTTGGAACATTTTCAGTAAGGCACAGAGCTGCAAGAGAGGGTAGAAATCCTCAAACTGGCGCATCAATGCATATTGCTGCTTCTAAAGTTCCAGGTTTTAAAGCTGGTAAAGGTCTTAAAGATAAGGTCAAAAACGGCTAAATTTTATTTACTTTAAAAAGGGGTGCTTCTGCACCCTTTTTTTATTTATAATGGCACCACTATGATGGAATCACTCAGAAATTTTTTAACAGGACCTAGATTATTCATTGTCGTAGCTGCATGTGCGCTACCATTTGTTTTTTTAGGAACATCTTCGCTAACAGATACAACCGGTAATTCTCTTGGATCAATAAATGGTGAAAATGTTATACAGGCTGACTTTCAAGTCGCCACTAATCTAGCTATTCAGAAATATAAAGATATTTATGGTGAAAGCTTTGAGCTCTCAGAGCTTTCAGATGAAATACAACTCGAAATAATCAAACAAGAACTAATAATTCAAAAAACTTTATTAGCTAATGCAAGATCAATGGGTTTTGTTAATGATCACACAAGAACATTAGCAAAAAAAAATATTATTGCTAATAATGCATTCTGGGTTGATGGCACTTTTAACGAAGATGTTTTTGAAGCTCAAGCTAATGCTAATGGTTTTACAAAAGAAGAATATATTGAACAAATATCACTATTACTTGCAACAGACCAATTCAGAAGCGCTATAGGCGCTAGCAGTTTTGCATTAGATAAAGAATCAAGAGATTTAGCTTCAATCTTAGAACAAACTATTAATTTAAATTTTATCAAAGTTGATTCATCAGAATTATCACAAAGCATTACTAATACTGAAGAGGAGTTATTAGATTATTATAAAAATAATGAACTTAAATTCTTTTCAGATGAATCAAGATCATTTAGCTACTTTATTCTCAACAATAAAGATTACGAAGATTTGGTAAAAGTCCCAGATAATTACATTCAATCTTCATATGAAAATTATCTTGCAAACAATAAAGATAATTCTGAAATAAGGATTTCTCATTTAATGATCAATAAATCAAATCATGACTCTGAAGCCTCAGCTTTGTCACACATAAATAATATTAAAGATAAATTATCAGTCGGTGAAAGTTTCGAGACTCTAGTTGAACAATATAGTGATGACGTAGTTACTAAAGATAGCGGAGGTGATTTAGAATACTTTGATGCAGATATTTTCCCTGAACAATTTTCAATAGCTCTAAATAACCTTGAGTTAAATGATATTAGCGATGTTGTTGAATTAGATGATTCATATCATCTTATAAAAGTTACAGAATACAATAAATTTATTCCAGTCCCATTGGAAGAAATGCAAAAAGTTTTTGTTCAAGAACTAGTAGAAACAGAATCAATAGCTTTAATGAATGATGATTTTAATTCATTAGATTCTCTTATAATTTCTGGAGCACCCATAAATGAAATCTCAAATTCTATAAAAACGCAATTAAAAATTAGTAAAAACAATACTTTTGAAAACTTTGATTCTGAAATTAACAATACTGAAATTAGAGAATACATTTTCTCACCTGATGCTGAGATTGGCATTGTTACAAGTTTTGAAATAGATGATTCGATTATTATTTTATCATTATCTGAAATAATTCAACCTGTTCTTCAACCATATGAAGAAGTGCAAGATGAAGTATCTCGATCACTTACTTCTATTAAAACTGTTACAAAGCAAAATTTATTACTTGATGAGATTGCACAAACAAAAATATCTGGCACAGTTGATTCATTTATATCTGCTTATAGCTTTATAAAGTCAGATTCATTTATTAATGTAGCAAGAGGCTCATCCTTGTTACCTCAAGAAGTATTATCAGAAGCATTTAAGCTTTTACCTGGAGAGTCAACTTCTGCAAAGTCAATTTCTGGTGATGACTATATCATTGACTTAATAAGTATTAATAAGCCCTCAGAAAAGCAAATTGATGATGTAATAGCTCAATATGAACAATTCGCTGAAAATAGATTCACACAACAAATGAATGATTTGATTAGTTCGGATCTTTTTGACTCGTCAAATGTTAATTTAAATAATATAGTATTCTAACTATGCGATATTCTTATTTATTTATTATTCTTTTTTTAATAGGTTGCTCATCAGGAACAACGCCTGTTGACAATGCAGTTGAAGCAAAAGTTCTTCATTATGGTAATGGAACAGAGCCTCAAGGATTAGACCCACACATTGTTACTGGTGTACCCGAACATCATTTACTTTTAGCATTGTGTGAGGGTTTAACTAGTTCTAATCCTCGTGGCGGAGAAAGTCTTCCAGGGTCAGCTGCATCATGGGATATAAGTGATGATGGCAAGGTATATACCTTTTATCTTCAGGAGAATGGTAAATGGTCAAATGGAGATGATGTAACAGCAGAAGATTATGTATGGTCATGGCAAAGAATTTTAACTCCTAGCTTAGGCTCACAATATCCTGATATGCTTTATTATGTTCAGAATGCTGAAGAGTTTCATAATGGAACCATTGATGATTTTTCGAATGTTGGAGTAAAGGCTTTAAATAGTAAAACATTAGAAGTCACGCTCAAAGAACCTACACCATTTTTTCTTGGCTTATTAAGTCATTATAGTACTTGGCCTGTTCATAAGCCTACAGTTTTAAAACATGGAACCATGGACGACAGAAATGGCCAATGGACAAGACCTGGAAATTTTGTATGTAATGGACCTTTTAACCTAAAGACTTGGGAATTAAATAAAAAAATAGTAGTTGATAAAAATCCATTATATTGGGACGCGGATATAGTTGAGTTAAATGAAATTCATTTTTATCCTATTTCTAATGAAATGACTGAAGAAAGAATGTTTAGGGCTGGTCAACTTCATGTTACAAGTACTTTCCCTTCAAATAAATGTGAACCTAATATCCAAGAAATAAATCCAAATATAAAAATACATCCTTACATGGGGACATATTTTTATAGATTCAATACAGCTAACAAAGCTTTAGATGATGTCAGAGTTAGAAAGGCTCTTGCGTATTCTATTGATAGGCAAAAAATAGTTGAATCTGTAACAAGATGTGGACAAATTCCTGCATACTCATTTACTCCACCAGGATCAAATGGGTTTTATCCAGATACAAAAATCCCATATGATGTAGATTTAGCACGAAATCTCTTAAAAGAAGCCGGGTATGATTCAGGAGAGAAGTTTCCAGTGCTAGAGATTTTATTTAATACAAGTGAAGGACATAGAAAAGTTGCTCTTGCAATTCAACAAATGTGGCAACAAAACCTAGGTATTAATGTAGAACTTGTTAACCAAGATTGGAAAGTCTATCTAAGTAGAGAGATGATTGGAGATTTTCAGGTATCAAGAGCAGGCTGGATAGGAGACTATGAAGATCCCAATACTTTTTTAGATACGATGAGACCAAATAGAGGAAATAATAAAACTAGGTGGGATAATTATGAGTTTGATGGCCTTCTAGCCAAGGCAAATGCCACGCTTGATCAAGAAGAAAGATATAAGATTTTAATGGAGGCTGAAAGACTTCTGATTGATGAAATGCCAATAGCACCTATTTATACATATGTTCGAGTTTATCAGCTTCATGAGGATGTGAAGGGTTGGTACCCAAATATTTTGAGTCATCATCATCCAAAATATATTAGGATCGAGAGAGACTAATATAAATGCTTGGCATTTTTCTTAGACGAATATTACTAGCTATTCCTGTATTAATTGCTGTGGCAAGTATTACTTTTTTTCTTGTGAGACTTGCTCCAGGTGGGCCTTTTGATGCTGATAAGGCTGTTTCTGAGCAGGTCTTAAAAAATCTTAATGAGGCATATAATTTAAATGCCCCTTTATCTGAACAGTATTTTGACTATATGTCAGGAATTTTAGTTGGAGATTTTGGTCCATCATTTAGATTTCCTGGTCGTTCTGTAACAGAATTAATTATGACTGGCTTACCGGTCACCTTTGAATTAGCAATATATTCAATGTTAATAGCGTTATTTATTGGTATTTTATCTGGAGTAACTGCAGCTCTGAAGAGAAACACATTTTTAGATTATATACCTATGTCTATTGCTATGATTGGGATTTGCGTACCAACTTTTTTATTAGGCCCTCTATTAGTATTAATCTTTGGTATTAATCTTGAACTACTTCCTGTTTCTGGCTGGGGACAATTACCCGGCGATAAAATTCTACCTTCATTAACTCTTGGTTTTGCCTATGCGGCATACATAGCAAGACTTAGCAGGGGTGGAATGCTTGAAATTCTTAATCAAGACTTTATAAGAACAGCAAGAGCAAAAGGCCTTTCAGAAAAAATGGTTGTAATTAAGCATGCTATGCAAGGTGGTCTAATACCGGTTGTATCATTCTTAGGTCCGGCGGTCGCAGGATTATTGGCTGGATCATTTGTTGTTGAAACTATCTTTCAAATACCTGGTTTAGGAAGATTTTATGTTGAAGCAGCATTTAATAGAGATTACACAATGATATTAGGTACAACAATTTTTTTCTCATTTATGATTGTTTTTTTCAATCTATTATCTGATATCGTTGCTTTATGGCTTAATCCAAGATCGAGGGATACATAATGTCACAGTCTTCTTCACTATGGTCAGATGCGATTAGAAGATTGTTCAAAAATAAAGCTGCAGTCGCAGGTGCTGTTGTTTTAGTAGTTTTAATTGTATTAGCTGCATTCGCTCCTTGGATCGCACCTTATCCATATGCATATCAAAACTTAGATTTAGGAGCATCGCCTCCATCTTCAGCTCACTTACTTGGCACTGATGTGCTTGGCAGAGACTTACTTTCTAGGATCTTATATGGTGCAAGAATCTCATTATTAGTTGGTTTTATTGCAACAACAGTTGCTCTTGTTATAGGGGTTTCATGGGGAATTATTGCTGGCTACTCCGGAGGAAAAGTAGATTCGGTAATGATGAGAATTGTGGATATATTGTATGGACTTCCTTTTATAATATTTATCATTCTTTTAATGGTAATTTTTGGAAGAAATCTATGGTTGCTTTTCTTAGCAATAGGTGCAGTTGAATGGTTAACAATGGCAAGAATTGTTCGTGCCCAAGTATTGAGTCTAAAAAATCAGGAGTTTGTTTTAGCTGCTCAAGCAATGGGAGTAAGCAATTTTGCAATGTTTAAGAGGCATTTATTACCGAATATACTTGGGCCGGTTGCCGTTTATGCAACTTTAACTATTCCTCAAGTCATGCTACTTGAGAGCTTTTTAAGCTTTTTAGGTCTAGGCATTCAGCCACCAATGAGCAGTTGGGGTACTTTAATTAAAGACGGTGTAGAGTCTATGGAAGAATATAGCTGGTTATTAATTTATCCGGGATTAACATTCACAATCACTTTATTTGCATTAAACTTTTTTGGTGATGGACTCAGAGATGCATTGGATCCAAAAACTTCAGAATAATTTTTAAAAAGCTTTTATGGCAATTTTAATAATTTGACCAGGCATTAACTGGTTTGATTGAAATTCATTTATTTCTTTTATACTTTCTATAGAAACAGCAAAAAGATCAGATATTTTATATAAATTATCTCCCTGTTTAACTGAATAAAGGATTGTTCGTTTTTTAGATTCAATATTTCTATGAATATTTTTGTTACCTATTGTTAGTTGCTGGCCTAATTGAAGATAGGCATTTTTATCCAATGAATTTATTTTAATTAAATAAGCTAATTCAATATTATATTTCTCAGCAATATCCCAGAGAGTATCTCCTTCGGAGACTATATGCATTTCGTAAGGAATAAAGTTATTTGATTGCATGCTACTTAAAGGTATCAATAAAGTGTCATCAATAGAAAGAAGATCTTTTTCAAGATAGTTAATTTTTTTAATTATTTGAATTTCGGTGTCATATTTTTCAGCAAGATTCCACAAATTATCGCCACTGACAACTTTGTGTGAAATCCAATTAATTTGGTTTACATTTTCAAAAGGGCTGTCAGGACTATCAAGTAAGTATGTTTTTTCTATAGGAACATAGAAGACGCTTTTATCTTTTGGTGCCGACGCCCATTTTGTATATCCAGCATTAAGCTTATAGATGAGCTCCGGTTTTATATCAAGGTATTCACTTAGATTTAATATTTCTACTTGACCTGGTATTTCTATTTTCTTTACAACTGACTCAACTGGGATCTCAGGTAGCTTTACCCCATACTTTTCGGAGTTAAAAATAATCTCTCTTATGGCAATATATTTAGGAATGTAATTAGTGACTTGATCATTAAGATTAAGAGACCAAAAATCTGTACTAAGGTTTTTTCTTTTATTTTTGTGAATTTGTCTATCTAGATAAGTTGGCCCAGCATTATATGCCGCAAGAGCTAGATAGATTTCGTTATCAAATCTATCAAATAAATATTTAAAATACCCTATAGCAGCATGCGTTGATCTGTAAGGGTCATGTCTATCTTCATTCCACCAAGACTTTTCTAAATTATAAAATCTGCCAGTCTTCGGCATGAACTGCCACAAACCAACAGCTCCTGATGGGGAAATGGAGAAAGGATCATAATTACTTTCAATAAAAGGAATAAGTGCAAGCTCTACGGGTAAATTTGCGGCTTCAAGTTCTTGAACAACATAATATATAAAAAAATACGAGTTACTTAGATATTCATCAAAATTATCTTTATTTTTTAAATGTTTATTAATAAATTCAAGCGTCACATCATCTAGATATGTTTCTTTATGAGTATCAGAGTTTTTTACTATGTAATCCCATATATTAGTGTATTGAATTTCTGTCTCTATTGATTTTTCACTTATCTCAATCTTTTGCTCAATTGACGATGTTGGTGTGCCTGAAGTCTGACAACTACTTAAAGCAAATATAAAAATTAAGCAGATTAAAAGTTGTCTTTCCATTGTCTTAATGCACTAAATATTTCTTTTTCGTTAATGCCTGTTTTAAATTTCTTTGAAATGATATTTTGGACATTATTTTTATCTGCTCGTAAAAAAGGATTTGTTTTTAATTCAATTGATAGGGTTGATGGTAGTGTTGGTATATTATTTTTTCTGAGATCTAAAACATCATTATACCTTTTAATCAAGTCAATATTGTCTGGTTCAACTTCTTTAGCAAATTTTAAATTATTAATGGTGTATTCATGCCCACAATAAATTCTGGTATTTTGAGGTAATTTTTTTAATTTCATCAAAGATTCATACATTTGATCAAATGTACCCTCGAAAACTCTCCCGCAACCTCCCGCAAATAATGTATCACCGCAAAATAATATTGGTGAATTATTAATATTTGCAAAATAAGCAATATGATCAAGAGTATGTCCAGGTATTTCAATAATCTCAAAATCAATACCAATAACATTTAACAATCCTCCATCAATAAGCCTAGATTTAATTGAATCAATATTATTGTTTGGTCCATAGACATTTAAATATGGATATTTAATCAATAATTCTTCAATACCTCCAGTATGGTCATAGTGATGATGAGTTATTAGAATTGCATCCAACTTAATGTTCTTCTGTTCTATTATTTTAATTAAATTTACGCATTCACCAGGATCTATAACTATTGACCCTTCATTAGTTGTCATTAACCAAATATAATTGTCATCAAATGCTTTTATGGGCTTAATATTAATCATATGCAAATTCTAAGTTAATTTTATGAAAACAGTAAATATTTATACTGACGGTGCTTGTAGAGGTAATCCAGGAATTGGAGGGTGGGGTGTTTTAATAGAGTATGCAGATATAAAAAAAGAATATTTCGGCGGCATGCATAATACAACAAACAATCAGATGGAGTTAATGGCAGCAATTGAAGGCCTGAAAGTCCTAAAGGAACCATGTCAGGTAAATCTCACAACGGATTCAAAATATGTCATGCAAGGAATAACATCTTGGATAGACAATTGGAAAAAAAATAATTGGAAAAATGCTGCAAAAAAAAATGTTAAAAATAAAGATCTATGGATTGAGCTAGATAATTATGTCTCTATTCATGAAGTAAAATGGAGTTGGGTAAAAGGTCACTCAGGGCATGAGCAAAATGAAATAGCTGATCAGCTTGCTAATAAGGGAATTGATTTATTATTGAATGAAAATGGCTAAAAAATATATTATTTTGGATACTGAAACAACAGGACTTGAGGTGCAGCAAGGACACAGAGTTATTGAAATTGGTGCTGTTTTAATAAATGATAGAAATAAATCTGAAGAACATTTTCATACATACATAAATCCAACAAGACTTATTGATGAAGAAGCCTCAAAAGTACATGGAATCATGAATGAAGATCTTATAGATAAACCTTTGTTTGAAGACATTGCAGAAGAATTTCTAGAATTTATTGATGGTTCAACTTTAGTTATTCATAATGCAGCCTTTGATGTTGGTTTTTTAAATCATGAACTTAAACTAGCTTCCTCTAAGTACCCAACCTTAGAAGAAATATGTGAAATTGAAGATTCTTTAGCCATTGCTAGAGATAAATATCCTGGTCAAAGAAATTCTCTAGATGCATTGGCATCGAGATTTAATATTTCAGGCTATGATAGAACTTTTCATGGAGCCTTGTTAGACGCAAACATACTTGCTGATGTTTATATGGCATTAACAGGTGGCCAAAGCAAATTTGAATTTACTAATAATAATTCTGCAATTTCAGAACAAAAAAGCTTTTCTGAAAATTTAATTTCAAGAGATAAATTGCAATTAATAAAAGTTAAAGCTAGTAAAAATGATCTTAAAGAACATGAAAAAAGACTTGCTGACATTGAAAAATTAAATTCAGTTAAAACAATATGGAGAAAGATTCATTGAAAAAGGTTATTACCAGATTTGCTCCCAGCCCAACAGGAACACTTCATATTGGCGGAGTTAGAACGGCATTATTTAATTACGTTTACGCAAAAAAAAATCATGGTCAATTTTTAGTAAGGATTGAAGACACTGATCGTGAAAGATCAACAAAAGAGTTTGAAGATAATATTTTAACAAGTCTTGAATCAATTGGCTTAAAACCAGATTTCACTCCGATTAATCAATCGGAAAGAGGTGATATTTATATAGCTGCAGCAGAAAAGATTATTAGTTCAAATCAAGCCTACTATTGTAATTGTTCAAAAGAGAGACTAGATGCAATGAGAGCGGAACAACAGGCTAAAGGACTTAAACCGCAATATGATGGGAAGTGTAGAGATTTAAACTTAGAAAAATCTGAAAATACTGTCCTAAGATTAAAAACACCGCTTGAAGGAACTATAACAGTCAAGGATTATGTTCGTGGAGAAATTGTTTTCAATAATTCTGAGCTTGATGATCTAATCATCCTTAGGAGTGATGGTAGTCCTACATATCATCTTTGCAATGTTGTAGATGATTATGAGCAAGGTGTTACCACTGTCATTCGTGGAGAGGATCATATAAGCAACACACCGAGACAAATTCATATTCAAAATGCTTTGGGATATCCAGAGTTAGAATACGCTCATCTACCTTTAGTTTTGGGCAGCGATAAAAAAAGACTGTCTAAAAGACATGCAGCTACAAGTCTTGAAGAATATAAAAATGATGGCTATTTAGATTCAGCAATTTTAAATACATTAGCAAGACTTGGTTGGTCTAGGGGGGATAAAGAAGTATTTTATTTAGATGATTTAATAAGAGACTTTGAAATTACTGAAGTACAAAAAGCTGGAGCTATTTTTGATACTACAAAACTAAATTTTTTAAATGTACAACACATGGCCAATCTATCATTAGAAGAGTTTATTAAATATTTAGAACCATTCATGCAAGCTGTCAATATCGATCTGTATACACATAATAAATATGAGATTTTAATTGATGCCATGAGATCTTCTGGAAATACATTTAAAGAAGTCGCACAAAATTTAACTTGTTATTTTGAAAAACCGGGATCTTATAATCAAAAAGCAATAGAGAAATTTATTGGAGGTTCGACTGAAATTTTAAACGATTTAAAAGATAGCATTATTAATAATGATAACTGGACTGAGGATAGCATAGACAAGATGTTGTCTTCTTATCGAGATTTAAAAGACTTAAGCGTTCCAAAAGTTAATCAGCCGTTAAGAATTGCCCTAACTGGCTCTACAAACTCACCTTCATTAGGACTCACATTATCACTGTTTGAAAAACCGGAAGTTTTAGACAGGATTAATAAACTTATTGGATTTATTGAGACAAATAACTAAAAAAATTACACACGTCAGTATTTGGTAAGTTTTTTTTCATAACTGCATTTACCTGATATTCAAATTTAGCATCATTTATATTAGAGATATTAACCTTTTCTAAATTAGCTTTTTGTATGGTGTTATCATCAATTATTGCTATCCCAGTTCCCTCACTAATTATTGATAAAGCTGAGTTATATGAATCAGTTTTTAGATAAAAGTTCATATCAAAATTATTATTTATTAAATAACTCATAATACTTGATTTAGTATATACAGATAGAAGATTTGTTATTTCAATGTAAGGCAATTGTTCTATCTCTTTCAGACTTATTTTTTTACCAATATTATATTTTTTTGCTGATACAAGTTTATGTATACCTGTTTTTAAAATAATATTATTAAAATTTGAGTCATCTTTTGCATTAAAACAGATAGTAATATCAATATCTGGTTTATATCTGTCTTCGATTAAGTCTATGCTGTTTAGATTGATAATATTAAATTTTGCATTCTCATGGAGATCTTTATATTTTTTGATAATTTTAGGAACAAAACTATCAGCAAGAGATGGAGTGGTCCCTATATTAATAAAGTCACTTGAGCGTGCTTTATAGGTATTGGCAATATAGTTAAAATTCTTTATTTGATTAGTAACAATTGACGCATGCTCAAATAATGCATCAGCCTCATCAGTTGGGACCAATTTTTTACCTTTTCTTAAGAAAAGCTTATAACCAATATTTTTTTCAATAATTTTTAATGTTTTACTAACCGAGGGCTGAGATATAGAAAGCATTTGTGCAGCGGTTGTTACCGAGTTGTTTTTATATACTTGATAAAAAATTTCTATCTGTTTAGAAGATAACATATATAACCTAGAGTTATATATATATTAATATATTAATAGAAATTTTAATAGACAAGAATTTCATTGAAATGATATATTAATTGAACATTAAATTTAATAAAGGGGTCTCTGCATGTATAAAAAATTTCTTTTCTTATTTCCATTAGTTATATCAATTAGTTTGTTTTCACAAGAAAACGAATCATCAAATGCTTCCGAAGAAGAAGTAGAGGAAATAATTACTGTTGGGTCGCAAATCAAGGGAGCAAAAATAACTGGAAGCTTACCTGTTACAGTTTTTTCAGCTGATGATATTGAGGCGACTGGTGCTTTAGATGGCGATGAATTAATTGAAAATCTTGTAGAACAAGGCATGAATTATTTTAATGAACAAGAGCAAACCTCAGGAGGTGTTAATGCTGCTAGAGGTGATACTGGTGCTTACAACATAAGAAGTATGGGTGTAGGTAACACTTTAACACTGCTTAACGGAAGAAGAATGGTTATGAATGCTGGTTACCAGACTGAATGGATAGGCGGTGATTTTGTGCCAACAATGACCGTAAATTCAAATCTCATTCCAACGAATGGTCTAAGCCGGCTTGAAATCCTAAAAGATGGTGCCTCAGCTATCTATGGTGCTGACGCTGTTGCCGGCGTTGTAAATAATGTAATGGACACCGATTATGAAGGTCTTAGTATATCCTTAAGGGGAACTGGGCATGAGCATTTTGATGCTGTAGATACAGATATAAGTGTTAAATACGGCTTTACTATGAATGATGGTGCAACTAATGTTGCCATGTTCTTAAAGTATAGAGACAGAGAAAAAATTGAGGCCTGTGAAGATGCAAGATGGTGTTCAGAAAATGCTGAAGAATTTATTCCTGATCACTTATCTGCATTTATCGGAAAAGGATTAGACAATAGCTACAATTATGGATGGTTTCAATTAGATCTTCCAAGCTCTTATAACAATGATTTCACATGGGTAGATAATCGCGGAGAAACACAACTGTTTCCTTTAGGTCACCCTGCTTGTGCAACTTCTGGTGCATTAAACTCAGGAATGGGTACTTGTCTTGTAAGTGATGCTGATGGAGACTTTGATTATGCTCCTGGCACTCTCAGAAACTATAGGGGAAAAATGAGTAGATCAAATGCATTTGTTTTCATAACTCATCAGATGAATAATGGCATGGAAATGTTTGCAGAAATTGGCAAATATGAATCCAACTCTAGAAAAATGTCTACTCATGGAAGCTTCAGGGGCGGTATATTCAGCATAAACAAAGACTATTATTGGTTTGATCGACTTCCAGCTGATAATGATGGTGCGGTTTTTTCAGGAGCTACAACAAGAATTGATGGTTGGAGGCCTTATAATAGAGGTAGAGATTTAACTATTGATAAACATAGCTATAGATACTTGTTAGGATTTAGAGGTGTTACAGAATCAAACTGGGACTGGGAGAGTGCTGTTACTTATTCTAAAGCAGTTTCTAATGATATTGCGAACAGAATAGTATACACAAAACTTTATGAACATCTTGCGGGAGATACTAGTAAAACAGAAAATGCTTTTAACATTTTTGATACTAATTGGGATACAAATAACGGATCTTATATTTTAGAAGATGTAACCAGAGATGATGTTTCTACTCTTTCTATGATAGATTTTAAAATGAGCAATCCTGAGGTTTATAGTCTTCCAGCAGGCCCAGTTGGAATGCTTGTTGGACTAGAATGGAGGCACGAAGAGTATGAAGATGACAGAAGTCCATATCTTGATGGCCAAATAAAAAATTCTAATTGCTGTGGTGTTTCAGTTAATAGTACAAATAATCATCCATATACATCAAATGCTATGGGTTCAAGCCCAACATCAGATGTTTTTGGTAGCAAACATGTTCAATCTGCTTTTATGGAATTTTCAATACCTGTAACTGATAAAATAGATGCTCAGCTTGCGGTTAGACATGAAGCGTTTAGTGATTCGGATAATGCAACTGTTGGTAAATTTGCAATCAGTTATGATGTTCTTGATTGGGCTACAATAAGAGCCTCAACATCTACATCCTTTAGACCCCCAAATTTAGTCCAAGTTAATCAAAAAGAGGTCGCTAGAACTGGGTCACGTTATGATGCAGTATTACAACTTCTATCTTCAGCTAAAAACTTTAACGGTGAAGCTCCATCTTCAACTAAGGATGGTGTTTTCATAGATGATTACCTTGTACTAAACTCAATAAGGTATGCGACAGGTGCTGAAAAATTAGTTCCAGAAGAATCTACAAACAGTTCTATAGGTTTTATTTTGCAACCAGTGGATGGTTTAACTATTACCTATGATATTTGGGCTATTGAAAAAGAAAATACTATTGGATTGTTTGGGAGAAATAATCACAGTGTTTATGATTTACTTCTTCGTAAAGCTGCTGGCATAGGTGGAGCTTCAACGGTTGAAGAAATGGTTACATACTGTAAGGCTAATCCTGATTTATATGATGCAGGTGTTGATGCATATTATATTGAGGGCTCAGCAGTAAGACGTGATGCTTATTGGGAATCGCCAGATGAAAAAGCTGCAAATAATCTATTATTTTTTAATGCAGGTATATGCCCTGTTGGTGAACAAGATATCATTAGAGATGAGTATTTAAATCTTGCAACACGTGAGGTTGAGGGAACTGATGTCAGCATTTATTATGATTTTGATACTGATTTTGGTAGTTTTAAAGTTACTGTAGCATCTTCTATTACAGATAAATTCTATCAAACTCCTGTTCCTCAATTCCAGGCAATTGAAGATGAAATAGCTGCTGGAGCAATCCCTGCATATTTCGCAATTGAAGGTTATGGCAGTCTTTTACAAAATTCCGATGTTGGTACCGACCAAAAAGATACCATAAAAGTTAATTATAGATATGGAGATTGGGGTGGATCTTTTTCAGCTCTGCGAATGGGAGAGGCTTATGATTATGGTAATAAACTTACCGATGGAACTCCATGGACAATTGAGTCTATGACTACTATGAATCTTGGTGTATACAAGAAAATTGAAATAAATGGTAACAAGGCACGAATTAAGTTAATGATAAAAAATATTGCTGATGAGAGAGCGCCTTTAGCTGATGGTTACTTAGGTTTCTTCTCTGATATGCATAGAGATTTAGGCCGTAATTATTATTTAGACTTTAAAATTGACTTATAAAAAGTAGTTTTTAATCAAAAGGGAGCTATATGCTCCCTTTTTTAAGTATTATAGAAATGAAATTTTATGCCAGCATATAAAAAGAAAGGTTTTACAATTGGTTTAATAGTGTTTGTTCTAATGCTATTTATGCCAGCACCAGAAGGCTTAACAGAAAATGCTTGGAAAGTTGCTGCTATTGTTTCTTTGATGGCAATATGGTGGGCAACAGAAGCTATTCCAGTTCCAGTTACAGCCTTATTGCCATTAGCTTTATTTCCTTTGTTTCAAATAACTAGCTTTAAAAGTGCTGCATTACCTTACGCCAATCCAAACATTTACCTATTTTTAGGTGGTTTTATGTTAGCTATTGCAATAGAAAGATCCGGCTTGCATAAAAGAATGGCTTTAAAGATGATTTTAGCTGCAGGTTCTTCTGGGATGAAACTTATTGGTGGATTTATGCTTGTAGCAGCTCTTATAAGTATGTTTGTTATGAATACTTCAACTACTTTAATGTTATTACCAATTGGTTTAGCGGTTTGCTCGGTTGTGGCCACAACGATTCCAGGATTGAACGATCAAGATAAAAAATTCTTTGATACAGCTCTTATGTTAGGTATTGCATATGCAGCAACAATTGGCGGCATGTCAACTTTAGTTGGAACTGCACCAAATATTGTCTTTAGTGCTTTTATGTTAGAAACATATGGGGTTGAAATATCAATGATTGATTGGATGACACTTGGCGTGCCATTAGCTGCTGTGATGTTAATTTCAGCTTGGATTATATTAACTAAATACGTCTTTCCAATTTCGTTTATAACTTCAAATAATACCAAAGAACATCTTCATAGAATGCTAGATGATTTAGGACCTCTATCAAAAGATGAGTTAAAAATATCAGTGATATTTGGTTTAACTGCATTGGCATGGATATTTAGAAAGGGTCTTGATAATTTTGAATTATTATCAGGACTAACTGATGCAGGTATTGCGATTATTTCTGCAATATTATTATTTATGATTCCTTCCTCAAATAATAAAGATGATTTATTAAACTGGGATAGCTCAAATAAATTACCTTGGGGTCTTTTAATATTGTTTGGTGGTGGTTTATCCATAGCTGCACAAATAAATTCTACTGGTTTAGGTGTATGGATAGGAGAGGGTTTAAGTATTTTAGGAACAGTTCCTCCAATTATGCTTATATTTCTTGTTGCTGCTTTAATAATATTTCTAACTGAAATCACAAGTAATGTTGCAACAACATCAACATTTTTACCTGTATTTGGTGCGGTAGCTATTGGTCTTGGTATATTACCTGTGTCTTTAACCGTGCCTGTATGTCTGGCAGCAAGTTGTGCTTTTATGTTGCCGGTGGCAACACCTCCAAATGCTATAGTCTATGGCTCTGGTAAATTTACAATAGCAACAATGATGAAAGCTGGATTTGTATTAAATATTATAGGTATCTTTGTAGTGACCCTATTTGCTTACTTTATAGCACCTCAAGTTTTTTAATGCAGACGATAAAGTTTTATCTAATATTTTTTCTTAGTCTCTATCTTGAATCTAGAAGTTATATAGATTACGAGTCACCATATCATCCGGTTGTTGGAACAGAGGGGATGGTTGCTTCTCAAAACTATTTATCATCAGAAATTGGGGTTGAGATTTTAAATAAGGGAGGTAATGCTGTTGATGCTGCCGTTGCAGTTGGATTTTCACTAGCAGCCACACTTCCGAGAGCAGGTAATCTAGGCGGCGGCGGCTTTATGTTAGTTTATATCAAAGAAAAAGATGAAATTTTTTTTATTGATTACAGAAGCTCATCACCCCTTAATTCAAATCTAGAAAATATTTTTGACTTATCTAGTAACTCAACCAAAAAACTAGAATCACTACCAAAAAACTTTGATGAAGATAAATATGAACTTGTTAATACTGGATATAAAGCTTCAGCAGTACCTGGGACAGTAGCAGGTCTTTTAGAAGCTCATAAACAATTTGGAAAACTTGCTCTGCAAGAAATCCTTGAACCAGTAATTAAACAAGCCAAAGAGGGTATTACAGTAACCTATGATTTACATAAAGCTATAGAAAGCACTCCAAGATTAGAATTCGACAAGGAATCAAGAAATATTTACTTTGAAAATAATAAGCCTCTTAAAGAGAATTCAATATTTATAGTTCCTGGTTTAGCTAATACGATTACTTTAATTGCCGAAAACGGAAGAGATGGTTTTTATAAAGGTGAGACAGCAGAGAAAATTTTAGCTGCAATGAAAAATAACGGTGGTCTATTTTCTAAAGAAGATTTAGACAGTTATAAGCCTTATATTCGAGCACCAATTGTTGCAAATTATAGAGGTAACAAAGTTTTTACAGCTGGTCCCCCATCTGGAGGAGGAGTTACCTTATTAACAGCTTTAAATATTCTAGATAAATATAATCTTTCTAAATATCAGAGCAATTCAACAATAACTTACCATTTGATTTCTGAAGCAATAAGAAGAGGTCATAATAATAGATCAAGTGAGGTTGGTGATCCTATTTATTATGATGTTCCGCTTAATCAATTATTATCAAATGAAAGAATAAAAGAGCTTGCATCTTCTATAAATCTTAAAAAAGCCAGCAAAGCTTCAACAGTAAAACCTATTGAAGTGATTAATGAAAGTAGAGACACAACGCATTATTCTATTATTGACTCAGATGGAAATGCTGTTTCCAATACTTATACCTTAGGAGCATCTTTTGGTTCAGGTGTTACAATCCCTGGAACTGGCATCCTAATGAATAATCAAATGAATAATCTAGTATATAAATCTGGAGATGTATCAAAGATAGGTAGAAGTGTTAGTCCTGGCAATAAGTTTCAACCAGGAAAAAGACCAATGAGCACAATGGCGCCTGTGATGGTTTTTGATAAAGAAGATAGATTATCGCTAATTACAGGATCACCCGGTGGTTCCTATATTCCTGCAGCAATACTTCGAGTTGTATCAGGTGTTATTGACTTTGATTTATCTATTGGTGATGCAACAATGCTTCCAAGAGTCCATAAAGATTGGCCATATAGAGGCATAGATTATGAAAAAACTTTGAGTTCAGACATTTTATATAACTTAAATAGAATTGGTCATAAGACAGAAGCTAATAAAACAATGGGTAGCACGCAAAGCATTCATATTGTTAATGGTGTTAATTATGGATTTGCTGATTTAAGAAGACCAAACTCTGCTGCTGTAAAGCAGATTGCCAAGTAATCAGTTTTCTATTTCAACTAGAGGCATTGCTGCAGTATTAAATCCTGCATCAACATAAGTTATTTCACCTGTTACTCCACTAGCAAAGTCTGAGCACAAAAATGCTGCAACATTTCCAACCTCATCAATAGTTACAGTTCTGCCTAAAGGGGCTCTATCAGAATGTTGAGATAACATTTTTCTGAAATTTTTAACACCAGAAGCTGCTAAAGTTTTTATTGGTCCTGCAGAAATAGCATTAACACGGATATTATCTCTACCCATGGAAGCTGCCAAAAATCTTGTATTAGCTTCTAAGCTTGCTTTTGCTAAACCCATAACATTGTAATTAGGGATTGTTTGAATTGCTCCTAAATAAGTAAGGGTAAGAAGAGCAGAGCTATCGTTTAACATTGGTTTTGATGCTTTTGCAAGTGCAGTAAAGCTGTATGAACTAATATCATGAGCAATTTTAAAACCCTCACGGGTTGTAACATCAACAAAATTTCCTTCAAGCTGATCTGATGGAGCAAATCCAATAGAGTGAACTAGCCCATCAAACTTATCCCATTTCTGTAATAGTTTTGAAAAAGAATTCTCAATAGATTCATCGCTTGCAACATCGCATTCAATCAAAATATCTGATCCGAATTCTTTTGCTAAGGGTTCTAAATTTTTTAATAGTCTTTCGTTTTGATAAGTAAATGCTAATTCTGCTCCTTCTCTGTACATTGCTGAAGCAATTCCAGCAGCTATTGAGTACTTATTAGCAAGGCCTGTGATTAATATTTTTTTATTTTTTAATAACATTTGTATTTCCTTATCTGAAAATTTACTGACTATTATAAAAGATAAATCATTCTAGAAATAATAAAGTTGTATTTAAGATATTTTATATACATAAATTGAAGTTATATCTGTTTATAAATAAAACATATAAATTTTATGCATATATATACATATTAAGATGATTATGTAATACTTTTTTCAGATTAAATGCTGAATTTAAGCAAATAATCAATTTTAAAAGGGGGAAAATTATGTTTAATACAAAAAGATACCTGCTTGCTTTAGTTCTAGGTTTCTCAAGTTTTACAACAGTTGTTGTAGCTCAAGATGAGGAATCTGAAGTAGAGGAAGTAGTTGTAACAGGTTCTCGTATTGCAACATCTGAATTTACTGGAGCCCAGCCAGTTGTTGTTATTGATCAAGAGTCGATAGCAAGAACAGCTGAGCTGACAATTTCTGATGTTATTCGAGAAATTCCTATTAATGTTGCTGGATCTAATTATGAAAGATCTGGAAGTTCTGCTGGTGGTACTAGTGAGGTCTCGCTAAGAGGCATTGGATCAGCAAGAACTCTAGTTCTTATTGATGGTAAAAGAGTTCCAGGCAACCCAAAAACAGGCGGAACAATAGCCAACTTAAATATATTGCCAACTGCGGCATTAGAGAGAGTTGAAATTCTTACTGATGGTGCATCTGCTGTCTATGGTTCTGATGCAATAGGTGGTGTTGTAAATCTTATAACTAAAAAAGA
>CACLXS010000004.1 GCA_902610905.1 uncultured SAR86 cluster bacterium
GCCCAAGGCTATTGAAGCTCTTAAACCTTTCTTAATCGCAAGGGGGGTACCAGGTGCAGAAGATATTCCAGATAGAGTTAAACATAACCCTCTAATCAAAGCCTAACTTCTATATATTTTTCTTGTTTTTTTAAATAATTTCTGTTTTAGTAAAAGGTGAATTATTTACATTAAGGGAGAGATTATGAAGATATTATGTGTATTATACGATGATCCAAAAACTGGTATGCCCAGTAAGTATGCTAGAGACGATTTACCAAAAATAGATAAATATCCAGATGGTATGACTCTGCCATCTCCAAAAGCTATTGATTTTACACCAGGAGAACTTCTTGGATGTGTATCTGGAGAATTAGGGCTTAGAAAGTTTTTAGAAGATGCTGGACACACATTAGTTGTTACATCAGATAAAGATGGCGAGGGGTGTGAAGCAGATAGAGAATTGGTGGATGCTGACATTGTAATATCTCAACCTTTCTTCCCATATTATTTGACTCGTGAAAAGATGGAATCTGCACCAAACCTTAAGATGGCAATAACAGCTGGAATAGGCTCAGATCACGTTGACCTTCAAGGAGCCATGGATCACAACATTGATGTTGTGGAAGTGACATACTGCAATTCAAGATCAGTTGCAGAGCACATTGTCATGATGATTCTTTCAATGGTAAGGGATTACCACAACCAGCATAGAATTGTTAATGAGGGCGGCTGGAATATAGCTGATGCCGTGCAAAGATCTTATGATGTTGAAGGAATGCATATTGGAACAGTTGCTGCTGGAAGAATTGGTATAGATGCTTTAAGAAAGATGAAACCATTTGATGTACATCTTCATTATTTTGATATACATAGATTGTCTGATGAAGTTGAGCAAGAATTAAATTTAACTTATCACGAATCAGTAGAATCTTTAGTCTCAGTATGTGATGTTGTTACTATTAATTGTCCGCTTCATCCAAAAACAGAACATTTATTTGATGACGAAATGATTAACAAGATGAAAAGGGGAGCTTATATAGTTAACACTGCTAGAGGAAAGATATGTGATAAAGATGCAATAGCTAGAGCTTTAGAGTCAGGTCAGTTAAGTGGCTATGCTGGTGATGTTTGGTTTCCACAACCAGCCCCTAATGATCATGTTTGGAGAACAATGCCTAACCATGGCATGACTCCTCATACGTCTGGAACCTCATTATCTGCACAAGCTAGGTATGCTGCTGGTGTTAGAGAAATACTAGAGTGTTTCTTTTCCGGTGAACCAATTAGGGAACCATACTTAATTGTCAAAGACGGAGATCTTGCGGGAATGGGAGCTCACTCTTATACCAAAGGAACAGCAACTGACGGATCAGAAGAAGCTGCAAATTATAAAAAATAAATCTTAGAAATTTTGTAGCTTTGATTTAATTATTTCATCAGCCTGGGACATAATATTGTTTATTAAGTCCTGGACTGTTGGAATATCATTCACGAGCCCAGCAACCATTCCACAAGACCAAGCTCCAGCTTCCATTGTTCCTTCATGCATAATTTTTGGATAAACTCCGGCAACTTCGTCAATGATATCCTCGAATTTTAGATCATCACCTAATGCTTTTTCTTTTTCCATGAGCCTTTCTACTGCTTCATTATTAAGAACCCTTTCAGTATTTGTTAATGATCTCATAATCAATCGAGTATCCAGTTCAGTTGCGTTAACAATAGCTTCTTTAACATTTTGATGAACAGGTGCATCTTGCGTTGCTATAAATCTTGTACCCATATTCATTCCTTCTGCTCCAAGAGCCATAGCAGCAACTAAACTCCTTCCGTCAGCCATACCGCCTGAAGCAACAAACGGAATTTCTAATTCCTCTGCTGCTCTTGGTAGTAAAATAAAATTTGGAATATCATCCTCGCCTGGGTGACCCCCACACTCAAAACCATCGACTGATACAGCATCACAACCAATTGATTGAGCTTTTATAGAGTGTCTTACAGAAGTGCACTTGTGAATAACTTTTATTCCAGCTTCTTTTAATGCAGGTAAATATTCAGCAGGATTTCTTCCAGCAGTTTCGACTACTGGGACACCTGCATCGATTATTTCTTTAATTAATCCAGGATAATCTGGAGGTGTTAAAGAGGGAAGAAAAGTTAAATTAACAGCAAAAGGCTTATCTGTCATTTCTTTACATCTAGCAATTTCGTTAGCTAATTTTTCAGGCGTTCCCTGGGTTAAGCCGGTAATAGTTCCAAGGCCGCCAGCGTTAGAAACAGCTGCAGCAAGTTCAGCAAAACCTACATGATGCATACCACCTTGAATAATAGGATGCTCAATTCCAAACAATTCTGTAATTTTAGTTTTCATTATTTTCTCCTTTATTTCCTCTAACCCAGTTTTCATAAAAATCTTCATATTGTTTTTGCAGTCTTTGCATGCCGGTTATCCATCTATCTCTGTCATTACCTTTTCTTTGCACATATTCGCCAACCTCTTTGTGAGGTAACACTAAAAATCTTTCCTTTTCAATTGCGTCTAAAACATCTTTAGCTACCACATCTGGTTCAAGCATTCCATCCACTCCAGCAACTCCAGCACCTTGAGCAGTCATAGCAGTTCTTACAGCTTGAGGACAAAGACAGGAAACACCAATACCTTTTTGACCATAAGTAATTTTTATCCACTCAGCAAAACTTACTGCCGCTGATTTAGTAACAGCATACTGAGCTGCACCTATTTGTGATAACAAACCTGCAGCTGATGCTGTATTCATTAGATAACCTTCACCCCTTATAAGCATTTGAGGTAATACATGTCTTGCAGCATGGACATGAGACATTACGTTTATACTCCATGTGCTATTCCATTCTTCAGATGTTGTTTCTAAAAGCATTGGAGCACCACCAACTCCAGCATTCGAACAAAATATATCAATTCCTCCAGAATATTCATTTGCTTTTTCAATCACATTAATAATATCTTTTTCACTAGACACATCAGCAGCTATAGCAATGCCATTAACTTTTTCTGCAATACTCCTCGCACCATCTTCATTTATATCTACACAGACAATTGACTTGACTCCACCTGCATGAAATTCTTCACATAGCGCTAAACCAATACCGCTAGCGGCACCAGTTACAACAATTCTTTTATCTTTTATTTTCATATTATTATCCTAAGATTTTTTCACACCCTGTTCCATCAAGATATTTCATCACTCTTTTTTTATCATGCTCATTTAACAAATTAAACTCATCTTTTATCCACTTTAAACATTTAGCCTGATATGAGAATGTCTTTTGTTTCCATATCGAACCATCTATTTCAATTTCCCATGTCTCATTTCCAGAATTTTTTGCCTTGGCGTTTGCAACCAATGTAGGCGCATACATTTTCCCAAATTCTTTGAGAAGTTCTTTTAAAGTCTCTGGACTATCTTCAAGAACCGTCCATTTACAATTGTTTACATCATGACCTGAAAGATCAGCCATTACATCAACCCAAGCAATTAATCTTTTAGATGAGTCATAAACTATTTTTCTTGAAGTTGGATCAAATCCAATAAGCTGAGTCAACTGACCATAAAAAGCAAAATCGGCAGAAGAGGGCTTTTCACCAAAAAGAAATTTACTTGTTGATAAATGATTATCCATAAGTTTCACAAATCTTCTAAAACTAGAATCAATTAAACCAGCTGTCATATCATTAGAGCCAACAACCCATAGTCTTTCAATTTGTCTATTTGAAATAAATTTTTTAAATTCTATAAGTGCTTCATCAGGTGTATCAGTGCCAAGATCAACTAAAGGCAGGATTGTACCCGCATTATCTGAATCTTCTTCAAAGTACCATCTAAAGTGAAACATATATTTAGTGACCCATTCATCGCCAAAATCTTCTAGTAAATAGTTTATAAAAGAAAGCGCAGGGTCATCTGGTAGTAATTTTCTCTCAGAATATTCTTTTTCTAATCTTCTTATAATAGGAGTAGAGTCCGTGGTTGGAATTAAATTATTGGCTTCATCTTTTAATAATATAGTTGGGAGCAAAACTGGTTGTGGCGGCTCAATATTTAATTTTTTTAATCTTCCTACAACATCTCCCATATATGCTTCATATGGAATTTGTCGATACCTTAAAATAGAAATCATTTTATGTGTATAAGGAGAGGGTGTAGCTCCAAAGACTTTTATTTTTTCAGTCATCTTACTGTTTGGAATTGTTTCAAAATTTATATTCTTTAACTTCGATATTAAGCTGTCCTGCAAGTCCTGCCACTCTATGCTTATTACTTTCTAAATAGTCTGGGTCCGTAATCATTTTGAGCATTGCCTTTTTGCTAGGATATTTAGCAATAAATGTTGCATCCCAAAGCTCTTCCACTTCTCCAAGCATTAGGCGATTTATAGACCCGCCAAAAGATACTTTACCGCCCACTTTTTTTAAATGTTCAACAACCTCTACACTATATGTGGCATATGCTTGCTCGCCAGTTAGATCAGTATCTCGACCATCCTCGTATTCAGCTTTTTCTTTAAACTTCAAAAGATTAAGCATGGCGATAGGTGCTTCATTGTCACCCTCAAGAAATCCTTCCATTTGCTCTTTTGTTGGGTGAACACTATTTTTATATTTCATATTATTCTCCTAAGGTTATGGCTTTTTGAAATGCAGGTCTTGCTTCAATGCGAGCTACATAATTTTTAATGTGCTTCATCTCTTCGGGAACGCACCCTAACCTATTAGCCATAAAGCATGAATGACCAAGCATGAGATCAGCTGCAGAAAAATTACCAACTAAGTATTCTTTATCAGCAAGATTGTCATTTACCGGCCCTAGAGATTTTGTTATAAGGTTCTGAGCTTGCTTTAAAACATTTTCATCTCTTCTATCCGGTGGCAATAGAATTGTTTGAACCACAACTTGATTCATTGGCGGCATAACCATACCCTCACAATAATGAAACCATTGAAGATAGTAAGGAAACTCTTCTGAATCTTTCGAAGGTTTAAGACCACCATCTTTATGACGCTCGAGGATATATTGAATAATTGCTCCAGATTCAAATATGGAAATATCACCATCTTCAAGAACTGGCACCCTTCCTAATGCGTGTCTAGATCTATGTTCAGGAGATTTCAAACCCTCTTTTGTAAAAGGCAAGATATTCACATCATAATCTAATCCTAATTCTTCTAGCAGCCAAACCACTCTTCCTGCTCTAGTTCCAGGTGTAAAATGAACTTTTAACATAAGATTTTCTCCTTATTTTTTTACCATTTTTTGTGCGTTTTTTATAAATTCCTTTTCATCTTCTTTATTTTTTATGATACTTTCTCTATCAACTGGAACCTTAGTTCCTTTAATCATTCCTGGCTGTTCATACATTCTATTTTTCCAATCTTCAAGATGGGTCAGTCCATCAATTGATACACCCGACCAGTTATGAGTTCTAACCCAGCACCAGTTAGCAATGTCTGCAATCGAATATTCTCCAGCTAGCCATTCATTGTCAGCTAAATGAGTATCTAAAACCTCAAAAAGACGCCGTGATTCATTTTGATATCTATCTATTGCTGGTTGAATTTTCTCAGGGAAATATCTAAAAAAAACATTTGCTTGACCCATCATTGGACCGATGCCACCCATTTGGAACATAAGCCATTCAGTAACTTTTGCTCTTCCCTTAAGATCACTTGGGATAAGCTTTCCTGCCTTTTCTGCAAGATAGAGCATTATTGCTCCAGATTCAAAGATTGAAAGATTATCATTTTCAGTATCTACAATAGCTGGAATCCTGCCATTAGGACTAATCTTTAAAAATTCAGGTTTTTTTTGTTCACCATCTGCAAGATTTACTGGATGAACTTCATAGGGCATTTCTAATGCTTCTAACAAGCAAGAAACTTTATGACCGTTAGGTGTTGAGGCTGTATATAAATGAATCATAAATATTACTCTTTTATAAAATCAATTAATATCTTAGATAGTGGCTCTGCTTTAGTCCATTGAAAAAAATGACCCCCGCCAATATGAGGAGCACTTTTTGCATTTGGAGCCATTCTCAAAACATCTCTCTCAGCCCCATTTGTCACAGGATCATTGCCTGCAAAAACAGCTAAAAAAGGTTTTTCGGAAGTTTTAAAAAACTCTCTTGCTTTTCTCTGAGCATCTAAAGACTGGTCAGGTATCATTGGGACCTGGCTTGGCATTGCTCTTGGGCCCATTTTATATGATGGGTTAGGGAAGGGCGCTTCATAAGCTTTCATTAAATCAGTATAAAAGGGTGAAATTTTTTCTAGTCCAATTTTTTGCAACAGAATATGGATATATGCTTTGACCGGAGATTTCCTAAACTGACTCTCCATTTGCCAGGAGTTAATTAAACCGATTGGAAGATTTTCTGAATCCCAGGTAAATTTTTGCCAGTACATAAATTTCGTTGCCATATGTTTATTTCTATCCATTTTGCTAAGTTCTTTAGACATTCTAGAAAAGCTTATTTTTTTATTTGATGCCCTAAAATCATTTACTTCATCTATAACTTCTTTAGGGGCATTAGGGTTATACGGAAGTCCCGTATTACCCATAGCAATTTTTATAAATCTATCCGGATCTGCAGCCACCATTCTCAAACCAATTAATCCTCCCCAATCTTGTCCAAAAAAAGTTAAATTTTCAAAATTATTTTTCTTTAGCCACTCTCCCATCCAGTCAACTTGATTTTGATAAGAGTAGTCTGCTCTGGCAGCTGGCTTATCTGACTTACCGTAACCAACTAAGTCAGGAGCTACAACTCTTATTCCTGCTTTAGTTAGAAATGGAATCATTCTGGTATAAAGATAACTCCATACTGGCTGGCCATGCATTGCTAGCAAAATGGGACCATTTTTAGGACCTTCATCAATATGATGAATTCTTAAAATAGTGCCATCTTTCGTTTCTATGTTTGTATAAACTGGATTAAATGGATAATCTTTGATGTTTTTAAAACATTTATCTGGTGTTCTTAAAACTTTCATTTACTCCTCTCTAATAACTAGTAAATTTAATTAGGCCAATAAATTAATTCATCACTCTCTTTATACTCTGTGATTGGGTTATCTATTGTGACTGGCATAAAAACTGATTGCGGCCATTTAGGTTTTGGCATAGATTCAACATGTTCATCCATCATTCGATGCAATGCATTTTTAATATCAATCTCAACACTTGCGAGATTATTTTTTTCGTATGGATCATTCTTTAAATTAAATAAATACTCTTGCTTTTTTGGATATGTAGATCTCATTAATTTCCAATCATCATGAATAATTGCTAGATAAGTTGCATTTTTCCAATACAAGGTTTCATGAGGTTCCCCAATTTTTTTTTCAGTTAGATATGGAATAAGATTTTTACCATCTATTTGAATATTTTTTGGTTGTTCAATACCAGCTGCACTAAGAATGGTGCTGAATATATCAGTATGATGAATTCTTTTGTTATAGATGGTATTTTTTGGAATTTTATTAGGCCATTTTGCAAAAAAGGGTATGTGCATTCCTCCTTCAAAATGAGTAAGTTTCCAACCACGATATGGCTTATTGATATCATGTAATCCAATATATCCTGCTCCACCATTATCCGAGGTGAAAATTATTAGGGTATTATCTGATAAACCATTTTTTTCTAAAGTTTCTACTATTTTTCCTACTGACCTATCAAGAGCTTCAATCATTCCAGAATAAACTTGTAGTGTATGATTTTGCATATGTTGATGTTTTTCATAATCTTTTTTAAGTGATTGAAGAGGATTATGTGGAGCAAAATGCCCTAAATAAATGAAAAAAGGTCTATTCAGATTATTGTTAATTACATTTATGGCTTCATCAGTATAGTAGTCTGTAATATATCCTGCGGGCTTAAATGGCTCGCCTCCATTGAACTGAGTTGCATATTGTGAGGATGCCCAAATCATATCTTCTACGCTAGAATCTATCTTTGCATTAATTACATCTGGATGATTTTTTGGAAGATACAAACTGCTATACAACATAAGACTATCATCAAAACCTTGATCAATTGGTCTCATTCCATCTGTGAAACCTCCTAAATGCCACTTACCAATATGTGCAGTATAGTAACCATTATCGTTAAGCAGCTCAGCAATAGTAACTTCCTCAGCTGGCAACCCCCCTACCGCCAAACCCACTTCATCCCATTGAACATTTTCAAGTTCAATATTTTCTACCTCACCATCTCGTCTTAACATATTCATAATTCTTGCAGCTGAGGCAGGATAAGGCGTAAATTCAAAACCATATCTACTTGAATATCTGCCTGTCATAATTGCAGCTCTTGAAGGCGAACAAACAGGACTCGCTGCATAACCATTCATAAATGCAACACCATCTTTTGCCAGTTGATCTATATTGGGTGTCATTAAGCTGCCATCTGCTGCTCCACCATTGTAGAAAGAAACATCATTAAAGCCTAAGTCATCTGCCAAAATAAGAATAATATTTGGCTTATCTGTATTTTTTTTAGAGTCTGATTTTTGCCATTCGATTTCCTGATTATCTGCAATAGGGGTACTAATGTTTAGAGCAATCGGTAAAATAGTTAAAGCAATTTCTCGTTTATAAATCCATCCAGAAATGATAAGAAACAAAACTATAAACAATAAGACATATTTTTTCATAAAGTCTGAGTCTAATCTAAATATCTAATTCTTCATATAACAAATATGAGCTTACATATTGATTATATTTGATCAGCCATAGTATATTATGTTCAAATTTAAACACTTTAATTAATTAAAATGCTCGACTGGGGAAATTTAGAATATTTTATTTCATGTGCAAATCATGGCACTTTGAGTGGCTGTGCTAAAGAAATGGGAGTTAATCATTCTACCGTTTCAAGAAAAATTGAAAAATTAGAAAAAGAACTAGCTATTAAATTATTTGAAAGAAGAAATTCAGGATATGCGTTAACAATACACGGCAAAGATCTATATAAAGAAGTTCAAAAAATTGATTTTAAAATATCTGCATTAAAAGAGAGATTTATCCCTAATCCAGAATTAATGGATGGAAAATTAGTTATTTATAAACAAAGTGAGGGTGGTAAAAATATGACAGATATCATCACGAAGCTTAGAAAAAATTACCCGAAGTTAAATATTCATATAATGAATCATGCAGATTCTTCAGATCTTACAACAGAGATGTATGATATTGGATTTATAGGAACAACTAGCCCGCCTGAGGACTCAATAGCAACTCTGCTTGGTGAAATAGATATGCACATTTATGGCTCAAAAGAGTATCTAAAAAATATTAAAAATACTGATGACTTTGAATGGGTAACATACAAAAGAACTGATGCTGAGGATACTGACTTTATTGTTAGAAACTTTTTCACAAATCCTAAAATAATAATTTCATCAAACTCATATCAAGATGCTCATGCATTTGTGGCTTCAGGTAATGGCGTTACTTTTTTAACTGATCTGGATGGCGATAATGACTCTCGACTAGAGTCATATGATAAAGATAAGTATTCATTTAAAATTGGCTTTTATTTAATTCAGCATGAGCTTTCAAGGTCTAATCCAATTGTAAGAGCAGTAAAGCAAACAATATTAGAAAATATTGAAGAGTTACTTCAGGGATCAAATTTCATAGCATCAAGCAGCTTAAAAAAAATAGCAAGATAACTACTGTTTGCATATAATCATACTCTGATCAGAATTTAACAATCTAAGGAATTCTAACTATGATATCTTTTAGTTTTCACGTTCAAATTAGGGGGACAAAATAATGAAAAATTTATTAAGCTTTGTATTATTTTTTGGTGTTTTTTTTACATCTTTAAATCTAATTTCACAAGATTCAGATGCGATTGAAGAGGTTATAGTATCTGCAACTAAAAAAGATGCCAGTGCTCAAGATGTTCCAATAACTCTTGATGTATTAACTTCAGATCAAATAGATAGTCTAAATATTGATACCATGAGAGATGTTGCTGCAAGAATACCTTCTCTTACAGCTAACTATAATACTGATCCATTCCAGGCCTCAATGAGAATAAGAGGTGTTGGCTCAAGTCAATCTGATACTTCCTTAGAAGCAGGAGTTGCCATAATAGTTGATGGCGTCTATTTAAATAGAACAGGATTGGGTTTAAATGATTTAACGGATATTGCTAGGGTTGAAGTGCTCCAAGGACCACAGGGAACCTTATATGGTAAAAATGCTAATGCTGGTGTAGTAAATATAGTAACTAAAACTCCTGTAATTGGAGATGATGAAGGATTTATAGAGATAGAATCTGGTGATTATAATCAGCAAAGAGTTACTGGGGGCATTACTAAAACATTAAGTGATAATTCGGCGATGAGAGTTTCATTTAATAAAAATGAAGCTGATGGATGGATGAAAAATGTCTATGACAACTCAACAGCAAATAACGAAGATGACACAACTGTATCTTTAAAACTTTTTTTTAATCCAAGTGATAACCGTTCTATAGTATTTACTCATACTGATACTGCAAAAAATGGTAATTGCTGTGCTGCTGACTCACAACCAAATAACCCGGTTTTATTAGCCGGAGCTTTAGTTAACCAAAGAACCCTTCAGAATGATGATACAACTGATTATATTTTTTCATCTACTGATAGACCACAATTTGATTTAGATTCATCTTTAACTAGCTTAAGAGTTGATGAAGACAGAGAAAATGGAACTTTAACAGCAATCATATCAAGAAATAAATATGACTTTTACAAAGATGTAGATGCTGATTTTAGCTCTGTAGATATGGCAAATTCTGATCGGAATATTGGTGGCAGCTCGCTATCTACTGAAATCAGATTTGCATCGAATATGATTGGAAAATGGGAATATCTGGTTGGATTATTTCACTATGAAAGCGATCTTTATGAAAGAGGAGATAAAACAGTATCTATAGGTACAGATTGGGATTCTACATTTGCTGCTGTTCTTGCAGGCCTTCAAACAAATATTGCTCAGCTTACTCAGTTAGTTCAAGCTGGACAAGCTACTGCTGCTCAAGAGGCTCAACTTCAGGCATTAAGTGTACAGGCTCAATCTACTGGTGGTCTTGCTGCTATGGTAAAAACGGGTGATCGTATTGAAAATGATATGAAATGGGATGACTCTTTGTTTGCTGTTTTTGGTTCTGCAACAAATCATATTAACGATACGCTAAGGCTAACTGTAGGCTTAAGATTTAGTGATGAGACTAAAGAAGCAGATCTTTATGCAGGAACAATCCTTCCAGGAACAATGACATTAAGTGCAGCTATGGCAAATGCTCTTGGTCAGCCTGCCATGGCTGGTCAAACTGTTCCAAGACAAGCTACAGCTGCTACATGGCCTTTAAATGGCTTTATGAATCCAGTTGATGGAGAGTTCAAAAGAGAAAAAAACTCAACTACATATTCTTTAAGTCTTCAGAAAGATTTATCTGAAGATGTGATGGTTTATACATCATATGCTACTGGTTTTAAGTCTGGTGGATTTAATTCAACTGGAGGTGATGATAGTTATCCAAGAGAATATAATGATGAAGAGTCTACCAATTTTGAGGTTGGATTAAAGTCAATAATTAATGATGGCAAAACTCAATTAAACGCTACTATATTTAATAGCGAAACTGAAAATCTACAGGGCGTTCTGCAAGTGCCTAGTGGAACTGGAACTGCTGTTTATAACTCAACAATACCAGCAAAGAGACTTGGCGTTGACCTTAATGTAGTTACTAAAATTACCCCAGATTTAGTTGCAAATATTGGTTATATGAAGCTTGATGATGATGATGCTGATATTTCAACAAATGCAGCTGTTAGATTAACACCAAAAATGGCGTATAACTTTGGAATCTCTCATTTCATGTTGTTAGGTAATGGAAAGGTGCATACTAGAATTGACTATTCATATGATGATGAGCATGAAGTGACTGCAAATTATTCAACAGATCCAGCAATCGTAACTCTCCCTGCATCCTTTAAGGAGAAGCGAGATAGAGAGAATTTAAATGCAAAAATAGCTTGGTCTAATGATGATTTGGAAGTTGCATATTGGATCAAGAATGCAACCGATGATGTATATGAAAGGTTAGTAACAGCCCCTAGTCCAGTCGCTGGTGGTAACTTTGCAGTGTTCATGATGAAACCAAAAACCCAAGGTTTTAGCATTAAATATAATTTCTAGTCATCGCCTTAAGGACTAGACTTTAATATAAGAGGGAGTCTTAGACTCCCTTTTTCTATTAAGTAAGTAATTTGTTTTGCCTTATAACTTACCTCAAATCCCATATCTTTCCTCATCAAATTCTATGAAAAATTTTAATGCTATATCAATAACAATGGTATATTTATTTTCTATCAATAAGCATTCAAAAAAGAAAAACTAAATTTACCTTTATATTTATTATGATAATTAAAAAAAATGTAGTAATAGTAGGTGCAACAGGCGCTATTGGAAAAGCCTTTGTTGAGTATTATTCAAAAGATGAATCAGTAGATAATGTATTTGCATTTTCAAGAAAGAAAATAAGTTCTGAAAACAGAAAAATAATAAGTTTTGATCTAGATATTGAGAATCAAGCCAGTATTGAGGATGCTGCAGAAAACATAAAAGATCATCCTATTGATACCATTATTGTTGCCACAGGAATTCTTCATTCTGAAAATTTTGGACCAGAAAAAAGCGTTAGAGAAATAAACTATTCAACCATGGCAAAAGTTATGGCCGTAAATACCATTGGGCCTGCATTAATTGGAAGATATTTCATACCTTTACTAAGAAAAGATACTAAGTCTGTCTTAGCTTTTTTGAGTGCAAGAGTGGGTAGTATTTCTGATAATAAACTCGGTGGCTGGTATTCATATAGGGCAAGCAAAACAGCACTTAATCAAATAATTAAAAACTTTAGCATTGAATTAAAAAGAACAAATCCTAAAGCAGTGGTATTAGGATTACAACCAGGAACAGTGGATAGTAATCTCAGCGAGCCTTTCAAAAAGAATGTAGCCAAAGGTAAGTTATTTTCCCCTGAGCAGAGCAGGGATCTGCTTTTGGATGTTATTGAAAAAACAACTATTGAAAATTCAGGTAATTTAATAGCTTATGATGGTGAGATTATTTCACCTTAATAAATTGCATATAAGCATTTCTTTTTTAAGGCATAAAAAAACCCGACATAAGCCGGGTTTAGTTTATTAGTTAAGAATTAGTGTGAATGACTAGATTCTTTAACTGCAACATGCCAAATGATTAAACCAAATAGAATCTTGTTTATAAAGTCAGCAAGATTATAAATTAAGTTTAGATTTTGAGCATATACGCCTTCACCACCCATTAAGTAACCAGCAGCATATCCTGCAGGATAGATAGACCATCCAACAACAATAATTAGCATCATTGCATTGTATGCAGAATTAACAGCAGGACTTGCAGTTTTTACAGCAGCCTTACCTTCACCAGCATATAATTCATAGATCATATATAACCATCCAGCCATACCTACTACAAATGCAATAGTTACATCCCAGATGCCAGCTTCACCAAGGAAACCGCCGACTAACATTACCAATGAACCGCCAAGTAGTTTCTTGAATAAAGAACCAGCAACATTAGTGCATGCCGCTAATATTAGATAGAACTCTACCATTTGTAATGGAACAGTTAATAACCAGTCAATGTATCTAAACACTGTTGGTGAATCACCTGTTTCTACCCAAACTCCTCTCATGTATAAGTAATGCCAAAAAGCAATACCAGTTATTAAACCTGATACTGTTAAAGATGTTTTCCATTTTGCACTTACTTGATCTCTTTCAACAAAAAAGAAAACTGTTGCGGCTAACATAGCAGCTGTAACAAGCCAGAATGAAATTCCAACCCCATCACTAATATCTAAGTCTCCACCACCAGCGGCAAATGAAGGAAGCGCAATAACACTACCTAAGATTAATAAATATTTCATATTAAACTCCTATTAATTTTGAGTAAAAAATATTACTCCCCCGTTAGTATAATCTATGATGATATATAAAAAATTAATTAGTATCAAATATGAAATATTTTATTTTTTTATGTTCCTTGTAATTTTCCTCATATTAGTATAATAATTTGGGTTGCTTAATAGTTCTCGTTTAGTATGATTTGCTTATGAGAGTTGCTATTTATCCAGGTTCGTTTGATCCCATCACATATGGGCATATGGACATTATTGAAAGAGGGTGTGGACTCTTTGACAAAGTTGTTGTTGCAATAGCAAAAAGTGAATCTAAAAATCCTATGTTTACGCTAGAGGATAGAATTAATTTAGCAGCTTCAATTTATGAAGATAATGACAAAGTAGAGGTTGTAGGTTTTCCAAGGAAGCTTACAGTTGATCTAGCAAAAGACTATGGAGCATGTGCAATTATTAGAGGCTTGAGAGCAGTATCTGATTTTGAATATGAGTTTCAATTAGCAACTATGAATAGATCTTTAGCTCCAAATATAGAAAGTATTTTTTTGACTCCAAAAGAAACATTAATATATGTATCATCAAGTCTTATAAAAGAGATCTCTGATCTTAAAGGTGATATTTCAAAATTTGTTCACCCAATCGTTGAAAAAGCTTTAAAAGCAAAATTAGAAACTTAACTCTGGCAAATTAAACAATAAAAAGTAGCACGATTATTTACATTAACTTTTTTTATTTTGCTGTTACATTTGTTGCACTTTAAATCTTCTCGACCGTAAACATTTAATTTAATTTTAAAATATCCAGGATTTCCATCTGCTGAATAAAAATCTTTTAGGGTTGTGCCTCCTAATTTTATTGCAGCTTTTAATACCTTTTTTGCGGAATTTACTATTAGTTTACAGTCATCAATATTGATTTTATTAGCTTCTTTAAGTGGATGTATTTTTGCTAAAAATAATGTTTCTGATGCATAGATATTACCAATACCAACTACATTTTTTTGATTCATTAGAAGAGTCTTAATATTAGTTTTAGATTCAAAACATAAATTAAATAAATAATTGCTATTAAAAGATCTTGATAGAGGTTCTGGGCCAAGATTCCGTATTAATATATGATTTTCAATATCCTTTGTAATATGAAGTGAGCCAAATCTTCTTGGGTCATTATAAATTATTCTTTCTTTTTCAAAGACGAATTCTATATGATCATGTTTTAGAAAATAGTTATCGTTTTTTTTTGCAATTCTAAGATTTCCTGACATTCCTAAATGCATTAATAGATATGCATTTTTTAATTCAATAATTATATATTTTGCTCTTCTTTTTATATCAAGTATTTTTTGGTTCTTAGCTTTGATCTCAATACTTTTATCAACCTTCCATCTAAGGTTTCTATTATTAATCTTTATTTTGAGTAAGGTCTTACCTTTGAATTTTTCAATTGCTCTAAAGGTTGTTTCAACCTCAGGAAGTTCTGGCATAAACTATTTGAGTAAGTTATTTATGTTTACAAGATCGCCAGGTGAAATAATGCCCGCTGCTAAATTGAGCTTTAGCTTTGAAAGAATATAATCATATTTTGCGTTTGAAAGATTCTTTTCTGCGCTATAAAGATTTTTTTCAGCTTGTAAAAGGTCAACAACATTTCTCGTGCCAACCTTGTATCCTACTTGGGTGGCCTCTAATGCACTTGTTGCAGAAACAACAGCTTGTTTTTGTGCTGTAACATTTGCAACTAAGGTTACAACATTAGAGTAACCGGATCTTACTTCTTGTATTACTCTTCTTTGTGTAAACATAGAATTTTCATTTGATCTTTCATATTGTGCATATGCTTGCTTTCTTCTCGAACTAACAGCTCCACTTTGAAAAATCGGCATACTAAACTGAATAACATAATTTCTTCTGCCAGTTACTTCCGGCACTGGAATTCCCTGACCGTTTATGTCAAAACCTTCATAGTTGAACTGATTGGTTTCTGATTCTGATTTTGAACCAACAATATCTATTTTAGGTAAGTGGTTAGAAGCAGCACTTCGTGCATTATTTTTTGCTGCATTCTTCCTAAGATAGGCTGCTTTTAATTGATAATTATTTTTCAGTGCTAAATCTACCCATTCTTCTTTTGATTTTGGGTCTGGATCTTCAATTAATAATCCATCTCCAAGCTCATTTAGACTAAAAATCTCTCTTCCAATAAGAGCATTAAGTGCTTCGCGAGCAGATAAAAGACGACCTTCTGCATTAATGCGAGATGCTTTACTTATATCATATGCAAGTTGAGCTTCTTGGACGCCGGTTATTGCAGAAAGTCCAACTTCGTATCTTTGCTTAGCTTGATCTAATTGTTTTTTTATAGCTTTTTCTTCTGATAATGCAGCATTTATATTATCTATTTCTCTTAGTACACCAAAGTAAAGTTCTGCAGTCCTTACTAAAAGGTTTTGCTGTTCATATGCAAACTCAGCTTCAGCAGCATTTGTTAAAGATTTTGACTGCTTATATTGAAACCAAGAATCTAATCTAAATAAAGGTTGAGAGAGTCTTGCTGTACTAGAAAATGAGTTATATGACTGTTGTAATTGTTTGTCTTGGTAATATTCATTCCAATTTGTTGAGCCACTTAATGTAAGGCTTGGAAGAAGGGCTGATCTTCCCTGAACAACCAATTCTTTATCTGCAAAATAAGAATATTCAGCAGCTCTGTAAGTTGGATCATTTTTCAATGCTTCGTTGTAAATGTCTATTAAATTTTCTGCATGCAGATCAGAAGCTAAAAAAAATAATATAAATAAAAGCTTTGAATTTTTTTTCATACATGTATTTTAACCTAATATAAATGTTTACAGTGTAAACATTTATAATTTTTTTACTTTTATAATTTTTTTAATATTTCTTAGAGTAAAATATTGAATATTAGTTCAATCATATATAAGGCATCTTAAAAATTGGCAAAAAATTCATATGATGCAAAGGCAATCGAGGTTTTATCAGGTTTAGATCCTGTAAAAAAAAGGCCTGGGATGTATACGGATACATCCAATCCAAATCATCTAATACAAGAGGTTCTAGATAATTCCGTTGATGAAGCTCTATCAGGACATTGTTCAAATATTAAGATTTCGTTATTAAATGATGGAAGTATTATAGTTTCAGACGATGGAAGAGGAATGCCTATTGATATTCATCCTGAGCACAAGGTTACTGGCGTGGAGTTAATTTTGTGCAAGCTTCATGCAGGGGCAAAATTTTCTGGCGATGATTATAATTTTTCAGGCGGTCTTCATGGTGTTGGGGTTTCTGTTGTAAATGCTCTGTCAGAAAATCTTGATGTAATAGTTAAAAGAGAGTCTAAAAAATTTCAAATAGGTTTTAGCAATGGTGACAAAATAAGCGAGCTCAAAGAAATTGGAGATGTTGGTATTAGAAATACTGGAACCTCGATCACTTTTAAACCTAACCCAGAATACTTTGAAGATATAAATGTACAAGTAAAGCCTTTAAAGCACTTGCTTAAAGCAAAAGCAGTTTTATGCCCGGGCCTAACCATTGAATTTGTTAATGAAAAAAGACCGAAGGATAAAGAAAAGTGGTTTTTTGAAGATGGCTTAAAAAGTTATCTTATTGAATCATCAGAAGGCTCTGAACTTATATTAGAGGACTCAATTATATGTTCAAAAGAAGGCAATGCACAGGAACTTGAGTTTGCTATTAATTGGTCTTCTAGACCGCCTAAAAATAAACTTGATGAAACATATGTAAATTTAATCCCTACTGCACAAGGCGGCTCTCATCTCAATGGCTTCAAGTCAGGTCTTCTGGAGTCTATAAAAGAGTTTTGTGATTATAGAAATCTTTTACCTAAAGGATTAAAGATTAATGCAGAGGACGTAATCAATAATGCTATTTTTATAGTTTCTTCAAAATTACAAAATCCACAATTTGCTGGTCAAACTAAAGAAAGACTTGATTCAAAAGACCATATGTCATTTGTTTCAAGCACTACAAAGGATACATTTAGTATTTGGTTAAACACTCATACCGAAGAAGGAGAAAAAATCGCAGAACTTGCAATTGTTTCAGCGCAGACTAGGGCAAAAGTTTCAAATATTGTTGAACGCAAGAAAACATTTAAAGGGCCAGCACTTCCAGGAAAGCTTTCTGATTGTAATAGTCAAGATCTAAATGAAACAGAATTATTTCTTGTCGAAGGAGATTCTGCTGGAGGTTCAGCAAAACAGGCAAGAGAAAGATCTTTTCAAGCAATAATGCCATTGCGCGGGAAAATATTAAACACATGGGACCTAGAGAGCGTTGAAATTATAAAATCTCAAGAAATAAAAAACCTTTCTACCGCTATTGGAGTTTTGCCAGGCAATAGTGATTTATCGTCTTTGAGGTATGGCAAGATTTGTATTTTAGCTGATGCAGATTCTGATGGACTGCATATAGCGACATTATTATGCGCATTGTTTTTAAGACACTATAAACCTTTAGTACAAGAAGGTCGTATATATATTTCTATGCCTCCGCTTTACAGAATCGATTGTGGCAAAGAAGTGTTATATGCTTTAGATGACTTGCAAAGAGACGAAATTGTTAAAGGTTTTAAGAATAAAAAAGGTAAACCAAAAATAAATATACAAAGATTTAAAGGTTTAGGGGAAATGAACCCCTCTCAGTTAAGAGAAACAGTAATGGATCCCTTAACAAGACAGCTTGTAAAACTTTCAATAAGCGCAAATGATAATGACAATTCAATGATGGACCTTCTTTTATCAAAGAAAAATGCTGCAGCAAGAAAAGAATGGCTTGAGAAAAAGGGATCATTAGCAAAAATATAATTATGAAAGACCAATCAAATACAAATTCTATTAGTCTCAAGCAGTACGCAGAAGAATCCTATTTAAATTATGCAATGTATGTCATTTTAGATAGAGCTTTGCCAAACATTGGAGATGGACTTAAGCCTGTCCAAAGAAGAATTTTATACGCAATGTCTGAATTAGGTTTAGATGCAGGATCTAAATATAAAAAATCAGCCAGAACAGTTGGAGATGTTATTGGAAAATTTCATCCACATGGAGATAGTGCTGCATATGAAGCTATGGTATTGATGGCCCAGAACTTTTCTTTTAAATATCCTCTTGTAGATGGGCAAGGTAACTGGGGATCACAAGATGACCCTAAGTCATTTGCAGCAATGAGGTACACAGAATCAAAATTGACTAAATTTGCTGATTTATTAATATCTGAACTAAAATCAGGTACTGTTGATTGGCAGCCAAATTTTGATGGCTCACTTTTAGAGCCAGTAATATTTCCGGCTAAATTACCTTCTATATTATTAAATGGTGCTTCTGGTATTGCTGTGGGAATGGCAACAGATATTCCGTCACATAATATTAATGAAGTAATAGATGCAACTATATATGTTTTAGAAAATCCAAAGGCAGTTTTAAAAGATCTATTAAAAATTATTAAAGGACCAGACTTTTCAAACGAAGCTCCGATAGTCGCTAGTAATAATGAGCTTGAAGAAATTTATTCATGTGGAAGAGGCGGATTTAAAGCACAAGCTAACTGGATTCAAGAAAAAAATGAAATTATTATCAATGCTCTTCCTTATCAGGCTTCTGGTTCAAAAATTCTTGAGCAAATAGCAGATCAGATGTTAAAAAAGAAAATACCTATGATCGTAGATATTACTGATGAAGGTGACCATGAAGAGCCAGTTCGGTTAGTCATAACATTAAAGTCTAATAGAATTAACGCTGAGGATGTGATGAATCATTTATTTGCCTCAACTGACCTTCAAAAAAATTATAGGGCAAACATAAATCTAATTTCGCTTAAAGGAGGACCAAAGGTTTTTTCATTATTGGATTTGCTTAAAGAATGGATTGTTTTCAGAAAAAGTACTGTTACAAGGAAGTTGGAGCATAGGCTAGATCAAGTTAATGACAGACTACATATTCTTGAGGGTCTTCTAATTGTTTATTTAGATCTTGATCAGGTTATCAAAATCATAAGAGAGTCAGATGAACCTAAAAAAGAAATTGTAAAAGCTTTTAAATTATCTGATATTCAAGTCAACGCAATTCTTGAAATAAGATTAAGACAGCTTGCAAAGCTTGAACAAATTAAGCTTGAACAAGAAAGAGATTTGCTGATTGAGGAGCAAGATGAGATTGAGAAAATATTAAACTCAAAAACAAGACTTAAAACTTTAATAAAAAAAGAATTACTTGAGATAAAAGATAAATTTGGTGATCAAAGAAGATCTCCATTAAAAGAGTCATCTGAAGCAAAGATCTTTTCTGAGGAAGAAACTCTTGTAACAGAGCCTATAACCGTTATTTTATCTGAAGCAGGATGGATTAGGAGTGCCAAAGGTCATGAAATTGATCCAGCCTCATTGTCATATCGAGGTGAAGATAAGCTTCAGGATTTTTGTCGAGGTAAAAGTAATCAGCTTGCAGTGTTTTTAGATTCAAACGGAAAAGCATATTCTCTTCAAAGTCATTCACTTCCATCAGCGCGAGGTATGGGTGATCCAATATCAGGCAGAGTTACAGCAGATTCAGGAGTTAAATTTATATCATCTTTAATCGGTAATGATGATGATAAATATTTAATCATAAACACAGCCGGATACGGGTATATTTCTGAATTTAAGAACATGGTTTCAAATAAAAAGTCTGGCAGAGCGTTTATGAAGCTTCCCAACCAAGCAGAATTACTTAGAGCTATAAAATTGAGAGATGATCATATTTATATTGCTGCAGTTTCAAGCATTGGCAGACTATTAATATTCAAAATAGATGAATTACCAATTCTCCCAAAAGGCAAAGGAAATAAAATAATAAATATACCAACTGCTAAATTTTTAGCCAAAGAAGAATTTATGGCCCATGCTCAATTAATTTCTCTTACAGGGTCGTTGAAAATAGAGAGCGGTAAAAGGTTTTTAACTTTAAAGTTAAAAGATTTAGAAAATTATATCTCTTCAAGAGCAAAGCGAGGCAATATGCTTCCTCAAGGGTATAGAAAAGTAGATAGAATAATAGAAGAGATTGAAAATATTTCAACTGATGAAAATTAATAATTTAGTAAGGTAGCTTTTCAGGTGGTTGTTGTCCAAAAAGTCAGTGAAAATTCTTTTGGAATAAATATAAAACCTAATAGCTCCTTAATTGGCTCTAATAGAATAATATTTATTTTAAGCATTGCATTTGTTTGTTTGGGCATAGCTACTATATTCTTTATAGCAGGAGCGACTTTAATCTTACCATTTGCAGGGCTTGAGATAGCTATTCTACTTTTAGCTTTTTATCTAAATTTTAGATGGAGCGGGAAAAGAGAGAAAATATTTTTATCAACAGATAAAGTGTTAGTTGAAAAAGGCATGCGAAAAGCTGAATATCGTTGGGAAGAGTTTAGAACTTTTACATCTTTTCATATTTATGAAGATATTAATAAAGTTCTTAAATTAAGTTTTCGATCTAAAGGTCAGGACATAGAAATAGGTTCTTTTTTGAATGAAGATGATAAAAAAATTTTAAAAGAAGAAATTACAAAGATTATTGATGAGCTCAATTACTTAAATTAAATTTGCCAGTTAGTTAACTTTTTCTTAACTTTTATAAGTTTAAATTCTTTTAAATGAGGAATTCCATTTTTATATGGAGATGCAGTTTCTCCTTGTATTAATGGTCTTAGGTACTCTATTGCTCTGCTTGTAACATTCATTTTGTTTGAAGAAATAAAGCTTTTAGGTAATTTTTTTTCAAGATTAGCAATTTTTGATAATGGCGCAGCTTTTATATTCCATTTATATTTTTTTGATTTACCGCGAACTATTATGGGCATCACCCCGTTCATTCCAGATAAAGCAAATTTAATTGCATATGAGCCGACAGCTTCCGCGTGATCAAGATCTACTTTTGATGCAATATGACTTGCACTTCTTTGAAGATAATCTGCTACAGCCCAATGATTTTTGAGTTTTAATTTTTTATTTATAAGATCTGCAATATAGGGAGCTACACCTCCAAGCTGTGAATGACCAAATGCATCTTTGGTATCTGATTCAGATAAAAATTTTCCTTTATTATTTTTAACACCTTCTGATACAACAATTACACAAAAGCCTATTTTTTTTACTGTATTTTTAACCTCTAATAAAAATTTTCTTTGATCAAAAATTATTTCTGGTAAAAGAATAATATGAGGAGCGTCGCCTTTATTTGTTCTAGCTAGAGCGGAGGATGCTGCCATCCATCCTGCATGTCTTCCCATGACTTCAAGTATAAAAACTTTAGTTGAAGTTTCTGACATTGATTGAACATCCAAAGAGGCTTCAAGTATAGATGTAGCAATATACTTTGCTGCAGATCCAAAACCTGGACAACAGTCTGTTAAAACCAAATCATTATCAACCGTCTTTGGTATAGCAATGCATTGAATTGGATAATTGAGTTTTTTACTTATTTGTGAAACTTTAAAAGCAGTATCTGCAGAATCATTTCCACCATTATAAAAAAAATATCCAATATTATGAGCCTTAAAAACTTCAATCAGCCTGTTATATTCTTGCTCACTTGTTTCAATATCTTTCAGTTTAAGTCTACAAGAACCAAATATACCACCTGGCCTATGTTTGAGTGATATAAGAGATTTTACTGATTCTTTTGATGTATCAATAAGTTCTTCTCTGAGCGCTCCTAATATTCCATTTTCAGCAGCGAAAACCTTTCCAATTTTATTGCTTTTTCTTGCTTCCAAAATTAATGCTCCAGCAGTAGCATTTATTACTGCTGTAACACCTCCTGATTGTGCATACAAAGCATTTTTTTTCATTATATATACCTAAATATGTTGTAATAAAACTTGTTAAAGTATTATAACTAATATGAAGATACATATCTTAGGCATTTGCGGAACCTTTATGGGTGGCCTTGCACAAATACTCAAAGAATCGGAACATCAAGTATCAGGTTCGGATAACCAGTTTTATCCACCTATGTCAGATCATCTAGATTCTTTAGAGATTGAATTAATTGAAGGTTATTCACTAAAGATGCTTCCTAAAGCTGACCTATATGTGATTGGAAATGCTCTCTCCAGAGGAAATGAATCAGTGGAATATATTCTGAACAACCAACTGCCTTTTAAGTCTGGACCTGAAATTTTAGGTGAAATATTAAAAGATAGAAAAGTTCTTGCAGTGTCTGGAACCCATGGCAAGACAACAACTTCATATATGCTGGCTCATATTTTTCTATCCTTAAATAAAAATATTGGTTATTTGGTTGGAGGAGTCTCAAATAGTATTTCTGGATCAGCATCATTAGGTTCTCATGAGGTATTTGTAATCGAAGCTGATGAATATGATTCAGCTTTTTTTGACAAGAGGTCAAAATTTATACATTACTCCCCATCTACAGTAGTGATTAATAATATTGAATTCGATCATGCTGATATATTCAATAATTTGGATGATATAAAAAGACAATTTAATCATTTGCTAAAAATTGTACCCTCATCAGGAAATATAGTTTGTTTTTATGATGATAAAAATATTAAAGACGTTTTGCGAATGGGCACTTGGTCAAATGTTATTAAAATTAATCATAGAGACATTAAAGTTGACTTTAGTAAAAAAGAATTAAGCATCACTAATGAAAAATATTCATTAGCAAAACTGCCATTAATAGGGGAACACAATTTCAAAAATTATATTGCTGCGATTTTAGCTGCAAATACTTGCGGTATTGAAATTAGAGATGCTATAGAGTCTCTAGAAAGTTTTAATGGGGTAAAAAGAAGACTAGAGTTTAAAGGCGAATACTCTGGAATCAAAATTTATGATGATTTTGCACACCATCCAACTGCAATCTCCTATACTGCAAAAGCTATAAGGGATAAATTTAAGGATAAAAAAATCTTTGGAATTATAGAATTGGGTTCAAATACAATGTCATCTGGCTATCATGGTCAAGCTATTTATAGCTCAATAAATAACTTTGATAGAGTTGAGTGGCTAGATCATAATAACGTTCTAGAGGAAGAAAACTCATATCAAAACCATGATGATTTTTTAGCTGCTATAAAAAATGCTATAAGGAATTATGAAGTTGTTGTATTAATGACCAATAAAGACAGTAATAAAATTATTCAACCATTAATTGATTATTTATTATGAAAAACAGCCTTCCAATTTTTCCACTTGCCTTAGTCGCTTTACCAGGGACTATTCAGTCTTTGCAGATTTTTGAAGAAAGATATTTGAATATGGTTAAGCAATGCATGTCTGAAAATCATGGGTTCGTAATTGTTTTAAAAATAAACGATTCTTCTGAATTTGGTATTTCAAAAAAAGGCACATATGTAGAAATAATTGATTTTAATACCTTGCCAAATGGTCTTTTAGGAATAACCGCAAAAGCTGACAATAAAGTTTCAATAAATAATGTATGCCAACTTGCAGATGGTCTACATATTGCAGATGTGAAGCCTGAAATAGATCCGGAAGTTGACAATCAAGCCTTGTTAGCAGAGTATCCTGAGATTACTAATATATTATCTCAAATAATAAAACATCCAAAAATTAATGAGCTTCCTATAAAAGTTGACTTTAATTCTGCAGATTCCATTGCATATCATTTAGCTGGTCTGATTCCCTTAACATCAAGTCAAAAACAAAACCTACTTGAAGCATTTGATGCCTCTCAAAGACTTTCAATTTTAGCAAAATATATTGAAAAAATTTCTAGTTTGTGACCTAACTTACTTTTAAAGGTGGCTTATTTGACTTCCTTCTAAGCCAATTGATAGATTTTAAAATTGTTGGAATGGCAATAAATTTTTTCTCTATTATATACTTGCCTGGATAATTGCTAAGCATAAGTCCAATGATGATGGTAAACAAACCTTGACCAGGAAGAACCAGCATAATTACACCACCTAAAATAAGTGAGTATCCAACTAGATTCTTTAGAATTAAAATGAAATACCAAATCAATGGATTTTGAGACTTTATTTTTGAAACTCTTTTTATTACAAAATAATCTTCAGGAATTAGTGCAACGAGCCACTTAATACTTAACAAACTAAATAAGAAAACAAAAAGTGATATTGATCCGAACCAAATAATGACATTTTTATATGCATTAAAAATCTCAATCAAAGTATTAAATGATATTAATTCCAAAATTAGTCCCCTTTTTGATTAATAATGATTTAGTATAACTCTGAATGTTAATTAATTTTTTAGTAATCCATAATTTCTGAGATATAAGCAAACTTGACTGAAAAAAAACTTCAAAACATTTGTCAAAATAGTTTAAAAGATAATAAAGCTGAAAATATTTTGTCCCTAGATATAGAAAGTATATCTTCTTTTGCAGATACCATAATAATTGCAACTGCAAACTCAAACAGACATGCAAAATCTCTTGCAGATAAGCTAGTTGAGTCGATAAAAGATCACAAAAGGAATGTTATAAATGTTGAAGGTAAAGTTGAATCTGGCTGGATCTTGGTTGACTGTGGAAGTGTTATTGTAAACATTATGAAAGAAGAAATAAGAGATTTTTATGACTTAGAAGGTCTTTGGGGAGAAAACACCCTTCTTAGTAACATAAATCAATGAATTTATCTGTCATCTCGGTCGGTAATAAACCAAATAAGTGGGAATTAGAGGGGATTGAGCATTATTTAAAGCAGCTTAAAAATAATATAAAAATTAATTTTATAAATATTAAAGGGCAGCAGAATCCTAAAAGAACAATTGAAGAGGTTATTAAAATTGAATCAGACCTAATTTTAGAAAAAATTCCATCCACTAGTTATCTCATTTCATGGGATATAGAAGGAGAAAAAATCAACAGCAAAGAGCTAAGTATGATATTTGAAAGGTCTATGCAAATAAACGCTAACATATGCTTGGTTATTGGAGGCTCATTCGGAATATCTAAAGATATTAAAAAGCTCTCTGAAAGAGTGATCTCTGCTTCAAATTTTACTTTCCCTCATAGGCTTTTTAGAATAATTCTTATTGAACAAATCTATAGAGCAATTTCTATAATTAATAAAAAGCCTTACCATAAATGATTGACATAGATGAGAGGTACGTTGAGAAAAAAAGTTTTTTTAATAGACTTTTGGTGGTTTATATTTTTTTTGGCATCGCATTCTCATTTTTTCTGCATAAGACATATTCTTTGCAGATATCTGAATACACAAACTATGAATCAGCATCAATTAAAAATAAGACAAAAGAGGTTTTAGTTCAACCAGTAAGAGGAGTAATTTATGATAGAAATGGCAACATTATTGTTAAAAATGTTCCAACTTATGATCTTATATTAAAACCCTCAAAAGTAATTAGTATTGAGAATTTTTTAAATAATATATCTGAAATTATTGATTTTAATGAATCCGAATTTGATTACATAAAAGAAAATTTTGCTGCTAAAGCTAGTCTCAATAGAGAGCTTGTAATTAAAAAAGATTTATCAATGGAAGAAATTGCTAAATTTGAGGTAAGAAGCTTCAGATTTCCTAGTGCTTTTATTGATGTAAGATATAGTCGCATTAATAATTATCCTCATTTATTTTCACATGCAGTTGGTTATGTGAGTGGTGTTAACAATGAAGAAATCGAAGAAATTCTAAGGAATCAAGACTTAGCTCAAATAGAAACAATTTTTAAATATTCCAATGGATTTCAAATGGGTAAAACAGGTTTGGAAAATACCTATGATGATTCTCTCAGAGGTAAATTTGGTAAAAAGGTCTATCAAGTAGATGCAAGAGGCAGGTTATTAAAAGAAGAAGAATATATAAAGCCTATAAATGGTGAAGATCTTTTTACATCATTGGATATTGGAGCGCAAAAAATTGCATACAACCAAATGAATAATAGGCGTGGAGCAGTTGTTGCAATTGAAATTGATACTGGGGCAATTGTTTCTTATGTTAGCACTCCCAGCTTCTCAACCAATGCAATATCAAATGGAATTTCATCAAAGGAGTTCAATTCACTAATTAAAGATATTAATAAGCCTTTTTTTGATAGGGCATCTCAGGGAAGATATTCTCCAGCATCAACTATCAAACCTGCAATCGGCTTATTTGGAATTGAAAAAAATATTATCGATTGGAATTTTTCAATGAAAGATCCAGGATTTTTTGTCTTGCCAGAAGACCAAAGAGTTTACAGAGGATGGAGAGAAGGAGGTCATGGTAATGTTAATTTAAACAAGGCGATAATTGTTAGCTCAAACACTTTTTTCTTTTCATTAGCATACAAATCAGATATTAATGAATTAATAAATCATCTATCTAATTTTGGCTTTGGAAAAAATGTGTGCATTGATTGTTTTAATCCTGATAATGGATTATTACCAACACCAGAATGGAAAATGAATAATTTAAATTTTGGATGGTTTAAAGGAGATACTGTTAATTTAGGAGTTGGTCAAGGTTACTTGAGTGCAACTCCATTGCAACTCGCATATTATTCAATGATCTTAGCAAATTACGGCATTTCTCAAAATCTTTCCTTTGTTCATGAAAATAAAGAAAAGAAAAAACATAAAATAAATATTGAAAATATTAATGATCAGGACTGGAACAAGCTTCACGCAAGCATGATAGGGGTTATCGATAGTCCAATAGGAACTGCTAAAAGATTACAGAAATTAAAAAAATTTAAAGTTGCAGCAAAATCAGGAACAGTAGAATTAGTAAGTACTGATACAAAAGAAGATTATAAAATTATTAGAGAAAATGAAGGGAATAGAGATCATGCAATCATTATTGCCTTTGGACCAATGCCTAACCCAAAATATGCTGTAAGCGTAGTTATTGAAAACGGTGAAAGTGGAGGTTCAGTTGCCGGACCGGTTGCTATAGCAGTACTCAATGATTTGTTAGAAAAATGAAAAAAAAATTAGAATTTAAAAATTTTTCAATATATTTTGATCAATACCTATTTATATCTATTGCTTTATTGTCAGTTTTGGGCTTATTTTTTTTATACAGCGCATCTCAGGGAGATTCTAATACTGTTATAAAGCAATCAATATTTGTTGGTTTCGGATTGCTTCTAATGTTTATATTAAGTCAACCAGATCCCGATTTTTATAAAATTTTTTCAAGTTTATTTTTATTTATAGCAATAGTCTTAATGTTTGCAACCATGATTTTTGGTAGGGAAATTAATGGAGCAAAAAGATGGTTGGATTTTGGTTTTTTTACACTACAAACATCAGAAATAATTAAGATAGCTTTACCAATATTTTTAGCTTCATATTTATATAATAAGCCCTTACCAATTAGCTTAAAGCATACATTCATAACATTAACTCTAATTTGTTTTATTTTTTATCTAGTTTATTCTCAGCCTGATCTTGGAACAGGCCTAGTTGTCTTTATGGCAGGTGTCTATATTTTATTTTTAGCAGGATTAAGTTGGAAATTTATTTTTACTTCTTTTGGTTTAATCATTCTTTCAATGCCATTTTTATGGAGTAATTTTTTAGAACCGTTCCAAAGACAAAGAATATTGACTTTTATTAATCCATCCAATGATCCATATGGTAGCAGCTGGAATATAACTCAATCAAAAATTGCTATTGGTTCAGGTGGAATGAATGGCAAGGGATACTTAGATGGATCTCAAGCTAATTTAAATTTTTTACCAGAAGCAGAAACAGATTTTATTTTTGCTGTAATTGCTGAAGAATTTGGTTTTATCGGTATTTGTATATTGTTATCTTTTTTCTTTTTTATTTTGTTAAGGTGCATATATCTTGCATTTAATGCTAGGGATAGATTTTGTAGATTAACTATTGGTGGACTTAGTCTAGTTTTTGCATCAACATTATTTATTAATATAGGCATGGTTGTTGGGATAATGCCTGTTGTAGGAATGCCTATGCCATTTATCAGCAAAGGTGGCTCATCTTTGTTATCATTCTACATGGCTTTTGGAATTATTATATCCATGGCAACACACAAAAAATTAATGCAAAAATGAAAAAAATTATATTAATAACATTAATAATTACTTCCTCTTTGCAGGGCAATTACTTAGAACATCCTAAATCAAAGGCTTTAATTGATGAGCTTGTAATAGAGCATGGATTTGAGAAATCTTTCGTAGAAGACGTTTTATCTAGTGCTATGAAACAACAAAAAATAATTGACTCTATTTCAAAGCCGGCTGAATTTACTTGGACTTGGGATAGATATAAAAATTTATTTATAGAAGAAAAAAGAATTGCTAATGGAAAATTATTTATTAAACAAAACCTTAAAACTCTTGAGAGAGCAGAAAGAGAATTTGGAGTACCAAAGGAAGTAATCACATCAATTCTTGGTGTAGAAACAAGATATGGAAAGATTCAAGGGAATTATAGAGTCATTGATAGTTTGCTAACACTTGGTTTTGACTATCCTAGAAGAGCTAAATTCTTCAGAAAAGAGCTTGTTGATTTCTTTTTGTTAACGAGAGAAAACCAATTGAATATTAATCAGATAAAGGGCTCATACGCCGGAGCTATGGGGTATGGGCAATTTATTTCTTCAAGTTACAGAGCATATGCAATTGACTATGATGGGGACGGGTATGCAGATTTATTTAACTCAGTTGATGATGCTATAGGAAGTGTAGCTAATTATCTATATATTCATGGGTGGAAAAAAGAGGGTGAAATTATTTATGATGCTTATCCTAATAATGTAAGAAAAGTTTTTAAACCTAATAAAGCACTTTCGAAGTTTATACCTCTAAGTTTTAATGAAGATGGAAAAGAAATATATTTCATTGGAGATGACAACTTTGTTGCAATAACCAAATATAATATTAGTCATTTTTATGCAATGGCAATTTATTATTTATCAGAAGAGTTAACAAAATGAAAAAAATATTAATAATACCTCTATTAACATCAGTATTCGCTTTTGGACAAAGTTTTGTGCCTGATGCCCCAGAACTAGATTTAAAAAGCTATATTTTAATTGAACCAAACACAAATACAGTAATTGCAGAGTTTAATTCAACTTCAGAAATAGAGCCTGCAAGTATGACAAAGATAATGACAGCATATGTAGCAGCTGATCAAATATCTAATGAATTAATTGCACTTGATGATGAGGTTTTAATTAGTGAAAAGGCATGGCGCATGGAAGGTTCAAGGATGTTCATCGAAGCTGGTAAAAGAGTTAGTGTATCTGATTTGCTTAAAGGAATAATAATTCAGTCAGGTAATGATGCTTCAGTTGCAATTGCTGAGTATGTGGGTGGTACAGAGAGGGGTTTTGTTGACCTTATGAACGCTTATGCAGGCTCACTAAATATGAATAACACCAATTTTCAAAATTCTACTGGGCTTCCTGCCGTGAATCATTTTTCATCAGCTAAAGATCTTGCAATCTTGACCTCTAATTTAATAACTGAGTTTCCAGAAATCTATTCTTTTTATAAAGAGAGGCAATTTACTTTTAATGAAATTAAGCAATTGAATAGAAATAAACTTTTGTGGAGAGATGACTCGTCTGATGGAGTCAAAACAGGTCATACCAAAACTGCAGGTTATTGTTTGGTTGGTTCTGCTAAAAGAGGGGATATGCGATTAATTACTGTTGTTGCTGGCAGTGACTCAGATAATAATAGATTTATGGCAAGTCAAAGATTATTAGAATATGGCTTTAGGTTTTTTGCAACACAAAAAATTCTTAATGCAAATCAAGAATATAAACAAATAAATATATGGGGTGGGGTTGAAAAATCTCTTGGTCTTGGTGTTTTAGAAGATATATCCATAACACTTCCAAGAACTAGTTTTAAAGATCTAGTTGTTAATTATAATTACAGCAATAACATTCAGGCTCCAATTGAGATTGGCCAAAAAATAGGAATATTAGAAATTGTAAATAATGATGAAATAGTATTTTCTACAGACCTATTAGCTTTACAGAATATAAAAGCTAAAGGATTTTTTGGTAGATTGTGGTCTAAATTTGTTTTGTGGATACTGAGCTTATTTGGTATGACTGACAATGGATCAGATTAAAGCCGTATTTAATGGTAATTTTGATTACATAGAAAATATAAAAGTTTCTCCCTTCTCAAGGGCATATACATTTTCAGATAGTGTTTACGAAGTTATACCTTTTTATAATAAGAAATCTATTTCATTTGAAAGTCACATTGAAAGGTTACAAAAAAGTGTAGATGCTCTCTCCATAAAGGTAGATTTAAACAAGGTTACAGATGAGATAAATCAGCTTTTATCTTCATCTGCTTTTGATAATGGTTATATTTATTATCAAGTTACTAGAGGACAGGATATGGTTAGATCGCACATTTACTCTGATAAAATTAATACAGAGACTTTTGGCTATATTACTTCCTGTTCATTTGAAACTAAAAAATTAAATGTAATGATATGTGATGATATAAGATGGGGAAGATGCAATATAAAATCAACTTCACTATTAGCCAATGTATTGAATATGAATAATGCTAAGTTACATAATTGTGATGAAATTATTATGCATAAGGATGGAATTCTGACTGAGGCTGGTGCTTCTAATTTATTTTTTATTAAAAATGAAACTGTTTGCACACCATCTTTGTCTAACAACATTTTGCCAGGTATAACAAGGTCAATTTTAATTAATGCCTTATCGAATAAAGGTATTAAGGTTCTTGAGGGAGATTTTAATTATCTAGAATTGAAGACGGCTTCATCTGCCTGGCTCACAAGCTCTACTAAAGGAATAGCCCCAATAGAAAATATAGTTAACTTTGATCACTCTTTAAGTATTGATGATCCTTGTTATATTTCTTGTAAGGAAATTTTTGATTCTAAATTCTTTGGTTAATATTTTAATTAGTAGTCAGATTTACAATCATTCTATCTACATCATCCCAGAAATTTTTTTGAGATAAGCCTTTGCTAGTAAGGTCAAGTTCATAAACATTTTTTTGCATTGATATGAGTTTTTGTAAAGAATGAAATTTAATAAAATTCATATAACTTGAAATTTTGCTGCTCCAGATACCGGATTTTTCTAAACTTAATCTAGGATTTGTGTTTTGTTTTGCAATAGCTGAACTGGTGACAATTTTACCAATTATCCATACTAACAAAGGAGCATAATGTGCTTCAGAATCTTTAATTGAATTAGTAATCCTTAAAGCATGTTTTACATTCAAATTTACAAGAGCATCTTCAAGTTCGAATGGAGCAAATTCAGCTGAATCTGTGTAAAAAAGATTAGAAATATCCATATCGTTTTCATAAATTAATTTAAGAATATTTATTTCATTTTGTTGAGCAACCAAGTTTCCAGCATTTAATTCGCTCATGTTCTTTATTAAATTTTTTTTGTCTTTTTCAGGAATAAATTCTAATTGAGCCTTTAGCCATATTTTTTCTTCAAAAGATTTTAATTTTCTACATTCAACAATAAGTGCATTTTTTTCCATAGCTTTATAAAGCTTTGTTTTAGTATTTAATTTTTCATTATGAGAGTTAATAATAATCGTAATATTTTCATTGTTGAAAATATTCTCTATTTGAAATATTTTTTCTAATTTATCTGGCAATCGACCTTGATCATGACTTATATCGATAATTAATTTTGATCCAAAAAGAGATCCACCTGAACTCTCAATAATAATCTGCTCTATTTGATCAAAATTTTCTTTTGTAATCAGCCTTCTTTCATTGAACCCTTTTTGAGATAAATATTTTTTTATTAAATCTTTTGAATTATTTCTTAAGACAACTTCAGAGCCATATATAAAAAAAATATTTTGAGATTTTTCTAGATATTTCCCTAGAGAAAGAGATTCACATTTCAAAGAAATTAACCTCTAGCAGTATTTGATTAAATATTTCATTATCAATAATTTCTTTGAGACTTCTGATTGCTTCTTGTTCAGCATAAGGATTTAGCTCGCTCGAATTATACCTTTTCATTACTTTAATGTTTTTATTATTTGTTTTTGAATTACTAATAATTTCAAGTTTAATGCTTGCAGTCACTTCGCCTTCTAGAGACCTAAGTGAAGATCCTGCATATATATTGTAGTTAGTGGAATTAAAGTCTTTTATGAAAATACGAGTTTTATTTTCATCTTTAGTAGATGAATGTCTAAAAGACATATCTATTATTTCTTTAAGAGATTCAGGAATGGAATCATCATAGCTAACTGTATAGTTCTTACCATTATCCGGACCTAATGCTATTTGATTAAAACTACAACCTGAAACAAGAAATATAGAAATGAATAAAATTAAAGAATAAAGAAGCTTCATAAAATTTATCTTAACTAGCAAATAAAAAATATTAAAGTATTAAGAAAAATTAATTAGCTAGATAACAAAATTCATGATTTTTCCTTTGATATAAATTACTTTTTTAATATTTTTTCCCTCAAGATTAATGGCAACATTTTCAATTTTTTTTGCAATTTCTTCTATTTTATTTTGGCTATCTTCAATTTTTGCAGTTGTTTTACCTCTTACTTTCCCATTAATTTGTATTACTAATTCAAATTCAGAAATTTCTAATAAGCTGTCCTCAACTTTTGGCCATGAAGATTCTATTTCTTCTGGAGCATTAGATTTATAAAAATGATTCCATAAGTGCTCTGAAACATGTGGCGCAATAGGATTAAGGGTTTTAAGAATAATAATTATTGTTTCATTCAAACAATATTTTTTTGAGTCTGAAGCATCTTTGTTTTTAAATTCATCAGGTATAGCATTAAGAAGCTCCATTATCGAAGCTATTGCAGTATTAAAGGAAAATCTTGTTTCAAAATCATTGGTAACTTTTTTCAATGTTGTGTGTGTTTTTCTTCTTAGTTCTAGCTCTTCTTTTGAAAAGTTATTTGGGGTACTAATTTCTTCGTAATTTTTGTTAATCACTAAATTCCATATCTTTTTTATAAATCTGGATGCACCCTCAACTGAAGATTCAGACCATTCTAAACTTTGTTCTGGTGGTGCAGTGAACATCATGTAGAGTCTTACTGTATCGGCACCATATTTATCAATATAAGACTGTGGGTCGACTGTATTACCCTTTGATTTAGACATCTTTGCGCCATCTTTAAGAACCATGCCTTGGGTTAATAGTTTTTTAAATGGTTCATTGCCCTCAACCATACCCATATCTCTTAGGGCCTTATGAAAAAATCTTGAATAAAGTAAGTGAAGTATGGCATGTTCAATGCCGCCAATATATAAGTCTACTGGAAGCCAATACTTTGTGTTTTCATCAAAAATTTCACTATCATTATCAGCAGAAGTAAATCTAGCATAGTACCAAGATGAATCCATAAAGGTATCAAATGTGTCAGTTTCTCTTTGCACTTCATTAGATATTTTGAAGAAATTTTCATTTTGATTTAAAGGGATCGGTGGAGAATTTTTTGGTAAATCTGGAAGAATTACAGGAAGTTCATTTTCCTCAATCAATTTAGCATCACCGTTTTCATATATTACAGGTATTGGACATCCCCAATATCTTTGTCTACTAACTCCCCAATCTCTTAATCTAAACTGTATAAGCCCTTCACCAAGATTTTTTTCACTTAGTTCTTCAATGATTTTTTTTGATGCTGAATCTGAGTTCAAGTCATCATATTTATCCGAGTTAATCAAAATACCTTTATTGAGAACAGGTAATTTATCATCTTTGCCAATTGAAATAACTTGTTTTATATCAAGATCATATTTAGAAGCAAATTCAAAGTCTCTCTGATCATGTCCAGGAACACCCATAACAACTCCTGTGCCATAATCAAGAAGTACAAAATTCCCAATCCATACTGGTATTCGTTTATTTGTAAGAGGGTGTATAACTTTAATTCCAGTATCAATTCCCAACTTTTCTGCTTTAGCCATATCTGCTTCAGCAGATGATGTTTCTTTGCATTTGATTAAGAAAGATTCAATTTCCTTATCTTTTTTTGAAAGGCTTAATGCAATTTCATGATTTGGAGAAATAGCTACAAAAGAGACGCCAAAAATTGTATCAGGCCTTGTTGAGAAAGCAGTTAGGCATTCTTCTGAGCCTTCAATTTGATATTTAATTTCTGCTCCATGAGATTTACCAATCCAGTTTTCCTGCATTGTTTTCACATTTTCTGGCCAATCAACTTCACTTAATGATGAGAGTAGCTCATCAGCGTAATAAGTAATTTTTATAAACCACTGATCAATTTCTTTAATTTCTACTTGCGCGCCAGACCGCCATCCTTTTCCATCTATTACTTGTTCGTTTGCCAGCACAGTTTCATCTACCGGATCCCAATTAACTAGTGATTTTTTTTTATAAACGAGACCTTTCTCAAAGAATTTTTTAAAGATTAATTGCTCCCATTTATAATAATTTGGTTCGCATGTTCTTAGTTCTTTAGACCAGTCATATCCTAATCCCAGAGATATGAGCTGTTGCTTCATATGTTCTATGTTGTCATTTGTCCATTCTTTAGGGCTGACTTTATTAGCAATTGCTGCATTTTCTGCAGGTAGCCCGAATGCATCCCAGCCCATTGGTTGAAATACATTAAAATTATTCATTCTTTTGTATCTAGATATTACATCGCCAATGGTATAGTTTCTGACATGACCCATATGGAGTTTGCCTGATGGATATGGAAACATTGAAAGACAATAGTACTTTTCACGATTATCAGGCTTTGCTTCAAATCTTCCATCCTCAATCCACTTTTTTTGAGCAGATTCTTCAATTTTTTTTGGATTATATTCAGTTGCCATCTTTCAAAAATTCATTTTCTAAATAGTTAATTGTATGCTTATTATCAACAAAAGTTTTGTCATGAAGAATTCTTTGATGAAGAGAATGATTGGTTTTAATTCCATCAATAAAAAACTCATCTAATGCACTAATCATTCTTTTTATAGCAGAATTCCGTGAATTGGCTTGAGTTATTATTTTTGCTAGAAGAGAGTCATAATAAGGTGGAACAGTATAACCTCCATATATATGTGAATCATATCTAATACCAAAACCACCAGGTATATGCATTTTTGTTATTTTTCCAGGAGAAGGTTGGAATGTTTCTGGATCCTCTGCATTAATTCTACACTCCATAGCATGCCCATTAAAATTTATAGATTCTTGTTGTAAAGTTATTTCCATACCAAGGGCAATTCTTAGCTGAGCCTTAACAATATCAAATCCAGTTATCATTTCTGTAACAGGATGTTCAACCTGAATCCTTGTATTCATTTCAATGAAGTAGAATTCAGCATTTTCATATAAAAATTCAATTGTTCCTGCTCCTTCATATTTAAGTTTTTTACATAGTTTTATAGAAGCTTCATATGTTTGATCGAGCGCATCTTGGTCGATATTTTTTGCAGGTGCTTCTTCGATAATTTTCTGATGTCGCCTTTGCATGCTGCAATCTCTAGTTCCCAGATGGATAGCATGACCCTTACCATCGCCAACTACCTGAATTTCAATATGTCTGGGATTAGGAATAAATTTCTCTAAGTAGATTTTCTCATTACCAAAAGCATTTTTTGCTTCTTGCATTGTTATTTCTGCACTTGAAATAAGATCATCTTCACTTTCGACAACTCTCATTCCTCGACCACCGCCACCAGCAGTAGCCTTAATCATGATTGGATAACCTATGTTTTTTACAATTTTTTTAAATTCTTCCGGATCTTCTGGAATATCTTCTTTATAACCTGGAACGATTTGAATACCTGATTCTTCAGCTAATGTTTTTGCAGTTATCTTATCTCCCATATTTTTAATAGTTTCTGAGTTAGGCCCAATAAATTTAAAACCACTTTTTTCACACATCTCTGCAAAATTAGAATCCTCAGCAAGGAAACCATAGCCAGGGTATATTCCATCCACTTGAGTTAACTCAGCAGCAGAAAGAATTGCTGGTGTGTTCAAATAGCTTTCAAGTGGAGAGGCTGGACCTATGCAAACTGTTTCATCTGAAAACTTCAAATGTTTGAGGTCTTTATCACCCTCTGAATAAACTGAAACAGTTGAAATATTTAACTCTTTGCAGGCTCTTATAGCCCTAAGTGCTATTTCCCCTCTGTTTGCGATGAGAACTTTAAAAGGCATGATAATTTAGTTAATCGTTATAATATGTTGTCCGTATTCGACTGGCTGCCCATCTTCTACGTTAATTGAAACTACCTTACCGCTAAAATCAGATTTTATCTCATTCATCATTTTCATAGCTTCAATGATACAAAGTACATCACCTTCTTGAACAACATCACCAACTTTAATAAACGGATCCTTATCTGGACTTGGTTTTCTATAAAATGTGCCAACAATTGGCGATGTTATTTGATTGCCTTCAATATCTTCTTGTTGAACCTCTTTTTCTGAAGCAACATTTGTTTCATGAACAACCTGTTTTTGTATTACCGGCTCGACGTGTGTTTGAGATTTATTATCTCTTGAAATACGAACCGACTCATCTCCTTGGCTAACTTCTATTTCTTTGAGATCAGAGTCCTGCAACATTTCTATTAATTTTTTAATTTTTCTAATATCCATCTAACTCTCCAAGTTATTATTAATAGCTTCATTAAGTGCTAGTTCATAACCTTTAAAACCCTGTCCTTTGATAACATTTGTTGCTATATCAGAAAGGTATGAAAATTTTCTAAAATCTTCTCTATTATCAATGTCAGAAATGTGTACCTCATAGAATGGAATTTCTACACTAGAAAGAGCATCTCTAATTGCAATACTAGTGTGCGTATAGGCTCCAGGATTTATAATAATTGAATTTATATTGTCCTTTAATTTTGCATCATGAATAGCATTAATTATTTCATGTTCAGCATTGGTCTGCTTGCAATATAATTTGCAGCCTTGCTTTTCAGCAAGAATTACAAGGTTTTCTTCTAGCTCGGACAATGTTGCCTCACCATATATGCCTTTTTCTCTCATACCTAATAGATTTAAATTAGGCCCATTTATTAATAAAATGTTCATTTTAAGATTTTAACAGAAATTAAACGAATTTATAAAGTTTTTTAAAGAAGTTTATGTATTTGTATTGGGTAGCAGATACCTATATCAGCACAGCCTTGGTATTTTATCAATATATTATTTAAATCCAACCCTGTCGTATTATTTAATTTAATTAATACTTTATTCCTGAATATTCTACTTTCACCAAAGAATTCATCTTTATGCATATATTCTTCAGATTTTAAAATTTCAAACTTAAATGTCTCGTTAGTATTTTCAATTTTTATACTTTCAAAGTATAAGTAGTACCCCTCTTTAATGTCCCATGAAATTAATACAGCCTCATCACTTATGACTGTTTCTATATTAAACGCTTTTATTGGTGGCAAAACGCCACTTTCTTTATTTAAAAAGTCTAGTGTGCTTGAATTTGAGTATAAATTTAAAGATAGGAGTATAATTATAATTAATCTCATCATTGAGTTTAAAGAATAAACTTCTAAGTAAGCAAAATAAAGCACAAAATTATTTAAATAATCATGAGAACTATATTGTTAAAAAATTTTTTTCTAATACCATTATGGTTTTTTAATATCTTTATAAAAAAGAGACCTCCATATAGAGGTCATATTTTTGACCAACAGTCTCAAGCTTTAATTAGTCTTCAGCCATCAATAGATCTTACGACTGTTCCAGATAATGAAATTTCTGATATTAGAAAGTTAATTGCAGAAAATAGAATCAAGAACAAGCTATCACTGAATCCCAAAAATCCTGTCATGAAGTTCGATCACTTTTTAGGTATTGATAAAAATGTTTTACTTCGTGAATATAATCCCTATTCTATAAATACTGATAAGGTTGTTTTATTTTTTCATGGTGGCGGCTATGTATTAAATTCTGTTGAAACGCACGACGATACAGTTTCTTATATGGCTGAAAAATTAAAGGCGAGATTTTTTTCTTTGGAATACAGACTTTCTCCAGAGAATAAATACCCAGATTCACTAGATGATGCATTATTCGCTTATGAATGGTTAGAGAAAAATGGATATACGTCGGGTAAAATTTCTGTATGTGGGGATAGTGCAGGCGCTCACTTAGCAGCTTCACTGGTTCATAAACTTATAGCTGATAACTGCGACAGACTTCCTGACAGTCAGTTCTTGATTTATCCTATGTGTGATCCTAGCTGTAAATCTGAATCATATGATGACTTGGCAGAAGGTTATTTGCTTACAAAGAAAACGATGATTTGGTTCTGGGAAAAATTAGGAAAAAGTGAAGAGAATATAAAAGACCAAGCGTTTAATTTACTGAAGTTAGATACTGATTTGGCAATGCCCAATACCATAATTATTACTGCTGGATTTGATCCATTGTGTGATGATGGAGAAAAGTATGCATATTTGTTGCATGAAAAAGGAGATAAAGTAAAACAATTGCATTATCCTAATATGTTCCATGGCTTTGCATCTGCAACACGAATAAAAGCTGCTCAAATAGCTGTGGATGATTTTTTAAGTGAATATAAAAAAATACTATGAGTAATATATTAGAAATTAGCAACTTAAGTATAAATTTTGCTACAAGGGATGGAAGTTTTAAAGCAGTAGATGATATAAGTTTTAATATAGAAAATAATAAGACTATGGCACTTGTTGGCGAGTCAGGGTCAGGAAAATCTGTTACAGCTATGTCTATTCTTCAATTACTACCGAGACCACAGGCATCATATTCACAGATCTCATCAATAAAATTTAAAGGTGATGAAATAATTGATGCTCCTAATGATAAATTACTAAACATAAGAGGTAACATTGTCTCAATGGTTTTCCAGGAGCCAATGACATCATTAAACCCATACCATAGAGTTGGTAATCAAATAACAGAGTCAATAATACTTCACACTAATACCTCTAAAAAAGAAGCCATTGATGAAGCTAAAAAGCTACTTGAACTTGTAGAAATTGATGATGTTGAAAGAAGATTTTATGCATATCCTCATGAATTATCTGGAGGTCAGAGACAAAGGGTTATGATTGCAATGGCACTGGTCAATAAACCTCAATTACTAATAGCAGACGAGCCTACCACTGCATTAGACGTAACTATTCAGGCTCAAATTTTAGATTTGATGTCTAAATTAAAAAATGAACTAGGCATGTCAATTTTATTCATAACTCATGATCTTGGCTTAGTTCAGCAGTTTTCAGATAACGTATGTGTAATGAAAGATGGGGTTATTGTTGAACAAGGGGTAACGTCAGATGTTTTCAATAATCCAAGCCATGATTACACAAAAAGACTTTTAGACGCTGAACCAAAACCCAAAGAAACAAGGACATTAAATAATAATCCGATAATTGAAGTAGATAATTTAAATGTTTTCTATAACATCCCGTCTGTAAACATTTTTAAAAAAAATACCTTCCATGCTGTAAAAGATGTTTCATTCAAAATATTTGAAAATACTACAATTGGATTGGTGGGTGAGTCGGGATCTGGAAAGTCAACTCTTGGTAAAGCAATAGCTCGATTGGTTGATTATGAAGGAAATGTATTCTTTAAAACCAAGAACATTGATTCCAATTCTCATAAAAATAATAAAGAGTTAAAAAAAGACATTCAAATAGTCTTTCAAGATCCTTATGGTTCACTTTCACCAAGAATGACAATTGGAGAGATTGTAGGAGAAGGACTAGGAGTGCATTTTAAACTGTTAAAAAAAGAAAAAGAATTTAAAATAGATAAGGTTCTCTCAGATGTAGGAATTGAAATTAATGCAAAAAATAAATATCCGCATGAGTTTTCAGGAGGACAAAGACAAAGAATTGCTATTGCAAGGTCATTGATAATGAATCCTTCATTTATGATTTTAGATGAGCCTACTTCTGCATTAGATAGATCAATACAGATACAAGTAATTAATCTTCTTAAGAGTATTCAAGATGAATATGGCTTGACCTATCTTTTTATAAGTCATGATTTAAAGGTTATAAGATCAATGTCGGATTATATTTTCGTAATGAAAAATGGTGAGATTGTTGAGTCTGGAATTTCAGAGGAAGTTTTTCATAAACCAAAAGAAGAATATACTAAAAAACTATTAACAGCTGCTTTAAGGTATGCATCTGAATAACAATTATGACAAATAGAAAATTTTCAAAAAATCTTGTAGATGGTCCAAATCAAGCTGCCTCAAGATCTATGCTTAGAGGTGTTGGGTTTACGTCTGAGGATTTTAAAAAACCATTTGTGGGCATAGCGTCAACTGGTGCAAAGGTCACTCCGTGCAACATGCATATAAATCAATTAGCTGATGTAGTTGAGCATTCTATTGATAACTCTGGTGGTAAGGGAGTGCTATTCAATACAATTACCGTCTCAGATGGAATATCTATGGGAACTCAAGGAATGAAATATTCTCTAGTTTCAAGAGAAGTTATAGCTGATTCAATTGAAACTGTTGTTGGATGTTTAGGCTATGACGGTGTCATTGCTATAGGTGGATGTGATAAAAATATGCCTGGCTGTATCATTGGTTTGGCAAGGCTTAATAGACCCTCTATATTTATATATGGAGGTTCAATAAAACCGAGTTCTGAAAATACTGACTATGTTACTGTCTGCGAGAAGACTGGAGAATTTTCAAAAGGTGAATTGGAAGAATCTGAGTTAATCCACGTTGAGAAAATTTCAGTTAAAGGTCCTGGTTCATGTGGCGGTATGTATACTGCAAATACAATGGCATCTGCAATTGAAGCCCTAGGGATGAGTTTGCCTGGTAGCAGCAGTCAAGATGCAACTTCTGAAGATAAGCAAAAAGATTGTATTGATTCAGGTCAGGCAATTATGAACCTTCTAGATAAGGATATAAAACCTTCTGACATAATGACTAAGGAAGCATTTGAAAATGCAATTACTCTAGTTATATCACTTGGGGGTTCCACAAATGCAGTTCTGCATATGTTAGCAATGGCTCATGCTATCGGAGTTAAACTAGATTTAGATGACTTTACAAGAATTGGTAAAAAGACACCCGTTATGGCAGATTTAAAACCTTTCGGCTCTCATTATATGTCAGAGTTAAACGCTAACGGAGGCATACAACCCTTGATGAAAACATTACTTGATAAGGGTTTGCTTCATGGAGAATGTTTAACGGTCACAGGGAATACACTTGCTGAAAATTTGTCTAATGTTACACCTTACGAAGATAATCAAAATATTATAAGAAGCTTTGAAAACCCAATTAAGTCAACAAGTCATCTTAGAATACTTTATGGTAATCTTGCATCAGAGGGTGCTGTGGCAAAAATAACAGGAAAAGAGGGAACTTCTTTTAATGGAAAAGCCAGAGTTTTCAATTCTGAAGAAGAAGGTGTAGAAGCTATATTAAATAAATCTATTGAAGCTGGTGATGTGGTAGTTATTAGATATGAAGGACCAAAGGGAGGTCCTGGAATGCGTGAAATGTTGAAACCAACATCTGCAATTATGGGCCAAGGCTTAGGAGATAAAGTAGGATTTATAACAGATGGAAGGTTTTCAGGTGGTACACACGGTTTTGTGGTCGGGCATATTACTCCTGAAGCTGCAGATGGTGGCGTAATTGCTATTGTTGAAGATGGAGACACTATTCTAATTGATGCTGAGAAAGATGAACTAACACTAAAAGTGTCATCAGAAGAAATTGAAAAAAGATTAGGAAATTGGACAAATCCAAAAACTCCTCCTCAAAAAGGAGTTTTGTCAAAATTTGCTAAAAGTGTAAAATCTGCAAGCCTTGGGGCTATTACAGATTAAAAACTATGAATGTAAAAAGAAATTTTCCAGATTCTAGACTTAGACGTCTTAGGGCAAGTGATAATTTAATTAAGTTAGTTTCTGAAACAAGCTTGTCCTCTAATGATTTAATTCAGCCATTATTTATTAAAGAAAATCTTGTAGGCATAGAGCCGATTGACTCTATGCCTAACATATCAAGATTCAGTGCAGATAGAGTTCTAAATGAAGTTGAGGATTTATTAAATAGCGGTATTAACTCTATTGCCTTATTTCCCGTAATTGACGAAAGTAAGAAAGATGATCTTGGTAAAGAGGCACTGAATAAATCAAATCTAATTTGCGAATCAATTCAATCAATCAAAAAAAGGTTTCCAGAAATTATTATTATTGCAGATGTAGCATTAGATCCTTATACAAATCATGGGCATGATGGAATTATTAAAGATAATTACGTCGATAATGATTTAACACTTGATGCATTAAAATCTCAATCACTTTTATTGGCTGAATCGGGTGCTGATATTATTGCACCTTCAGATATGATGGACGGCAGAATTGGAATTATAAGAAAAGCATTAGAAGAAGCTAATTATAAAAATACAATTCTTTTGTCTTATGCTGCTAAATATAACTCAAAATTTTATGGTCCCTTTAGAGATGCTGTAAATTCAGCTGGCAATCTTGCAGGAGCATCTAAGTCTTCCTATCAAATGTCATTTTATAATAAGAATGAAGCTATTCATGAAGTTGCAATGGATATAAGTGAGGGTGCAGATATTGTGATGATTAAACCTGGAATGCCTTATCTTGATATAATTTCATTGGTTAAAGATACTTTTAAAGTTCCTACTTTTGCATATCAAGTTAGTGGAGAATATAGCATGTTAAAACTTGCTATTAATAAAGGGTGGCTAGACGAGAATGTTATGTTAGAATCTCTTGTAAGCTTTAAAAGAGCTGGTGCAGACGCAATTCTATCGTATGCAGCTAAAGAAATTTCCAAGGAGATAACATCAAAATGAGTAGCGTTATAGAATTACATGATGAAGAAAATTTTAATAATGATGTATTAAATTCTGATGTGCCGGTGCTTGTAGACTTTTGGGCTGAATGGTGTGGGCCATGTAAACAACTATCTCCAACCGTAGAAGAAATAGCAGAAGAAAATAAAGATAAAATCAAAGTTTGTAAAATGGATGTTGACTTAAATAGGGAGTTAGCAGCAAAATATGGAATTAGATCAATCCCATCATTAATAATATTTAAAGACGGAGAGCCCGCAGGAGTAGAAATAGGAGCTTTAAGCAAACAACAATTAGAGGAGTTTATAAGCACTGTTGTTTAATTAAAGATTAATTTTGCATCTTTAGTTAAAAACAATTATCATTTTAGCATCACGATCTTAGATCATCACCTTATTAAATCCTCTTTTAAATAAATATAAAAACGGAAAAATTTATATGAATCTCACTGAAATAAAAGTTAAACCAATTAACGAATTGGTTGACATAGCATCCGAGCTTGGTCTTGAAGATGTTGGCAGACTCAAAAAACAAGAAATAATTTTTAGAATTTTCAAACATAAAGCTTCTGAAGGTATTGATATTTATGGCGGTGGAGTTTTAGAAATACTTAACGATGGGTTTGGTTTTCTTCGTTCTCCAGAGGGTTCATATTGTGCAGGTGAAGATGATATATATGTTTCTCCAAGTCAGATAAGAAAATTTGGTCTTAGAAAAGGGGATTCTATTGCTGGTAAAATTAGAACACCAAAAGATAAAGAGAGATACTTTGCTTTAATTCAGGTAGACACTATCAATGGTGAAGAGCCTAAAAATACAAAAAATAAGATTTTATTTGAAAATTTAACACCTCTTTTCCCCAATGAAAGATTAATTCTTGAACAGGGAAGCGGCTCTAATGAAGATCTTTCATCACGAATTATTGACCTGATAGCACCAATCGGTAAAGGTCAGCGTGGATTAATCGTTTCTCCACCTAAAGCTGGTAAGACACTAATGCTTCAGAGCATAGCTCATTCTATTAAAAGTAATAATCCAGAAGTTGAATTAATAGTATTGCTTATCGATGAGAGACCAGAAGAGGTTACAGAGATGTCAAGAACTGTTAAAGGAGAGGTTGTTGCAAGTACATTTGACGAGCACCCAAGCAGACATGTTCAAGTAGCAAACATGGTTATTGAGAAAGCTAAAAGGTTAGTTGAACATAAAAAAGATGTTGTTATTTTGTTGGACTCAATTACTAGACTTGGAAGAGCATATAACTCAGTTCAACCAGCATCTGGAAAAATACTAAGTGGGGGTGTTGATTCAAATGCTCTAGAAAGACCAAAAAGATTCTTTGGAGCAGCAAGAAATCTAGAAGAGGCAGGCAGCCTAACTATTTTAGCAACTGCTTTAGTTGAAACTGGATCTAAAATGGATGAAGTTATTTACGAAGAATTTAAAGGTACAGGTAATATGGAGATCCATTTGGAAAGAAAAATTGCAGAAAAACGTATCTTTCCAGCAATTAATATTAGAAGATCGGGCACACGAAGAGAGGACTTGTTAACTTCAGAGGACGAACTCCAAAGAATGTGGGTTCTTAGAAAAATCCTTGATGAAATGGAAGATGCACAATCAATACAGTTCTTAATTGACAGGCTTAAGTCACATAAAACAAACGACGAGTTTTTTACTTCGATGAAAGCTGGAAATGGGAAAAAATCTAAATAATTTCTTTAGCTTTTTCTAACATATCCTCATCCATATAAGACTTTGAAACATAAATCTTATTGAGAATTTCTGTATCTTCAACTATTTTTGAAACTTCTGATTTAATCCTTTCAGATGCAAGTACAAATGATTTATTTTCAATTAAATTCCCTACAAGGTTTTTATAAATAAATTCAAATGTTAAAAAATTATATATGAGTATTACCGCAGAGCTTTTTGGCACATCCCTAAGCTGATTTATATCAAATATTAATTTATAACATACTACTTCGTTCATATTTTCTTTAAAAGCATTTTGCAAATTCATATTTGAATTCTCTCCACAAAAAATTAAATTTTTCCCTGGAAATTTTTCTTTAATTAGATCAATAATGCCTTGAGATGATTTATTGATTGGTGTTATCGATTTAAATCCATTATCAATCAATATTTTTTTAGTAGCATCTCCTACAGAAAAAAAATTTTGTTTTGAATTGAGCATCTTGGAATTTTTATTAAACAACTCAGAACCGAATTTTGCTGAGGCTTGGCTAGTAAAAATTATATTAGAAAATGTATGAATATTTTTTACTACCTCTTGATGTATCTGTTGTTTTTTTGTACCAGATAAAAATTCAATTTTAGACATATGAACGTGCCTACATTCAACTTTTTGATGCACAAACAGTTCAATAATTTTTTTTGATACTGCTTTTGGCCTAGTATTAATTATCATTAGGTAAGAATTAATTTATTAGCACCTAAAGATATGAATTTTTGAGACAAATCATCAATATCTTTTTGTATGGATTCAAATGAGCTGCTAATCTCTTTATATATTTGCTTGTCTCCATTTTGAGATAATACTCTTGCAGAAATTAACACTTTATCTGAATTCTGTCTGCAATATATTGCAATTGGTGATAAGCATGAGCCATTTAATTTTCGAACAAAATCTCTTTCTGCTTCAGCAAGAATTAGATCTTTTGGTGAATTGATTATTTTTAAAATATCTAAAATTTTCTCATTTGATGTTAAACATTCCACACCTATATAACCTTGTGAGGCTGCAGGTAACATTTCTCCAAAAGAAAATTCATAGCAATTATCATTACTTATGTTTAGTCTTTCTAGTGCAGCCTTGGCAACCACTAAACCACCAATATTTTCATGATACAGCTTGCTAATTCTCGTTGCTATATTTCCTCTAATAGGAACAATTTTAATTTCAGGAAATAAATTTTTAATTTGAGCATACCTTCTGGGACTGGAAGTTGCTATTGTAGAATTTATAGCCAGATCTTTGATTGAACAACCATTATTAGTAAGGAGCATGTCGCCAGCGGAAGCCCTTTCTAGAACAGCTGCAATACAAAAGCTTTTATCAAGCTTTGCTGGAACATCTTTTAAACTATGAACTGCTATATCAGCTTTATCTTTTAGAAGGGCAGATTCAAGTCTATTTATAAAAAGACCTTTACCACCAATTTGATGAAGTGGTGCGTCTGTTTCATCTCCATCTGAAGAAATTGGAACTAGTTCAACCTTTAGACCGCTATTTTGTTCAATTAGTTTTTCAGCAACCAAGTTTGCTTGAAATAATGCTAATTCTGATTTTCTAGTCGCTATTCTAATTTTCATCTTTTACTAAGAGTAGTGCTTTAACATCTCCAACTTCCTTTTCTTTAAGAACAATAAATCCTTTTGGTATTTCAATCTCATTATACTTGCTATATTCAAGATAGATTTTGCAGAATGGCTTTAAATCTTTCTTTTTAAACAATTGATTAAGAATCTTGGTTTCGAAATCCTTGTTAAAGGGAGGATCTAAAAAAATGATATCAACTTCCGAAAGATCATAATTTTTAAGCCAAGAAAATGCATCTTTGAAAAAAATTTTACACTTATCTCTTATGCCTAAACACTTTAAGTTTGTTAATAATGAGGAATAATTTTTCTTATTAAGTTCAACAAAAATTACTTTAGGAGAACCTCTTGAAAGAGCCTCTATACCAAGTGAGCCAGTGCCTGCAAATAAATCTAAGCAAATGCATTCATGAATTTCGAACTGAACCCAATTAAACAAAATTTCTTTAAGCTTGCTTGAAGTAGGTCTAAGAGAATCTTTAAATTCAAATGGTATTTTTTTGCCCCTAAGATTTCCTCCAGATATTCTTAAACTATTCTTCATTTTTTATTAGATAAAATTATAAATAACAAGATATTTTTTTATTTAAACTAAGTATAATTCAAACATGTCTCTTCAAGATAATTTTAGAAAAGCAATGAGAAGTTATGTTTACTCTGTAAGCATTTTGTCGAATGTAAGTGAAAATAATGAATATCATGCGATTACTGTTTCATCTGTTACATCAGTTTCAATAGATCCTCCAAGCATATTGGTTTGCATAAATAAAACTGCTGGTATTCATGATTCAATAAAACTCGGAACTAAGTATTGCATTAATCTTCTCACCAAAACTCATGAAGAACTTTCAAATATCTGCAGTAATTATGAAGAAGAAAAAAATAGATTTATATCCGATCAATGGGATCTTTCAGACATTCCATTTTTAAAGGACGCCCAAGCAAATATCTTCTGTGAAGTTGATCAGTTAATTGAATATCACACTCATACAATTGTTATTGGAAAAGTAGTTGAATCTAAGAATTTAGATGCAATTAATACTCTTACTTATGTTGATGGATCTTATGAATAAGATTGTTATTACAGGTTTTTTATCTTTTATATTTTTCATGCAGGCTGAAGAATGCTTACCAGAGCCTAATGCTAGTGTCTATTTTATAAGCCCACAAGATAACTACATTTCGAAAAGTTCTGAAGTAAAGATAGTTTTTGGAATTAAGAATTTTGATATATTGCCAGCTGGTGTTATTGGTTGCAATTCTGGACATCATCATCTTGTTATTAATGCTGAATTACCAAACTTATCAAGGCCCATACCAAGTACAGAGAATTATATTCATTTTGGAAAGGGTCAGACAGAAACAACCATTAATTTAAAACCTGGTAAACATACTCTTCAACTTTTAGTCGGAGACTATGCTCACATCCCTCATAAAAATCCTATTTTTTCAGAAAAGATAAATATTGAAATAATTAGCTCTGAATGAGGCCTGTTAATACTTTATCCAAATGATCTTCTAAGTTAGTTGCTATAACACTTGCAGTTGATATAGGTCCAACACCCTCATCAAAGTCATCTCCAACTACTTGAACCTTTCTTAATATACCAACCAGCCCGTGAACCATTGACCATAAAGTAATACATTTAAAAGCTATAACTTCATCACTGTCACTGGCCAATTTAGAAAAACTTAATCTCATATTTTCATAAGTCGAGTTTGCTGATTCTAGTAATTCAGGATATTCAGCAAAGTTACCAACGGCAGTGCCAAACATAAGATCATAGGTATTAGCATTTTTAAGACCAAACTCAATATAGTTATATCCTATTTCAACAAGATGCTTTTTCGTAATTTTTTTATCTGCATCAATATGGCAAGCTTTTGAAAGTTTTTTAAAGCCTTCTGTTGCAACTGATGCATATAATGTTTCTTTTGTTTCAAAGTGACGATAGGGTGCAGTTTGTGATACTCCGCTTTCCTTAGCTAGCGAGCGAATACTTAATTTCGTATACCCATCTCGTTCACATAACCTACAAGCACAATTTATTAATTCTTGTTTAAGGTTTCCGTGATGATATGATTTCATTTTATTTAAATGTTGACACTGCTAACATATTAGCTATCATGTTTACACTGCTAACATTAAATTTTTTAGTTAATAAAGTCAAATGATCAAATATATTATTAATAGACTAAATTTATTTTTGATATCAATAATTTTAAGTTCCGAATTGCTCTCGCTTGAAATACTTGAAGTTAAAATGATGGACTCTTATAAGATTACAAGAGAGTTTCCTGGAAAATTATTACCTACTCAGCAATCCAATCTAGCATTTGAAATACCAGGAAAAATTAATGTTATAAATGTTGATATTGGAGATGCTGTAAAAAAGGGACAAATACTCGCAGAATTAGATAACCGCGAAGCAACAGCTCAATTTAAACAGGCTAAAGCCAAATATGATTTAGCTAAACAAGTATTAAATAGATACACAGATCTTAGATCAGAAGGGCATATATCTATTCAAGATCTAGATAATGCTAATTCCGAAGAGCTTATAGCTAAATCACAATATGAGTTTTTTAAGGTAAAACTTGAGCAAACTAAACTAATAGCACCCTTTGATGGAGTTATTCAAAACAGATATCTTGATACGGGTTCCGTTATAAACGGCGGAATTCCAATTGTAGAAATTTTAGGATCTAAAAATGTGAAGGCCCATATATCTATCCCTTTAAAATTTATTGAAAAATTAAATATTGGCAATTTTTATGATTTCAAAATTGGCAACAAAAAATCTAAAGGTGTTCTTGCAAGACTTGCTCCCATGACACCAGGAGGTTCAGATAATAGGCTGGCAATTTTTAATTTTGATACATTTTTTGATCCTGGTTCAATTGCAGAATTAAAGTTAAGTTTAAATATAAAAGGAAGAGGCACATGGGTGCCCATCAAATCTTTATCTCAATCCGAACAGGGCATATGGGCAGTTTATACAGTTAATGATAAAAAAGTTGTTGTTAGAGATCTTGTAGAAATTTTATATTTTGAAGGTGAATATGCATTTGTTAATGGAACATTAAACGATGGCGATCTTGTGGTATTGGGTGGGGCTCAAAAAATTATTGAAGGTAAGTCTTTAAATATACAATGAGTTTTATAAATCTTCTTATTGAGAAACCAAGAATATTATTTCTTACCCTTTCTTTTATTCTATTAGCCGGAATTTCTTCAGCAATTTCAATTCCCATTCAAGAGAATCCTGAGCTTGCACAGCGTTGGTCAGGAGTAAGAGTTTTTTATCCAGGCGCATCACCAGAAAGAATTGAAACTCAAATAGTAAATGAACTTGAAATTAAGCTTAGAGAAGTAGAAGAGATTAAGGAATTAGATTCAATTATTTCTCAAGGATATGCAAGCATTACTGTTGAGTTAGAACATAGTATCCATCCAGATTTAATCGAACAAACATGGTCAATGGTCCAAGATAAATTAGCTCAGTTTATATCTCCAGAAGGGGTTGAAGTTATTCTCGACAGAAGTAGCGGACCACCAATAACCGTTCAATATGCTATATCTTGGAATGGTTCGGGCGAGGCACCAATTGTAATGATGTCAAGGTTAGGCAATCAGCTAAAAAGGAAACTTAGTTCAATTGGCGCCACTCATGCAACTGCAATTTATGGAGAAACAGATGAAGAAATTGTAGTTGAAGTAGATTCTAATAAAATTTCTTCGCTGGGTTTAACATATAGCCAGATTTCAAATGCTCTGGAGTCTTTTGACAATAAGAGAGCAGCAGGTGTCTCTTCAAACCAAAATTCTGAGTTTTTGATTAGACTAAAAGATAACACTCAAAGTATTCAAAAAATTTCTGAAATTCCTATTAAAGTTGTCAACAACTCTGAAATTATTCAACTTCAAGATATTGCAAACATTTCAAAAAAACCATTATCACCTGTTGAAGATATTTTCTTATATAACGGAAGAGTTGTTGTCTCAGTCGCAGCACTAGGATCTATGTCACAAAGGGTTCATGATTATGTTGATCGAGCAAGATTAGTTGTAGATGAAATGCGATCCTCTTTACCAGAAGAAATCACTATTGAAGAAATATATAATGAATCATCATATACAACACAGAAATTTAATGAGTTAATAAAAAGTTTTTCTCTTGCTATATTTTTTGTTCTAAGTATTAGTCTATTTTTTTTGGGTTTAAGGCCTGCAATTATTGTTACTTTAATACTCCCTTTTTCAGTATGTTTGGTGATGATTGGATGTAGGGCTATTGGCTTGCCTCTTCATCAGACATCAATAACTGGGATAATAATTGCTCTTGGTCTATTGATTGACAATGGAATTATAGTTGTTGAAGATTATAAGCACAGAAGAAACATTGGTCTTTCTATAAAGGATTCAATTAGTGAATCAGTAAAACACCTCTTAATACCTCTCACAGCTGCAACCGGAACAACAGTATTTGCATTTTTACCAATTGTTACTGGAGAGGGCCCTAGTATTGAGTTTGTTAGTGGCTTAGCTTTGACAGTTATTATGTCCATTACTTCATCTCTAGCCTTAGCAATTTTATTAGTACCAGTTTTAATGAGTTATATGGAAAAAATTCCATATTTTAAAAATGTTGATATTCATAGTGAGGGCTATCACAACAAAAAGATTCTTGATCAATATAGAAGTTTTTTAACTTGGTCTTTCGCAGTTCCAAGAAGAGCATTATTAATTTCTATTTCTTTACCTGTCCTTGGATTTTTACTATTTACAACTTTACCAAAGGATTTTTTTCCCGCACAAGACAGAGATATGTTTAGGATTAATATTGAGTTGCCATCCAATGCGTCTGCTGAAAAGACCCTTGAGAGAGCAAAGATTATAAGAAATCAGGTTCTTGAGTCTGGCCTTGTTGAAGTTGAAAAAGATTATTGGTTTGTAGGGAGACGAATGCCAAGAGTTTTAATGAACATTGTTGGTGGTAAGGAAAAGCAAGGCTCAAATAATGTAGCTCAGTCTGTATTTTTTGCAAAAGATTATTATCAAATGATTGATAATTTGCCTGAGCTTTCAAAACTCATTGTAGATAAAAATCCAGATATTATTGTAATAGTAGATAGCTTTATTGCAGGCCCTCCAGTTTTTTCAGATGTTAGTTATGTAATATTTGGCGATGATCCCTATGTTCTGAAACAGCTTGGAGAAAAATTGGAACTCATCATTAATAATGCTCCTGATATAAGTCTTACAAAATCAGAAACCTCAAACATAAATACTAATATTGAGCTTGAGCTCAGCAATTCAAATATTTCTTTGTCAGGCATAAATCCAAAAAATTTAGTTAATGAATTATATGCTGCCAATAACGGTGTAATTGTTGGAACCATGCTAGATTCTAATAAAGAAATCCCAATTAGGCTAAAAGGCATTAACAAACCTGATGATATTTTAGGGTCAGCAAGTTATTTAACCATCCCTTCTCAAAATGGTTTTGAATATATAGATAGTTTTGGTGAAAGTAGAATAACAAATAAGTCTTCAATCATTACAAGACAAGATGGTCAAAGAATCAACAGTGTTGAGGGTTGGGTTTGGACAGGGACCTTATCATCTGCAACAGAAGAGTATATTAAAAATGATGTCGAGCAGTTCAAGAGTGAGTTGCCTCTAGGATATTCTATAAAACAATTGGGAGAAGCTGAAACAAGAGGAGAATCGCAAGCTTCCTTATATTCATCAGCAGTTATTTATTTAATTCTGATTGTAATTGGACTGGTGCTAGCATTAAATTCTTTCAGACAGGCTGCAATAATTTTATCAGTTGCAATTTTGTCAGTTGGACTATCTTTTTTAGGTTTATTTATTGGACAACAGAACTATGGGTTTATAGGAACTGTTGCTGCTGTTGGCTTGATAGGACTTTCAATAAATGACTCAATTATAGTTTTATCACATATAAAAGAAGAGGCTGAAAAAAAATTAATATCAAAGGCTGAATTAATAGAAGTTGTTATAAGATCAACAAGACACATAATTACTACTTCTTTGACTACTCTTGGCGGGTTTGCTCCTTTAATTTTTGCAAGTGTATTTTTTAGGCCTTTAGCTTGGGCTATGAGCATTGGTGTATTGGGAGCAACAATGACAGCGTTACTATATATTCCTGCAATGTTTATAGTACTAAAAAAAATTAAGCATTAGCACATTCATTAGAGCAAAAGTTTTTACCTTTTTTTTTAATTACAATCGATTCGTGTGAGTAAGTTCCACATTTATCACACGCAAACATCAAATCATCTTTATTTGATTTTTTATTGGTGAAAAGATACTTTAAATAACCTTTGGCAATTATCGGAATTAAGAAGATTATTAATGGTATCAATAAGGGAAGGATCTTTAAAAAGATCATCTATTTTGTATTTGGCTCGGGTTTAGAATTTCCAAGAAAACCCCATGACCAGTCAGACTCTTCTGATGTATTCGAAGCATTATCGGGATAGTTAAGTGCAATTATTTTGAGTATATCATCACGAAGATCTTCATAACCAAGGGCTTTATATGATTTTTCTAAAACCTTAAGAGCTCTGAAATTCTCACTCGAATTTGGTATGTTTTCAATAACATATTTTGCTCTTCTTATAGCTGCGACATGAGCATCTATTGACTGATAATAGTCTGCAGCTGCTAATTCATTTCTTGCAATCATATTTCTTAAATAAATATTTCTTTGTTTTGCATATGGAGCATATTGACTATCAGGAAACCTAGTCAAAAATTCAGTTAATTCTGCAAATGACTCCTTTGCTCCAGTTATATCTCTATTTGAGATATCTGTATTGGTAAATCTAATAATAAGATCCTTATCGCGAGTGTAGCTTGAAAGGCCTTTCATAAAATACGCATAGTCAATATTTGGATGTCGAGGGTATAGCCTAATAAATTTTTCAGCTGCAGCATGTGATCCAATAGTTTGACCATTCATAAAATTTGCGTAAATTAATTCAACTTGGGCTTGTTCTGCGTATCTGCCAAAAGGATATTTTGATTCAATGGCTTCGAGAGATTCTATAGCACCAATGTAATTCTGATTTAACATTCTCTTTTGAGCTAAATCATAATAAATTTTTTCAGGCTGCTCTATTTCAGGACCGTCAGAGTTACAACTAACAATTAATGTGGATACAATAAGAGTACAAATTAATTTTTGAACATTTTGACTATATTTCATTATCTGCATATTTTACCTGCATAATTGTAATTTAAGTTTTAAAACATGTATTTAGATAAGTTTTTTTTTTGTAAGTTCATATGATTTTAAAAAATGTACCATCAAATTTAGTAAATCAAAGATTGGATAAAGTTGCTACAGTACTTTTTCAAACCTATTCAAGAACGCAAATAAAAAAATGGATTTTGGAAGGAAGAGTGTTAGTAAATGGAGAAATATCAAATCCAAAAGATCTAGTTAATGAAAACGACGAAATAGAAATTAATCCTATTGAAGAAAATAAAATTTCATGGGCAGGTCAAAAAGTTGATTTTGACGTCCATTTTGAATCAGATAATTTTATTATTATTAATAAGTCGCCTGGATGTGTAATGCACCCTGGTTCAGGTTGTAACGATGGAACATTAGCAAATGGCTTATTATATAAATATCCTAAACTAGCTAATTTGCCCAGGAGTGGAATTGTTCATAGGCTCGATAAAGATACTTCGGGTGTTTTATTGGTTGCAAAAAATGAAAAGTTTAGAAATTATTTCATACAGCTCATGCAAGAGAGAAAAATTACAAAAGAATATATTGCTGTCGTAGCTGGACCAACCCTTGGAAGTTTTACTATTGACTATCCAATTGGTAGAGATAAATTTAATAGAACTAAAATGGCATTAAGGTCCGATGGCAAGGATGCAATAACAAATGTTAAATTAAATCAGAGCTTAGGCAATTATTCAGTACTCGATGTCTCAATAAAAACAGGCAGGACTCATCAAATACGCGTTCATTTATCATCAAAAAAGTTGCCCATTATTGGCGATAAAACATATGATCCATCAAAGACTATAACAAAAGGATCTTCTAAAGAGTTAATAGAAATTATAAGATCATTTTCTAGACAAGCATTGCATGCAAGATTGTTATCTTTTGAATGCCCTGATACTCAAAAAAAATTATCTTTTGAAATACCTATGCCCTCTGATATGAAAAATTTAATTTCAAGCCTAAAAAAACATTCTTAAATATTCTTTAAAAACTTGTTTTTTAATCATTAAAATAATATAAACGCTATTCTTATTTGTTTTTATGGGTACTAAATTGAAACTTTCTGGCGCAGATATGCTAATGCGAGCACTCCACGATGAGGGTGTTGAGCTTATATTTGGTTATCCAGGCGGTGCTGCATTGCATATATATGACGCTCTTTTTAGGCAAGATAAGATTGAACACATTCTTGTAAGGCATGAGCAAGGTGCCACACATGCTGCTGACGGTTATGCAAGAGCAACAGGTAAGCCTGGAGTTGTTTTAGTTACCTCTGGCCCTGGAGCAACAAATGCTATAACAGGTATTGCAACTGCGTTTATGGATTCGATTCCAATGGTGGTGATTTCTGGACAAGTGGCAAGCCACCTTATTGGTACAGATGCTTTTCAAGAAACAGATATGATTGGTATTTCAAGACCAGTAGTAAAGCATAGTTATACTGTTTTTGATGCAAGTGAAATCCCAAAGATTGTTCAAGAGGCTTTTCATGTTGCAACATCCGGTAGACCTGGACCAGTTGTTATAGACATCCCTAAAGATATGACAGCTCCTGAAAATCTATTTGAATATCATTATCCAGAAAAAGCTAATATAAGATCTTATAATCCGCCAATAGAACCAGATGTGGAGCAAATTGATAGAGCTGTAAAAGAAATCCTGAAAGCTAAAAAACCAGTTATTTATGCTGGAGGAGGTGCAATAGCTAGTAATGCAGAGGACGAGCTATTTAGACTTAATGAAATTTTAGATGCTCCTGTAACAAATACTTTAATGGGCCTTGGCATATATCCTGCAACCCATCAACGTTTTCTTGGCATGTTAGGAATGCACGGAACATATCAAGCAAATATGGCCATGCACAATTCTGATCTTATAATTGCGGTTGGAGCAAGGTTCGATGATCGTATAACCAATAATCCATCAAAATTTTCTCCTGATGCTAAAGTTATCCATTTAGATGTCGATCATTCATCTGTTTCAAAAATAATTGAAGCAAACATTGCAGTATTTGGGCAAGTAAAAAATTCGTTAGCTGCAATAATTAAGGGATTAGAAAACAATCTAAATGAATATAAAAAAGAGAAATTAGAGCCATGGCATAAGCAGATAAAAAATTGGAAATCCTCTCATGGTTTGAATTATGATTTATATAAAGACGAATCAGATGACAATCCTATTCTTCCTCAGGCAGTAGTGCAGCATGTATACAACATAACAGAAGGTAGGGCTTTTGTGACCTCAGACGTAGGTCAACATCAAATGTTTGCTGCTCAATATTATCATTTTGATGAACCAAGAAAATGGATAAATTCAGGTGGCTTAGGAACCATGGGATTTGGTTTGCCAGCAGCAATGGGTGTTAAATTAGCCTTTCCAGATGATGAGGTTTTATGTATAACTGGTGAAGGCAGCATACAAATGTGCATTCAAGAGTTGTCTACATGTCTTCAATATAATCTTCCAATTAAAATTATTAATATCAATAATGAAGCACTTGGCATGGTTAAGCAGTGGCAAGACATGAATTATGGAGGAAGACATTCTCAGAGCACTTATCAGAATTCTCTACCAGATTTTATAAAATTATCTGAGTCATATGGCCACGTTGGCATAAAAGTAGAAAAAAATTCTGAATTAAAACCTGCTTTAGAAAAAGCATTTTCTATGAAGGATAAACTGGTGTTTGTAGATGTATATGTTGATCCATCTGAGCATGTTTACCCGATGCTAGTCGCCAATCATAGTCTTGAAGATATGTGGTTATCAAAGGATAAAAAAACATGATAAAAAGAAAATTAATTTTGATCATGGAAAACAAGCCTGGAGCTTTAGTCAGAGTTGTTGGTTTATTTCATCAAAGAGGATATAACATTGAAAGTCTTCATGTTGATCCAGTAGATGATTTCACACCTTATAAATTTATAGAGGATGAACTAGAAACAAAATTTAAAAATAATGAAATTTCTAGGTTAACTATACAAACATTAGTTTCCGATTCTCTCATGAGACAAATATTAAGACAGCTAAACAAATTAATAGATGTTATTGCTGTCAGCAACGAAGAAACAACATACTTAAAAGGAGTTTTGTTAGATGAAAATTTATTATGAAGATGACGCAAACATAGAAATAATTCAGAACATGAATGTAACCATCATCGGTTACGGTTCTCAGGGACATGCTCATGCAAATAATTTACATGAATCAGGAGTGGATGTAACAGTTGCTCTTAGAGAAGGCTCATCATCATGGAAAAAAGCTGAAGAGGCTGGATTAATGGTAAGTTCTGTATCAGAATCTGTTAAAGATGCAGACCTGGTTATGATTTTAGCACCAGACGAATTTCAAAAAGACATCTATGAATCTGAGGTAAAACCTAATTTGAAACAGGATGCTATTTTAGCATTCGCTCATGGGTTTAACATTCATTTTGAAAAAATCACACCACCTGAGACTAATAGTGTCATCATGATTGCACCAAAAGGTCCAGGTCATACCGTGCGCAGCACATATATTAATGGAGGCGGAGTACCTTCTTTGATAGCTGTCTATAGAGATTCTATAAACAGTAATGAATTTTCGGCTAGGGATGTTGCTCTTTCATATGCAAAAGCAAATGGAGGAACAAGAGCTGGGGTACTTGAAACATCTTTCAAAGAAGAAACAGAAACAGATTTATTTGGGGAGCAAGCTGTTTTATGTGGAGGTATTACAGCTTTGATAAAAGCAGGCTATGAAACACTTGTTGAAGCTGGCTATAGTCCTGAGATGGCATACTTTGAATGTTTACATGAAACTAAATTAATAACTGACTTAATTCAAGAGGGTGGAATAGCAAACATGCATTATTCAATTTCAAATACAGCTGAATATGGTGACTACCTAAGTGGCCCTAAAGTCATTACGGATAAAACTAAAGAAGCAATGAAAGAAATTCTTGAAAATATTCAATCAGGAAACTTTGCAAATGAGTTTCTAAATGACTGTAGACAGAGCAATGATGGCTCTGGCGGACCCTTTATGAAAACTAATAGAGAGGCAACAAAATCACACCCCATAGAAGAGGTTGGAAAGGAACTTAGATCGAAGATGAAATTCCTTAATTCTCAGAAATTAGTAGACAAAGAAATTAATTAAAATTAATTAAAAAAAGGGTATCTTCTTGGCAATATCTTAGTTAGAATACGCGTCCGTCCTTGAGACGGTTGTTCTTTAAAAATATTTGGTTACTCGTGTGGGTGTTCAAAATACGAGAAAAAAAAATTTAGATTTTTATATTAAAAATCAATAAACATGATAAATAATTGAAGAGTTTGATCATGGCTCAGATTGAACGCTGGCGGTAGGCTTAACACATGCAAGTCGTGCGAGAAAGTATCTTCGGATATGAGTAGAGCGGCGGACGGGTGAGTAACGCGTAGGAATCTACCTAGTAGAAGGGGATAGCCCGGGGAAACCCGGATTAATACCGTATACCTCCTTCGGGAGAAAGAAGGCCTCTCTTTGAAGCTTTCGCTATTAGATGAGCCTGCGTAAGATTAGCTTGTTGGTGAGGTAAAGGCTCACCAAGGCTACGATCTTTAGCTGGTCTGAGAGGACGATCAGCCACATTGGGACTGAGACACGGCCCAGACTCCTACGGGAGGCAGCAGTGGGGAATATTGGACAATGGGCGCAAGCCTGATCCAGCCATACCGCGTGTGTGAAGAAGGCCTTCGGGTTGTAAAGCACTTTAAGCAGGGAGAAAAAGTTATAAGTTAATACCTTATAACCGTGATGTTACCTGCAGAATAAGCACCGGCTAATTCCGTGCCAGCAGCCGCGGTAATACGGAAGGTGCAAGCGTTAATCGGAATTACTGGGCGTAAAGCGCGCGTAGGTGGTTTGTTAAGTTGGATGTGAAAGCCCTGGGCTCAACCTAGGAACTGCATCCAAAACTAACTCACTAGAGTACGATAGAGGGAGGTAGAATTCATAGTGTAGCGGTGGAATGCGTAGATATTATGAAGAATACCAGTGGCGAAGGCGGCCTCCTGGATCTGTACTGACACTGAGGTGCGAAAGCGTGGGTAGCGAACAGGATTAGATACCCTGGTAGTCCACGCCGTAAACGATGACAACTAGCTGTTGGGAGACAATGTCTCTCAGTGGCGCAGCTAACGTTTTAAGTTGTCCGCCTGGGGAGTACGGCCGCAAGGCTAAAACTCAAATGAATTGACGGGGACCCGCACAAGCGGTGGAGCATGTGGTTTAATTCGATGCAACGCGAAAAACCTTACCTACTCTTGACATACTTGGAAGCTCTTGTAATGAGAGTGTGCCTTATGGAACCAAGATACAGGTGCTGCATGGCTGTCGTCAGCTCGTGTCGTGAGATGTTCCGTTAAGTCGGATAACGAGCGCAACCCTTACCCTTATTTGCCAGCGATTCGGTCGGGAACTATAAGGGGACTGCCGGTGATAAACCGGAGGAAGGTGAGGACGACGTCAAGTCATCATGGCCCTTACGAGTAGGGCTACACACGTGCTACAATGGGGAATACAGACGGACGCTAAGCCGCGAGGTGGTGCTAATCCTAGAAAGTTTCTCGTAGTCCGGATTGGAGTCTGCAACTCGACTCCATGAAGTCGGAATCGCTAGTAATCGCGGATCAGCATGCCGCGGTGAATACGTTCTCGGGTCTTGTACACACCGCCCGTCACACCATGGAAGTGGATTGCACCAGAAGTAGATAGTCTAACCTTCGGGAGGGCGTTTACCACGGTGTGCTTCATGACTGGGGTGAAGTCGTAACAAGGTAGCCGTAGGGGAACCTGTGGCTGGATCACCTCCTTAACGAAAAATTCGCGTTTTAAACGCCCACACGAGTAATCAAATATTAATAAACAACATTTAGTTATGTAAAATTATTGGTATGTAATTTTCTAGTGTATGCAAATGCATACATAAGATCACTGCAATTAAAAAGTAATTAATAATATTTTATTAAGTTACTCTCAAAAAAATAATTAAGTAACCTTTTTTAAGGTTATATGATCAAGTAAAGGAAGAGCACAAGGCGGATGCCTTGGCAGCATAAGGCGATGAAGGACGTAATAACCTGCGATAAGCCTCGGGGAGCTGGTAAATAAGCTTCGATCCGAGGATCTCCGAATGGGAAAACCCAATATACACAAGTATATTATCTTATACTGAATACATAGGTATAAGAGGCAAACCTAGGGAACTGAAACATCTAAGTACCTAGAGGAAAAGAAATCAATTGAGATTCCGGTAGTAGCGGCGAGCGAAACCGGATCAGCCCTTAAGCTTATTTTAGTCCAGCAAAATATTCTGGAAAGTTTAGCCATAGTAGGTGATAGCCCTGTATGTGAAAGACTATTTTAAGTGAAAACGAGTAGGTCGGGACACGTGAAATCTTGACTGAATATGGGGGGACCATCCTCCAAGGCTAAATACTCTATGCTGACCGATAGTGAACCAGTACCGTGAGGGAAAGGCGAAAAGAACCCCGGCGAGGGGAGTGAAATAGAACCTGAAACCTTGTGCTTACAAGCAGTCGGAGCAGACTTGTTCTGTGACGGCGTACCTTTTGTATAATGGGTCAACGACTTAATTTCAGTAGCAAGCTTAACCAATTAGGGTAGGCGTAGGGAAACCGAGTCTTAATAGGGCGTTTAGTTTCTGGAATTAGACCCGAAACCGGGTGATCTATCCATGGCCAGTGTGAAGGTCGAGTAACATCGACTGGAGGCGCGAACCCACTTATGTTGAAAAATGAGGGGATGAGCTGTGGATAGGAGTGAAAGGCTAATCAAACCCGGAGATAGCTGGTTCTCTTCGAAAACTATTTAGGTAGTGCCTCGTGTATTACCGTAGGGGGTAGAGCACTGTTTCGGCTAGGGGGTCATCCCGACTTACTAAACCGATGCAAACTCCGAATACCTACGAGTATGAGCACGGGAGACAGACTGCGGGTGCTAACGTCCGTAGTCGAGAGGGAAACAACCCAGACTGTCAGCTAAGGTCCCTAATTATGGTTAAGTGGGAAACAATGTGGGAAGGCACAAACAGCTAGGAGGTTGGCTTAGAAGCAGCCATCCTTTAAAGAAAGCGTAATAGCTCACTAGTCGAGTCGGCCTGCGTGGAAGATATAACGGGGCTAAACCATAAACCGAAGCTACAGATCTTAAATTTATTTAAGATGGTAGAAGAGCGTTCTGTAAGCGGCTGAAGGTAAGCTGAAAGGCGAACTGGACGTATCAGAAGTGCGAATGTTGACATGAGTAACGATCAAAGAGGTGAAAAACCTCTTCGCCGAAAAACCAAGGGTTCCTGTCCAACGCTAATCGAGGCAGGGTGAGGCGGCCCCTAAGGCGAGGGCGAAAGCCGTAGTCGATGGGAAACAGGTTAATATTCCTGTGCTTTTTACAACTGCGATGGGGTGACGGAGAAGGTTAGGCTAGCACGGCGACGGTTGTCCGTGTTTAAGGTTGTAGGCTGGTGTTTTAGGTAAATCCGGAACACTAAGGCTGAGAACTGATGACGACCACTCTATGAGTGGGAAGTAGTCGATACCATGCTTCCAGGAAAAACCTCTAAGCTTCAGGTTGTAAGAAACCGTACCCTAAACCGACACAGGTGGTTAGGTCGAGTAGACCAAGGTGTTTGAGAGAACTATGGTGAAGGAACTAGGCAAAATAGCACCGTAACTTCGGGAGAAGGTGCGCCGCGTTTAGTGATGAGACTTGCTCTCTAAGCTGAACGTGGTCGAAGATACCAGGTGGCTGCGACTGTTTACTAAAAACATAGCACTCTGCAAACTCGTAAGAGGAAGTATAGGGTGTGACGCCTGCCCGGTGCCGGAAGGTTAATTGATGGGGTTAGCTTATGCGAAGCTCTTGATCGAAGCCCCGGTAAACGGCGGCCGTAACTATAACGGTCCTAAGGTAGCGAAATTCCTTGTCGGGTAAGTTCCGACCTGCACGAATGGCGTAACGATGGCCACACTGTCTCCACCATAGACTCAGTGAAATTGAAATCGCTGTTAAGATGCAGTGTACCCGCAGCTAGACGGAAAGACCCCGTGCACCTTTACTATAGGTTCACACTGGACTTTGATCTTACTTGTGTAGGATAGGTGGGAGACTTTGAAGCTAAGACGCCAGTCTTAGTGGAGTCGTCCTTGAAATACCACCCTTGTAAGATTGAAGTTCTAACCTAGGTCCATTATCTGGATCAGGGACAGTGTGTGCTGGGTAGTTTGACTGGGGCGGTCTCCTCCCAAAGAGTAACGGAGGAGTACGAAGGTATCCTTATCACGGTCGGACATCGTGAGGTAAGTATAAAGGCAAAAGGATGCTTGACTGCGAGATCGACGGATCGAGCAGGTAGGAAACTAGGTCTTAGTGATCCGGTGGTTCTGTATGGAAGGGCCATCGCTCAACGGATAAAAGGTACGCCGGGGATAACAGGCTGATACCGCCCAAGAGTTCATATCGACGGCGGTGTTTGGCACCTCGATGTCGGCTCATCACATCCTGGGGCTGGAGCAGGTCCCAAGGGTATGGCTGTTCGCCATTTAAAGTGGTACGCGAGCTGGGTTTAGAACGTCGTGAGACAGTTCGGTCCCTATCTGCTGTGGGCGTTTGGAGATTTGAGGGAAGCTGATCCTAGTACGAGAGGACCGGATTGGACGAACCTCTGGTGTTCCGGTTGTCACGCCAGTGGCATTGCCGGGTAGCTATGTTCGGAAAGGATAACCGCTGAAAGCATATAAGCGGGAAGCCTCTCCCAAGATTAAATCTCCCAGAGACTTTATGTCTCCTAAAGAGTCGTCATAGACTATGACGTTGATAGGCAAGATGTGTAAGCGTTGTGAGGCGTTGAGCTAACTTGTACTAATAACTCGTGAGGCTTGATCATGTAACCTTAAGAATGGTTATAAGATTTGAGTAACATTGTAGTGAAAAAATAAATAAAAGTTACATACCAGTTTGCCTGATGACAATAGCAACTTGGAACCACCTGATCCCATCTCGAACTCAGAAGTGAAACGGGTTTACGCCAATGGTAGTGCAGGGTCTCCCTGTGTGAGAGTAGGAAATCGTCAGGCTTTTTTCTTTAAGGCTTCTAGGTAATCTAGAAGCCTTTTTTTTTTACTTTAGTATAATGCCAATATGATTATTGGGTTAACTGGTGGAATTGGATCTGGAAAATCAGCAGCTGCATCTGTATTTAAAGATTTAGGTATAGATTTAATAGACGCTGATGATCTCGCTAGAGACTCTTTAAATATCAATTCAAAGGGGTATAAATTATTTATTAATGAATTTGGTGAAAAATATCTTGATGAAAATAAAGATATTAATCGAGAATTATTAAGAAAAGATATTTTTAATGATCCTGCCACAAAAATAAAACTAGAGAATATAATTCATCCTTTTGTAAGATCTGGTATTCAAGATTTTATAAATAGCTCAAAATCTGATTATTGTATTATTGTCGTACCCTTAATATATGAAACAAGCTCCTCTGAACTTTATGACAGGATTTTAGTTATAGATTGTGATGTTGATATTCAGATTGAAAGAACATCTAAAAGAGACAATCAAACTATAAGTCAAATAGAAAACATACTTGATAAACAAGCTACAAGAGAAGAAAGAATAAGCATTGCTGACGAAGTTATTTTGAATAATGGTTCTATAGAGCATTTAAGAAAATCTGTTTTAAATATTCATAGAAAGTACATGGAGATTGTTAAAAATGGCTAAGTGTCCAAGGTGTGAAAAAAAAGTAGATTTAACTATCAAAAATGAGCACAGGCCTTTTTGTTCAGAAAAATGCAAATTAATAGATTTTGGTTCTTGGGCTAACGAAGACAATAAAATCTCAAGACCAATTCAATCTGAAGACTTTTATGAGGATTAATTGATTATAAAACTTAGGTTAAATAATTTTCCAATCACCTGAATCAATTAAAGGCTGAGCTTTTTTAAATTTAATTTCTTTAGTTTCCTTACCATTTGAAATTTTAACAATATCGTTCCTTCCAACCTTAGGTTCATTTCTTGTAATTGTTTTGATGTCTTCAACTGGCTGAGGTTCATTTACAGTTTCATTAATTACAGAGGGCGAATTATCTTTTTGTAATTTGATATCTTGAACATCTTGTTCTGGCGATAATGAATTAAGGTTTTCATGATTTTTTATTTGCAGACTAAATAATATTCTTACTGTTTCACTGTTAATTTCATCAAGCATATTTTCAAACATTGAATATGCCTCTCTTTTAAATTCATTTTTCGGATTTTTTTGAGCATATGCGCGCAATCCTATGCTTCCCCTTAAATGATCAATCTCAGATAAGTGCTCTTTCCAGTGGACATCGAGAACTTGGAGCATGACTTGTTTTTCTAATAACACTCTATCACTACCAATAGCTTGATATTTATTTTTATATGACTCTTTAGCAATTTCAATAATTTTTGAGCCAATTGATTCTGGTATTAAAGATTTATCATCTTTAACAATTTGATGAATATTGGTATGCAGAGAGTAAGATTCACTTAAGTAATCATCCAGCTCTTTTGTTTTCCATTGGGGCTCTATAGATTCTATTGGTACATATGTATTTGAAATAGACTTAAACTGATCTTCAATAAGTATATCTATCGACTCTGATATATTTTCCTCTTCTAGTAGCTGATTCCTTAATAAGTATATTGCCTGCCTTTGATCATTTGAAACATCGTCATATTCAAGAAGGTTTTTCCTAGCGTCAAAATTTTTATTTTCGATTCTTTTTTGAGCATTTTCAATTCCTCTTGAAAGCATTTTATGCTCAATATGATCATCACCCATACCAATTTTTTCAAAAAGACTCCTTCTGCTATCTGATATAAATAGTCTTAATAAATCATCCTCTAAAGATAAAAAGAATCTTGAGTAACCTGGATCTCCTTGTCTTCCTGATCTTCCTCTTAATTGATTATCAATTCTTCTAGATTCATGTCTTTCTGTTCCTAAAATATGTAGGCCGCCTGACGATAAAACTAATTTATTATTTTCTTTCCAGTCTACTTCATTTTGATCTTCTTTTTTGCCACCAAGAACAATATCAGTTCCTCTTCCTGCCATATTTGTAGCAATGGTGACCATTTTTGGCTTTCCTGCATTTGCAATTATTTGTGCCTCTTTTTCATGGTGCTTTGCATTCAAGATTTGATGTGGAATTTTTTTTAATTTTAAAAGCTCAGATATTTCTTCAGAAGATTCTACAGAAACAGTGCCAACTAGTATGGGTGCCGATTTTGATCTTATTGATTCAATTTCTTCTACAAGAGCATTGTATTTGGCTTTTTTTGTAAGAAAAACGAGGTCATTATGATCTTCTCTTATCATAGGAACATTAGTTGGTATGATGATGACATCTAGCTTATATATTTGTTTGAATTCAACAGCTTCTGTATCAGCAGTACCAGTCATTCCTGATAATGTATTAAACAATCTAAAAAAGTTTTGAAAGGTAGTAGACGCAAGTGTCTGCGACTCTCTTTGTATGGGAACATTTTCTTTACATTCCAATGCTTGATGAACTCCTTCACTCATCCTTCTTCCAGGCATCGTTCTTCCTGTGTGCTCATCTATAAGCAGGACTTCGTTATTTCTTACAAGATAATGGATATTTTTTTTAAATAAGAAATTAGCTCTAAGTGTAGCTTGTACAAATTTCATAATTTTTAAATTTGAAATTGAATACAGACCCTCTGATGAACCAATAACTCCAGCTCTTTCTAATAGCTCTTCAACCAAGATATAACCATCATCAGTAAGCTCAACACTTCTATTCTTTTCGTCAATTAAATAATGTCCTTTTTCATGGTCTTTTAGAGGATCTTCATCACTACCTTCTCTTAGCTGCATTGTAAGACTCGGTATAAATTTTTTAATTTGCTTGTACATTTCCGAACTTTCAGAAGATGGACCTGAAATTATTAATGGAGTTCTTGCTTCATCTATTAAAATAGAATCAACCTCATCAATTACAGCAAAATCAAGAGAACATTGAACTCTATTTTCACTTGATAAAGCCATATTGTCTCTAAGATAGTCAAAGCCAAGTTCATTATTTGTTGCGTATATGACATCAGCTTTATAGGATTTGATTTTCTCATCTAATTCTTGATTAGATATAACTACCCCAACTGTTAACCCTAAAAACTCATAGATTGGTCTCATCCATTCAGCGTCTCTTTTTGCAAGATAATCGTTAACAGTAACCAATATTGCTTTATTACCTATAACTGAATTTAGATAAGATGGTAATGTTGCTACAAGAGTCTTCCCCTCACCAGTTTTCATTTCTGCAATATTCCCATCAGCAAGAGAAATTCCTCCAAGCATTTGAGAATCAAAATGCCTAAGCCCTATTGTTCGTTTAGAGGCCTCTCGAACTGCTGCAAATGCAAAAGGTAAAATGCTGTATATGTCCTTATTATTTTCTAGATATTTTTTATAAAGAGTATCTTTTAAAGTTTTAAAATGTTCATCACTTTCTTTGGATAGTTTATCTTCAAGAGAATTAGCCTGATGAACATGACGCATCATTTTTTTTATGGTTCTGTCATTGCTAGAACCAAAAAGTACAGAAAAAGGATTAAGTATATATTTCATTACAACTTATGAAAGTTATTATTAAATGTCTCCAAAAGGAGGCCTTACATATGAAATAGGGGCATTTTCTGAATTTTCAAATTCAACCACCTCATAGGCGTCATTGTCTTCAATAATTTTTCTTAATAATTGATTGTTTAAAGCATGGCCAGATTTATATCCAGAAAATTGACCAATTAAATTTCCACCAAGTAAATATAAATCACCAATAGCATCTAACATTTTATGTTTGACAATCTCATCGTTAAACCTGAGTCCTTCTTCATTTAGAATTTCTTCTTCTCCAAAAACTATTGCATTAGAAACACTAGCACCTAAAGCTAAATTTTTTGACTGTAATAATTCCTTCTCATTCCAAGATCCAAACGTTCTAGCTCTGCAAACTTCTTTAACAAAAGAGGTTGAAGAAAAATCAATAATAGATTCACTAGGAAGTTTTTTGTGAACAGGATGATCAAAATCTACTTTGAAAGAAACTTTAAATCCATTAAATGGCTTAATGGAGGCATATGCATCATCTCTGGTAACAGAAATCTCTTTTTTCACCTTTATAAATTTTTTGAGTGCATCTTGATCCTGAAGACCTGCTGATTGAATTAAAAAAACAAAAGGACTGGAACTGCCATCCATTATTGGAACCTCAGGACCGTTTACTTTCACAACACAATTATCAACACCTAAACCAGCAATGGCTGATAATAAGTGTTCAATTGTTGAAATTTTTATATCATCCTTAATCAAGGCAGTTGATAGACTAGTATCTCCAACATTTTCTGCTATGGCTGGTATTAAGAAATCTTCACTAACATCTGTTCTTATAAAACTAATACCAGTATTAATCTCAGCAGGAAGAAGCTCCATAGAAATATTTTTGCCAGTATGAAGTCCTATGCCTACTGCTTTTATTGGATTTCTTAGTGTTCTTTGTTTTAGCATTATATTTTTTATTTTATTTGACGCTGCCTATTAGCTTCGGAGAGTATTATCCCAGTTGCAACAGAAACATTAAAGCTTTTAAATAGTTTATTATTGCTTAGATTAATTTTAAAGTCGCAGCTTTCCAAAGTCTTTTCTCTAATGCCAGATTCTTCTGCGCCCATAATAATTGCACTTGGGCTTGTAAAATTACATTCTAAGTGGCTTTCTTTAGCATGTTCGCTAAGACCATATATATTAACGTTTGATTCCTTAAGAAATTTTAAACAGTTAACAAGGTTTGTAACATGAAAAATTTTTATAACTTCAACTCCTCCTGCTGAAACTTTGTGAGCAACTGAATTTATTGGCGCACAATGATGCTTATTTATAATTAGCGCATCAACTCCAATTACTGCAGCTGACCTTATGCAAGCGCCAAGATTCCTTGGATCAATAATATTATCAAGAATCAAAATAAGAGGTTTTGTAACTTCTAAACTGAGAAAATTTTTAAGATCTTTAAAATTTAATTCATTTTCATTAACAATTATTGCTTCAGGTTCTTGTTTTAGCTTTGAAGACAAGTCATATTTAATACTATTTTTTTCCAACGCAAGAACTAATGATGAAATTCTTTGATCATTTCTATTTGCTGGCAATGTAACTTTCTTTATTTTATGAGGATTATTACTAAGAATGCTTTCAATACTATGAAAGCCTACACGTAAGCTATTTTCTTTTTTATTCATTTTTTTACAAATCTTAGCATGGTATAAGAGTAATTTTTCTCTCTGATGGAAGCACATTCATAATTTTAATTTTTATGTCTTGACCTAGTCTATATACTCTTCCAGTTCGCTTGCCTTTTAATAAATTAGCATCCCTATCATAAAAATACCTATCTCCAGGCAAGTCTGCAACATGAATTAAGCCCGATACATAAAAATTATCTATTTCAGCAAATAGACCAAAATCTGTGATGCCTGTTACAGTACTATTGAACTCATGGCCAATATATTTTTTTAAATGATGACAAATCATTTGTTGAACAACTTGTCTAGAAGATTTTTCAGCATTTCTCTCAAGTTCTGACATATCACCACAAATCTCTTCAATTTTATCCTTGTTAATATCTAAATTACCTTTATTAATAATATTCTTTATTAACCTATGAGCCATTAAATCAGGATATCTTCTAATTGGTGAGGTGAAGTGTGAGTATCTATCAAGCTGTAATCCAAAATGTCCAATTTCTTTGATTGAATATTCAGCTCTTTTTAAACTCTGCAAAACAACAGTTTGAAGAACTTTATTTAATTTATTTTTTGATGAAAATTGAAGACATTTATTTATTAAGGCAAGAGGAGTATCTTTATTGTGGCTAGAAAAGCCTTTTAATGAAAAAAAAGATTTTAGACTTTCAAGTTTTAATTCCTCAGGTTTTTCATGAACTCTGTAAACTCCAAATTTATAGTGTTTATGCATGAAGTTAGCTGCACAAACATTAGCTGCCAGCATAGATTCTTCAATCATTTGGTGGGCATATAACCTATGAGGTAAATCAATGCTGGAAACTTTCCCATCACCATCGATGCTCAGTACGGGTTCCTTACTTTCAATTTCTAATGCTTTCCTTTGATTTCTTTTAACTAATAAATTTTTTGTAAGATGGTTAAGCGCATCAAGAGAGGTTTTTATTTTTTTTGAAACATCCGAGTTATTATTTTTGATATATTCTTCTACTTCTGCGTATGTCATTCTTTTGTGTGACATGATTTTGGCTTGAAAGAATCTATATGATTTTACTGAACCATCTAATGAAAAATTTATTTCACATACCAAAACATTGCGAATTTCATCTGGTACCAAGGAACATAAATTATTGGAAATTTTTTCTGGAAGCATTGGTATGACTTTAGATGGAAAGTAAATTGATGTGCCCCTTTTTTTAGCCTCCTTATCAAGATATGAATTTTCGCTGACTAATTCTGCAACATCAGCAATGGCCACATTAAGCAAAAATCCAGAATCATTTAAATTACAAAAAACAGCATCATCAAAATCTTTAGCATCGGCACCATCGATAGTTACAAAAGGTACTTTAGTTAGATCTTTCCTTGGATGATCCTTGGTATTTAAGTTTAGATCTTTAACTTCTGTATTAACCTCTTCACTCCATTCAGTAGAAATTAAATTTTCTTCAATGACTTGAGAGATAGTGCTTTTAAGATGATTCATTATTGAATATTAGTTTCTATACTCAAAACTTATGCCAATAATTCTTCCTCTTGGATCATGAACCCTTGTATCAAAGCTAAAATCTGGAGCATCGTAAAGTCTCGGTGCTGCTTCATCAAAAACATTAATGACTGATAGCTTGATATCAGTTTCACCTCTATTTGTAATTAACAATTTTTTTACTGAAAGGTCGTGAATCAAAAAAGAATCAACATAATTGTTATATCCATATGCTGTTCCAAGACTATTGATCGGTCGCTCATTACTATATCCATCAATATATCGTGAATTAAAGTTAAAATCGTAATCTTGATATTTCCAATTTAAAAAAGCATTGATTCTATTTTTAGGAAGAGAATGGGTATTAGTATCGTAATTAAATTTACCAACTCTATTTATCATAATTTCACCATCTTCATTTCCAAGAGCTGGTGTAAGAAATTCTATTAAAGTTGTTGAATTTATTGATAGTGATAGATTTCCAAATTTATCTGAGCTTGCTATAAGCCTATTAAAACTTAAATCAAGTCCTGAAACTTCAGTTGACTCTTCATTAAAATAGGTTGTGGTAACCCCAATTAAATCACCACTAGAATTTCTTGTAATGCTTGGACCATTTGGGTCTGTGTTAAGTATTACTTGTGCACTTTGAGATTCAATTTTATTTTTGTAATCGATATTCCAATAATCAATGCTTAGTCTATTTTTTTGATTTTCAAAAATAAGTCCAATATTTAAATTCTTAGAGGTTGCAGGCTTAAGGTTCGGGTTGCCGATTTGTGCTTGCCTCACAAACGGTGAATTGCCATTAAAATCTCTTACGCTTCCAAGGTTAATATCACTTGAAAACATTTGTGCCATGGAGGGCATAGAAAAAGATGAACTTTTAGAAGCTCTTAAAGTTATATTTTCAGATGCGATATATTTAAAAGAGATTTTAGGGTCAAATGATGAGTCATTCTCAAACTCTTCAAATCTTCCAGCAATCTTGATATCAATATTTTCTATTGGCTTGGGCTGAATTTCAAAAAAACCAGCATATTTACTTCTATTTTTTGAGACGTTTATACCTCCACCTAAAAAGAACAGGTCTGCTGATTTAATAATCTTGCCATCTGCATCAAATTGAGCTCTGCTAACATCATCATATGAAATTTTAAGCTCCTCATCATTCAATTGAAGACCATATGCTATTTCGTAGCTATTCATATTAGTTCTAAATATAAAATCAAGAGTTGTTAAAGATGCTTCTTTTGAAGAAACCTCAGCACCTCTTACATAATCAATTAATTCTTGAGAATTCTGCGTTGAATCAAAAATATTCCAATACATAAGATTTCCATTAGATTGTCCCATGGTTGTGCCATTTAATGCTTCTAGGAACCTTGAATCGATAATATCCGGCCTGTAATGATCATTAGAGTGACTGCTAATAGTTAAAGAAGCTTCTAGTTCAGTGCTTTCATTAATATTAGTATTGATTGTCTGACTAAGATTATATTGTTTTATATCCTTTGGAGAATATGGGGAATCAAATTCAGATCCAAGAGGACGTCCATACCAAGTAACTGGAACATTAAAAGGATTACCTCCTTGATTAGGTTGAATTTGTCTCGATAAAAAAGGAAGAGCAGGGTATGAGGGTGACTGAGGGTTATCATTTACTTTAACCGCTGATCCCATAAAGGTTATCTCATAAACATAACTGCTTCTTTCAAACAATAAATTGGCATATGCTTTGGAATGATCTTCATCATTCACTATGTTAAATCTGGTACCATATAAGAATCTGCAACGAGACCCATCTAATATGCCACCATTTGCCTCACATTGAGGGTCAGGTACAAATTGATTAGCATCATAATTGCCTGAATATAAACCAGTACTAACAATATCATCAGCAGAAATCTTAAAGGTTTTACCTAAGCCGCTAAGACCAAGCTCTGCTATTCCAGGTATTTCAGATGCAGACAGAGCTGATCTTTCTAGAATGCTAAGACCAATTACATAGTTACCATTTTTATACTTAGATCCTAGCAATAACCCTAAGGATTTATCACTCTGACTATAATTTGAAGTTTCAAAGTGATTAATTCTTAATTTAAATCCTTCAAAATCTTTCTGAGTTAAAACATTTACAACACCAGCAACGGCGTCAGACCCATACAATGAGGTGGCTCCTTCTTTTAAAACTTCAATTTGTTTGATTGCTATTTCAGGAACTATGTTTACATCAATATATCCTTCGCCTTGATTAGAGGGTGTTCCAGCAAAAGTATGTCTCTTTGAATTAAGTAGCAACAGAGTAGAGGAGTGTTCTAAACCTCTTAAGGTTATTGAGGCCATTCCTTGATCAACTCCCTCAAGTGCATTTGTTTGGAAATGTGAACCAGATGATGATGTTAGGTATTTACTAATTTCTGCAAAATTAGAAATATTAAATTTTTCAAAATCTTCTTTAGTTATAACATTTACTGGCGAGGCGTCTTTTTCTGAATTATTAATTAATGACCCAGTTGTAACTATCTCTTCAACATTCGAGTTAGTCATGATGAGTGGACTCAATAGTAATAAGTATATGAATTTAATATGTTTAATCATGTTATGACGCAAAAAAGCGCATTCTACAATATATTTGCTATGAAAGTAATTTAAGAAGATTTTTTGAATTTAAAATTTTAAGCTTTTGAAGTATCGTGGCAGTCACAATTTACTTTTTTACAGATTCTATAGTTTCTGTAATGGCAAGCAATTACCATCAGCGAGCCAATAGTAGTTAAAATTAGTTCTGCATTTTCACCAATGCTTTCTCCAATTAAAAGCGCTGAAATAAGAATTGTTAATCCAGCAATGCCAGTATAGATAATGGAGTTATTAGGATGATTTTTATATCCCAGGCTAATTGCAAAAATGCTAACTGGAATAGTTAAAAGCAATATAGCTTTATGAATAAGCTCACTTTCGACAGTTAATGCTAAAGAGCTATATGAAAGTATTATTAAAGATGGGGCAAATAGGCAATGAATCATGCACATAGCTGAAAACGACATTGCAAATTTATCTGATATTAGTTGTGATTTCATAATATTAAAAAACCCCCAAACCTTATTTAAAGTGAGGGGGCCTATATTAATTGAAAAAATCTAATTTAGTAAGTTAAATTAAATTTAATTCCATAGTTTCTTCCCGGAAGAGGAACTTCATTCTTAACAAAAGAAGCATGATTTCTTGCAACTTCATCTAGAAGATTTCTTCCGAATAGTGAAACTTTAAGCTTACTTTTTCCACTTAAATCAAATGTCTTAGTCAGCCTTGTGTCCAGCATTTGATATCCAGCAGTAGCTGTTTCGCCTTCACCAACATCATTTTGTTTTTCAACATCTTTTAAATGTAACTTAAAGACTATGTCATCTTGAGCATATGAAAGTAAGTAAACATTTCTTGCAGGATTTATTCTTGGTACGTTATGACCATCTGTAAATTGAGCATTTACAACATCTCTACCAAAAGATAATGTCATTTCACCAGCACCCAAATCAAATGTTCTTCCAAATTCGATTTCATATCCATCAAACTCAGCATCTTCTTGAACATAATTAGCATGAATGAGATTGCCATGACCATGGTCGTCTCCATGATCATCATCGTCATGATGCTCGTCTTCATCTTCATGATGCTCTTCCTCATTATGCTCATCTTCATGACCTTCGTCTTCATCAATTAGAGCAATATAGTTATCTACATCATTAATAAAGAAGCTTGCATATGCAAAATATTCTCCGTTATCAAAATTTAATGAAATATCAAAATTATTTGAAGTTTCAGAAGTTAGAGTAGGATCTCCTACTTCAAATCTACCTGTAGCATTATGAGGACCATTCATAAATAATTCAATTACAGATGGCAGCCTCTCTACGCTAGAATAGCCGAGGTTTAACTCTAATGTATCAGAAAGATCTCTGCCAATACTGACAGCAAAGTTTGAAACATCATCATCTATAGTAAAATTATCTACATCGCCATGATCTTCATCAGTAACACTTCCAGTTCTTGTAACTTGATCTAATCTAATTCCCAAATCTACATGAAACATATCAAAATCTTGACCTACAAAATAACCAAGTGTTAGCACTTCATTGTTTGCGGGATTCATGAATGCCTCTTCTCCAACTATTGAAGAATCTTCATCAATATAATTAAATGATAATTTTTGAGTTCTTATGTCATTTGAGATATCAAAAATCGTACTATATTCAGTGGCATTGTTAGCAAAAACTGTTGGAGCATGTTCTTCATGTTCCTCTTCGCCTTCATGTTCATCATGTCCCTCTTCTTCGGCATGCGCTTCAGTTAAGGTGTAGTCAGTATCTCTATATGTATAGTCAATTTTGTTAATTAAATTGCCATTGAGATTATAGGAACCTTTTATAGTAAAGCTTTCAGAATCTGTTGTTGAGAAAATTCTTTCCTCACCATGTTCATCGTGATGCTCATCTTCATCATGCTCATCTTCGTCATGATGATCTTCATCACCATGCTCATCTCCATGTTCGTCACCATGGAAAGGGATTCCATATAAACTTTCAAGGTTGTCCACTGAAACACCAACATAACCCCAGTCACCTGCTCTTGAAATACCAAATTTAGTAGCCTCTACAGCAAAGTCAGAATTATTAACAAATCCGAGATTTTCTTCATGCTCATCTTCGTCGTGATGATCTTCATTACCATGATCATCGTGTTCTTCCTCTTCATGCATTATCGCACCATTAGGAATATCATAATTTCCAAATTCAGTATTTTTATAACCAACATTGACGTTAAAGCCATTGAAATTATTTTTAAAGTTAATGAATTCAGATGAACCATCATTCACTGATTGAGTTTCATAACCAACTTTCAATTCAGGAAGCTCGTAATTCATTGCTGCGATGAAGTCATCTACAACATTAATGATTCCACCAATAGTTCCATTGGCATAGAGTAATGATGATGGACCCTTAACAATTTCTATTTGTTCAATATCATTAAGATCAACATCATTTAAATGATCGGCGCCAAGACCAGAAACATCTCTATTCACCATTCCATTTTTTAGAATTTTTACTCTAGGTCCTGACATGCCTCTAATTATTGGCTGTCCAACAGCAGCACCATAATCTGCAATAGAAACTCCAAGATAGCTATCAATAGCATCTCCTAGGCTTGTTGTTGCATCATCGATAATCTCATCGCCGTCTATAACGTACAATGGATTTGTAATTTCGGTTGTGTCTATCAAAGCAGACGTAACCACGATAATTTCTTCAACATCTTGTGAAGCGATTTCGTTTGTGTGTATAGCACCTAATATTATTAATGTGCTTAAAAATTTTTTCATAAGAACTCCTCCTATAAATAAAAAATAAAAATTTAAAATATAAAAAATTTATTTTTTTGGTGGAGCTCGAGATAGATAGTTACTCTGATTTTTTAAAGAAGAATTATCAGGGGCTAATTCTTCAACAAAAGAAATTTGAATTAATTCACTGACTTCAGAATCAGCATTTTGAAGATCAAAAGCTTTATTTTCACAAAGTTGACATTCAACAATAGATTCAGACTGATGCTCATCAATATGATCATGAAGTAAAGTATCAGCAGAAAGAGATGCAATGAAAAAAATTCCAAAAAATAAAATTAGTTTTGATTTGATATATTTATTCATGCAAATTAATGTTTGAGACAGACCAACCCTTTAATGTTACCTGACTTAAGATCAGCAAGTGTATCACTTGCTTGTGAGGCAGGTCTAGTCTCTACTTCTATAGGTTCAATTTTACCAGATCGTACAAGTTCCATAAGCTCATTCATCTCTTTTAAACTTCCTACGTATGCACCTTTAATAGTCCTAGCTGTAAAAGTATGAAGAGGTAGTTGGAGGTTAAAATTACCTCCAATTAATCCAACTAGAATATACAAACCGCCTTTATTAATACCAAATAGACCATACCCAAAAGATATTGAGCTTTGTGATCCAACAAAATCAATAATTTTTGTAACTTTGCCTCCAGATAATCTTATGATCTCTTCAGAAGCATTTTCACTTTTTGAATTTATTACATTATTTGCACCAGCTTTTTTAGCAACATCTAGCTTTTTATCATCAATGTCTATAACTATTGTCTTAACGTTATATGCTGCTTGTGCAATTTTTAATGCTAACAATCCCATTCCACCAGCACTAATTATTACAATACTTTCACCGTCCTTGATTTCTGCTTTCTTTAAAGCACTATATGCAGTTAAGCCTCTGCATGCATAACTTCCGGCTAATTCTTCTGGAGTTTCTCCAGCATCAAAAAGATATTTTGCATCTTTTACTAAAACGTATTCACCATAACCACCGTCAACAGAAACACCAATATTTTCAGCAGTGAAAGGTGAACAATAGTGCTCCATATCATTTTGGCATTCATTACAGCTGCCACAACCAATCCAAGGATATACAACGTATTTTTTGCCAATTTGTATGTTTGTAACTTTGTCTCCAACTTCTACAACTTCTCCAAAAACCTCATGGCCCATTGCTAGGTTCTCAGTCACTCTTGATGGAATATGAGTTTTATCACCCAAGTCAAAATAACCATCATGAATATGTATATCTGTATGGCAGACACCGCACGAGATTGTCTTTATTAGAATCTCTTTACCCGTAGGAGAGGGCTCATCTATTTGTTGTTCTTCAAGAGGTTCCCCATTTTTAACAACTTTATATGACTTCATAATAGAATTTAAACATTAAAAATATTTTTTAGATTATAGTGTATAAACTTTTTTTATTTATACTATTGGTATGAAAAATATATACATATTCTTTTACTTTTTTTCTTTATTTATAGTTGCTGAAAACTATGAACCCTTTGAATCAACTTACGAGCCTTTGCCGCCAACAAATACTATCTTTAGGAATGCAAGTATTTATGACGGTGAAGGAAATGAATTAAATAATACGGATTTGATTATTAAAGATGGCAAGGTTGTTGCAATGGGCGTTGATCTTCCTAGTTCTTCTGACTTAATTGAAGTTGATGCATCTGGCAAATGGATTACTCCAGGCATTATTGATATCCATTCTCATATGGGTGTCTATCCTGCACCAAGTGTTCGAACAAGTTCAGATGGCAATGAGGCAACTAGCCCTGTTACTGCTGAGGTATGGGCTGAACATTCTATATGGGTTCAAGACCCTCAATACGCACTCGCTCTTAAGGGAGGTGTTACAACTTTTCATGTTCTCCCAGGTTCGGCAAATTTAATTGGTGGAAGAGGAGTTACTGCAAAAAATTTACAAAGAAATACTATTAATTCTATGAAATTTCCAAATGCACCTCACTCCCTGAAAATGGCATGTGGAGAAAATCCCAAGAGAGTTTATGGCAACAAAGGACAATCACCATCTACAAGAATGGGTAATGCGGCTGGATATAGAAAATCATGGATCAAAGCTCAAAGTTATTTGAGTAGATTAGATGAATATGAAGAAAAATCTGAAGAGGCAAAAGAATTGTCATATAAACCAACCAGAGATCTTGAATTAGAAACTTTGGCTGGCGTTTTAAGAGATGAAATCTTAGTTCACAACCATTGCTATAGAGCTGATGAAATGGCAACAATGATAGAAATAGCTAAAGAGTTTAATTATAAAATTACTGCTTTCCATCATGCAGTTGAAGCTTATAAGATTGCTGATTTGTTAGCTGAGAATAATATCTGCGCAGCTCTTTGGGCTGATTGGTGGGGTTTTAAACATGAAGCTTATGATATGGTCCAGGCAAATATAGCTATTGTTGATCAAGCTAGAAATGGAACAGGTTGTGCAATTGTTCATTCAGATGATGAGATAGGTATTCAACATCTAAATGTTGAAGCTGCTAAAGCTTTATCGGCTGGCATTAAAGCTGGCTACGATATATCTAAGGCACGAGCAATAAATTGGATAACAAGTAATCCTGCAAAAGCAGCTGGAATTTATGATCAGACTGGATCATTAAAAGTTGGTAAGAATGCTGACGTTGTTTTGTGGTCTAAAAATCCATTTAGCATATATGCTTTAGCAGAAAAGGTTTATATTGATGGTGCAATAGCTTTTGATCGATCTTCAGGTCTCGAGCCCAGTAGTGATTTCGATGTTGGAATTATCAATCCTTCAAAAAACAGGATAGAAGAATGATTAAAAATAAATTTTTATTAGCTTTTATAATTTTAACTTCCAATTCAGTATTTTTAGAATCATCAAATTTAGTTATTAAAAATGCTAAAATTTATGACGGTATTGAAAATAACTCATACCAAGGACACATATTAATTAGCGAAGGTGTCATTTCTAAAATTTCAAAGACATCAATACCTTATGCAGAAAAAATTTACGACGCTAAGGGGAAAATAGTTACTCCTGGATTTATTGCCCCAGATACACAAATAGGTATTATAGAAATAGGTGCTTTAAGTGTTACTCGAGATGATGAAGCTTCCATATATAACATAGGCTTTAGCATTCATGATGCCTTCAATCCTAATTCGGTCTTAATTCCATGGAATAGAGCAAACGGTATCACTTCTGCAATTACCCTTCCTAGAAATACCTCAAGCCCTATCGGAGGTTTGGGTTCATTCTTTTTATTAGACAGTAATTTAGATATTTCAAGCGAAGCAGATATTGTAATGATTGGAAGATTTGGAGGAAGTGGGTCTTCCTCTAGAGCAGAAACACTTGCCTTGATAGATGATATGCTTTCTTTTGTATCATCGCTGGATAAAAAAGATATCTCATCAGATGCTTCTATTGATGAGGTTATTGATGATTCATCTCTTGCATCTCACATGGATTTTAAACCTAGAGATGTTAAAGCACTTTATAGTCTAATTCATGATAATTTACCTTTAATAATAAAAGCTCACAGAGCTTCAGACATAATTAAACTTATTGAACTAAAAAATACTTACGACCTGAATTTAATTATTATGGGAGCACAAGAGGCATCTTTAGTGACAGATGAAATTATTGAAAATAACGTTCCTCTTATAGTTAACCCTATAAATAATATACCAAATTCTTTTGATGAATTAGCATCAAATATAAATATGACATCAATGCTTGAAAAAGCTGGTGCCACTCTAATGTTTAATGTCTCAAGGTCTCATAACTATCATTTGATTCGACAGGGTGCTGGAATAGCTGTTGCTAATGGGATGTCATACGGTGGAGCAATAAAAGCCTTAACAAGCAATGTTGCAAAGACATTTAATCTGAACAATAGAGGGTCTATTAAAGTAGGTAATATGGCAGATATTGTTGTTTGGGAAGATGATCCACTTGAACCATCAAGCATGCCAGAAAAAGTTTTCATTAATGGCCTTGATACAGATTTAACCACGAGATCAACAAGGCTAAGAGATCGATATATTAAGGATTTAGAGAAACCTAATACCTATAGGAATTAGTTAACTGGTGCCGGCACCAAGAGTCGAACTCGGGACCTACTGATTACAAATCAGTTGCTCTACCAGCTGAGCTATACCGGCGCGGGGCGAATTTTACATTAATTAAATCTTTCAGGGAATAGGTTATTTTAAATATCTAATGCGCATCCAGTTCCTCCAAGACCACAATACCCGTTAGGATTTTTTGCAAGATATTGTTGATGATATTCTTCAGCAAGATAAAACTTTGGGGCAAGCAATATTTCTGTTGTAATCTGCTGATAATTATTTTTGCTCAAAACTTCCTGATACTTTTTCATGGTTGAAAGGCTTGCACCTAAATCTTCTTCAGATGAACAATAAATTACTGATCGATATTGTGTTCCTTTATCATTACCTTGTCGCATGCCTTGTGTTGGGTCATGACATTCCCAAAAAGTTTTAAGAAGAGCATCGATTGAAATTACTAATGGGTCATAAACAACTTTTACAACTTCAACATGATTTGTTTCTTCATAACAAACTTGTTCATATGTAGGATTTATAGAATTTCCTCCAGCATAACCAACAGAGGTTAGCCATACGCCTTCTAATATCCAGAATTTTCTTTCCACTCCCCAAAAACATCCTGCACCAAAAATTATTTCATTGAAATCCTCAGGTTTATCTGAACTGAGATCAATGCCGCTAAGAAAATGTTTCATATTTAATAAATACCCTCAATTGATATCTCTCCATGCTCATATTTCATTTCTTCATTGTTCTTCATTTTAAGATTAAGACTTCCATCAGCATTTATCCCTAAAAAGATACCTTCATTAATAATGTTGTTGTTTTGTTTAATTTTAATTTCATGATTTAAATGAACGCAATGTTTATGCCAAAGCTTTTGCCAATCAGAAATCCCGTTATCATAAAATTTAATATAACCATGAAGTATTTTATTGATTAGTTCATCTCTTCTTAGATGAATTCCGAGCTTATACAAATCTCCCCACCAATCTTCTTTTTCAGGATGATTAAGATTTATACCTATACCTACTATATTATTATTATCCTTTCCCATAATCTCTTTTTCAACAAGAATGCCTCCAATTTTTTTCTTATCAAGGAGCATGTCATTTGGCCATTTGAGCCCAATAGAACCATTTTTAATCATTGAATTTAGAGTTTCTACGCATATTAAGCCAACTAAAAGGCTAAGCGGGATATTTTTTGGAAGTTCTTTAGAATAAATTGACATATAAACGTTGCCAGAACTTGGACTAGACCAACTTTTTCCAAGCCTTCCTTTGCCCATTGTTTGTTTTTCAGCAATTACTACATGAAAATCTTTTTTTTGGTTAATTCTTTTACATTCCTCATTGGTAGAGTCAATATTTTCAAACAAATGTAATTCAACCCTATTCTTAGGCAATTTATCTAAAATTTTGTGTTTATTTAACATATTCACTTTAAAAAACTGTTGACTTAAATGCATTCTAGAACAAAAATAGCTTGCTTGATATGGAGAGGTGGGTGAGTGGTTAATACCAGCAGACTGTAAATCTGCCGCTTCGGCTACGTAGGTTCGAATCCTACCCTCTCCACCACGTCTATTTTAAGAGCAAAAAACACTATAAAAATAATCCCAAATTTATGTTAAAAAAGGTTGAGTTTATAACTATTTAGAGGGATAATACGCCACCTTAAAATAGGATGCTGCGTGAACGGGCTCATATAGCTCAGCGGTAGAGCACTTGCTTGGTAAGTAAGAGGTCACCGGTTCAAGTCCGGTTATGAGCTCCATTTAAGTATATTTAATTATTTCAGAGAGGCATAAAAAAATGGCAAGAGAAAAATTTGAAAGAACGCTTCCCCACGTTAATGTAGGGACAGTTGGTCACGTTGACCATGGTAAGACAACACTTACAGCTGCACTAACAAAAGTTGCTGCTGAAGTATATGGTGGAGACGCTGTTGACTTTGCAAATATTGATAATGCTCCAGAAGAAAGAGAAAGAGGTATTACTATTGCTACTTCTCATGTTGAGTACGTTTCAACTGCACGTCACTACGCGCACGTTGATTGTCCAGGTCACGCAGACTATGTAAAAAATATGATTACTGGTGCTGCTCAAATGGACGGCGCAATATTAGTAGTAAGTGCTGCTGACGGTCCAATGCCTCAAACAAGAGAACATATCCTACTAGCTAGACAGGTTGGTGTTCCTTATATTGTTGTTTATATGAATAAAGCTGATCAAAATGATGATCCTGAAATGATAGAGCTTGTTGAAATGGAAATTAGAGAGCTATTGAATGAATATGACTTTCCAGGAGATGATACACCTATCATTGTTGGCAGTGCTCTAAAGGCTCTTGAAGGTGATACATCTGAAATTGGTGTTCCTTCAGTACAAAAGCTTGTAGAAACATTAGATTCATACGTACCAGAACCAGAAAGACCAGTAGATGGTGCTTTCCTTATGCCTATCGAAGACGTATTTACTATTTCAGGAAGAGGAACTGTTGTAACAGGAAGAATTGAAACTGGTATTGTTAATACGGGTGATCCTTTAGAGATTGTAGGTATTAAAGATACATCTACAACAACATGTACTGGTGTGGAAATGTTCAGAAAATCTTTAGATGAAGGAAGAGCAGGTGAAAACTGTGGTGTTCTTCTTAGAGGAGTTGAAAGAGACGCTGTTGAAAGAGGCCAAGTTATTGCCAAGCCTGGTTCAATTACACCTCACACAAAATTTGAAGCTGAGATATACGTACTAAGTAAAGATGAAGGTGGAAGACATACACCATTCATGAATAACTACAGACCTCAGTTTTATTTTAGAACAACTGATGTAACTGGTGCTTGTGAGCTTCCAAGTGGTGTTGAAATGGTAATGCCTGGTGACAACATTAAAATGAATGTTGAGCTTATTGCTCCAATCGCTATGGACGAAGGTCTAAAATTTGCGATTAGAGAAGGTGGAAGAACAGTTGGTGCTGGCGTAGTATCAAAAATTATTGAGTAATCAAGAACTTATTAGCCGAGACCTTTGTGTCTCGGCTTGCTTGTCTCTGAGGAATATGAAAATTAATTTTAGGCCAGTAGCTCAATTGGTAGAGTACCGGTCTCCAAAACCGGGGGTTGTGGGTTCGAGACCCTCCTGGCCTGCCAAGCTTGACTTGGAGCCGAAATAGGAAATATATGGCTAAAGGATCAACTTCAAAATTATTAGATAACATCAAATGGTTTGCTGCATTATCAGTATTCTCTGCTGCTGTTATAGGTAATAGTTATTTTGTAGAGGTTGCCTTTTTATATCGAGTCCTTGGAGTTGTATTCTTATTTATTGTAGGTCTTGGCATATTAGCCGTGACAAACTTTGGTTCGAATGCTATTAAGTTAATGAGAGAATCTAGAACAGAAATAAGAAGAGTTGTATGGCCAACTCGTATAGAAACAACTCAAACTTTTTTAGTAGTTTTTGGTTCAATTATAGTTTTGTGCCTATTCTTTTGGGCGCTTGAATCACTTCTAACTTTTTTAACTAAACTGGTACTAGGATAACATCATGGATTGGTATGTAATTCAAGCTTATTCGGGCTACGAGCAAAAGGTTAAAGCTGCTCTTGAAGAGAAAATTGAACTTAATAATCTTGCTGATAAATTTGGCGAGATATTAATACCAACAGAACAAATAGTTGAGCTAAAAGGTGGTTCAAAAAAAACAACTGAAAGAAAATTTTTTCCAGGCTACATATTAGTGCAAATGATTTTGGAAGATGATTCTTGGCAATTAGTCCAATCAACACCTAGAGTTTCAGGTTTTGTTGGAGGAACAAAAGACAGACCCTTACCAATTTCTGAAGAAGATGTTAATAACATTATAAATAGAATTGAAGTAGGTGAAGATGCACCAGCTCCAAAAACAATATACGAACCTGGTGAAGTAGTTAGAGTTTGTGACGGACCTTTCAATGATTTCAATGGTGTTGTTGAAAACGTTGATTATGAAAGGAATATGGTTAAGGTTTCAGTTCAAATTTTAGGAAGAGCAACACCAGTTGATCTTGAGTTTATACAAATTGAGAAAACATAATGGCAAAAAAAGTAGCAAATATTCTTAAATTACAAATACCTGCGGGCGCAGCTAATCCAAGTCCTCCAGTTGGACCTGCTTTAGGTCAAGTTGGTGTAAACATAATGGATTTTTGTAATGCATTTAACTCTGAAACTCAAAATGCAGAAAAGGGCTTGCCTCTTCCAGTAGTTATAACTGTATACGAAGATAAATCTTTCACATTTGTTGTTAAAACACCACCTGCTGCCGTTTTGATTAAAAAAACTTTAGGAATACCAAAAGGAAGTGGTGAGCCAAATAGAGAAAAGGTTGGAAAATTATCAAGAGCACAACTTGAAGATATAGCAAAACAGAAAGAACCTGATCTAAATTCAAATGACATAGATGCTGCAGTATTAATTATTGCAGGAACAGCAAGAAGTATGGGTGTTGAGGTAGATTTATGAGCAAGTTAACAAAAAAACAAAAAATTCTAGTTGAAAAGGTAGATCCTGAGAAAACTTACTCAGTTTCTGAAGCTCTAGAAATAATGCAGTCTGTTAAGTCAGCTAAGTTTGAAGAATCTGTTGATATTGCAGTAAGGCTAGGCGTGGATCCTAATAAATCTGATCAAAATGTTAGAGGTGCTGTAACGCTTCCTAATAGTTTAGGTAAAGCTGTAACAGTTGCTGTTTTTGCAGACGGAGATCAAGCAGATGCAGCAAAAGATGCTGGAGCTGAATTTATTGGAATGGATGATTTAGCAGAAAAATTTACAAAAGAAGAAGTAAGCGCTGATGTAGTAATTTCAACAAATGCTGCAATGAAAGTTGTTGGTAAGCTTGGTCAAGTTCTAGGTCCAAAAGGTTTAATGCCAAATCCAAAGACTGGAACTGTAACAGATGATGTTGCAACAGCGATTAATAATGCAAAAGCTGGACAAGTAAGATTTAGAACAGATAAAAATGGAATTATTCATGGAAGTATTGGCAAAGTATCTTTTGATACGGACAAAATTATAGCCAATGCGTCTGCATTACTAGAAGAATTAAAAAAATTAAAACCAGCATCTGCTAAGGGTGTATATATAGGCAATATTGCTTTAAGTAGCACTATGGGGCCTGGAATAAAAATTAATTCCTCAGAGTTGGTATAAGTTTTAGCTTTATAAGAAATTATAAAGTTAGATAGTTGCGTTTACGCAGCCGTCAAAGACCGTAGGTGTCGTAAGACTTAATTTCCTACGTAGGTGGTGTTCAAATTGTAATTTTGCAATTTGTCGCCGAATGGCCGAGAGGCTTAAATAGGAGAATTGCTGTGGCGTTATCGAAAAGTGAAAAAGAAAAAATTGTAGGCGAAGTTAAAGAAGTTGCATCTAATGCATCATCTTTAGTTATTTCAGATGCTAGAGGCCTTAAGGTCAGTGAGCTATCTGAGGTAAGACAAAAAGCTACTCAAGCAGGTATTCATATTCAGGTTATAAAAAACTCACTTGCTAAATTGGCATTTGAGGGTACTGATTTTGGATGTTCTGATGAAGTTTTAGTTGGCCCATCATTATTTGCTTTTTCATTTGAAGAGCCTGGTGCAGCTGCAAAGTTGCTCAAAACATATGCTAAAAACTTTGATAATCTAGATATCAAAGCATTAGTTGTTGAGGGTCAATTGCTTGATGGAAGCCAGATAGATATTCTAGCTAGCTTACCTTCTAAAGATGAGGCTTATGGTCTTATTGCTAATGTATTGCAAGCGCCAGTTACCAAGTTTGCTACTTTATTAAATGAAGTACCAAGTAAACTTGCAAGAGTTTTATCAGCAGTTCATGACAAAAAAAAGGCATCTGCCTAAATTATAAGGAGAATTAAAAATGGCAACTAGTAAAGAAGATATTTTAAAGGCTATTGAGGAAATGTCTGTGATGGATCTTGTTGATCTTATTTCAGATATTGAAGAAAAATTTGGTGTAACAGCAGCAGCAGCAGTTGCGGCAGCGCCTGCAGCAGCAGGTGGTGGCGACGCTCCAGCAGCAGAAGAAAAAGATTCTTTTGATGTTGTTTTAAGTGCAGCTGGAGATCAAAAAGTTCAAGTAATTAAAGCTGTAAGAGCGATTACAGGTCTTGGACTTAAAGAAGCAAAAGATATGGTTGATGGAGCACCAAGTACTGTTAAAGAGGGTGCAAGTAAAGATGATGCAGAGGCAATGGTTGCCCAGCTAACTGAAGCCGGTGCAACAGCTGAACTTAAATAACATTAAACCTATAAATCTATATTAATTAAAAGGGCGCATTTATGTCATACAGTTATACAGAAAAGAAAAGAATAAGAAAAAACTTTGGTACTTTCGCAAAGGTAATGGATCTTCCAAATCTTATTGAAACCCAAACAAAATCTTATTCTGAATTTTTACAAGCTGATGTGGCACCTGAAGCAAGGCAAAAACAAGGACTTGAAGAAGTTTTCCAGTCATTATTTCCTATTAAAAGTGTTTCAGGTAATGCTGCTCTTGAATATGTTTCATATGAACTCGGAAAGAATACCTTCGATGTTAAGGAATGCTTAATACAAGGCTTATCATATTCTGCACCCCTAAGAATTAAAGTTAAACTAGTTCTCTATGACAGAGAGTCTAATTTTAAAGAAGTAAAAGATATTAAAGAAGGCGAAGTATTTATGGGAGAAGTTCCTTTAATGACTTCTGATGCATCTTTTATAATTAATGGAACTGAAAGAGTAGTTGTGTCGCAACTGCACAGATCTCCTGGTGTTTTTTATGATCACGATAAAGGTAAGACCCATTCTTCAGGTAAAGTTTTATATTCTGCGAGAATAATTCCTTACAGAGGTTCATGGTTGGATTTTGAGTTTGACCCTAAAGACATTTTGTTTAGTCGTATTGATAGAAGGAGAAAAATACCTGCAACAATAATGCTTAGAGCATTAGACATGGGTACCGAGGAAATATTGTCTGAGTTTTATGATGAAGATATTTTTACCCTAGAAAAAGACACTGTAAAACTCGCTCTCATACCTGAAAGGCTTAGAGGTGAAACTTTGCCTGTAGACCTTAAGGTTAAAAGCAAGGTTTATGTAGAAGCAGGTAAAAGAATTACAGCAAGACACATCAGAGAATTATCAAATGCAAAGGTAAGTGAAATTACATTAGACGAACAATTTCTTGTTGGCAAGGTGTTTTCAAAAGACATTTTTAATAAAGAAACTGGAGAAGTTTTATTTGTTGCAAACACAGAAATCGATGAGGCTGTTATTGAGGCTTTAAAAGAAAACAATATAAATGAGATTTCATGCCTATTTATTAATGAGTTAGACAAAGGACCTTATATTTCAAATACACTTAGAGCAGACCCAACATCTAATAGATTAGAAGCTCTTGTCGAAATATATAGAATGATGAGACCGGGAGAGCCGCCAACTAAAGACTCTGCCGAAACTTTATTTAATAACTTATTTTTCAATGAAGAGAGATACGATCTTTCCGAAGTTGGAAGAATGAAATTCAATAGAAGATTAAAATTAGATTCAAAAAAAGATAATCCTAATATTCTTGATAAAGAAGACATAATTGAGGTCATGAAGGGTATAGTTAATATTAGAGACGGCCATGATATTGTTGATGATATTGACCATTTAGGTAACAGAAGAGTTAGATCTGTTGGTGAAATGACTGCAAATCAGTTTAGAGTAGGCCTAATTAGAGTTGAACGAGCTGTTAGAGAAAGACTTAGCATGGCAGAAGCAGATGAGCTTGGCCCACAAGATTTAATAAATGCAAAACCTGTTACAGCTGCGATTAAGGAGTTTTTTGGTTCAAGTCAGTTATCTCAGTTTATGGATCAAAACAATCCGTTATCTGAAATAACACATAAAAGAAGAGTTTCTGCACTAGGTCCTGGTGGCCTAACAAGAGAAAGAGCAGGGTTTGAAGTTAGGGACGTTCATCCAACACATTACGGAAGAGTATGTCCTATCGAAACACCGGAAGGGCCAAATATTGGATTAATTAATTCTTTTGCTTCTTATTCAAGAACAAATCAGTATGGGTTTATTGAAACTCCGTATAGGAAAGTTGTTAATGGAAAAGTAACAGACGAAATTATTTATCTATCTGCAATTGACGAAGCTGAGCATGTTATTGCACAGGCAAACGTTGCTTTAGATAAAAATAACAAATTTGTAGATGATCTTGTTGCAGTAAGACATGCAAGTGAATTTGAGCTCATGTCACCTGACAGAGTTGATTTAATGGATGTATCTCCTCAACAGGTTGTATCAATTGCAGCATCCTTAATACCTTTCTTGGAACATGATGATGCTAACAGAGCATTAATGGGATCAAATATGCAAAGACAGGCAGTTCCAGTTCTAAGAGCTGAAAAGCCTCTTGTAGGAACTGGGCTTGAATCAGTAGTTGCAAGAGATTCTGGAGTATGTATTGTTGCAAAAAATAATGGTGTCGTTGAGAGTGTTGATGCTTCAAGAATAGTTGTTAGAGTAACTGATAAAAAATCTAAATCAGCATCCGATGTTTATAACTTAGTCAAATATACTAGATCAAATCAAAATACATGCATCAATCAAAGACCGATTGTTCAGATTGGTGATGTGGTGAAAGCAGGAGATGTATTAGCTGACGGACCATCAGTAGATAATGGTGAGTTAGCTTTAGGACAAAATATCCGCATAGCCTTTATGCCATGGAACGGATATAACTTTGAGGATTCAATTCTTATATCTGAAAAAGTTGCCAGAGAAGATAGATTTACCTCTATTCATATTCAAGAAATTGTCTGTGTGGCAAGAGACACTAAGCTTGGTTCAGAAGAAATCACTGCTGATATACCAAATGTTGGTGAAGGATCTCTTAATAAACTAGATGATTGTGGAATAGTTTATGTTGGTGCTGAAGTAGTGCCAGGTGATATATTGGTTGGAAAGATTACTCCAAAGGGAGAAACTCAGCTTTCACCTGAAGAAAAACTATTAAGAGCTATTTTTGGAGAAAAAGCTTCTGATGTTAAAGATACATCACAAAGATCTAGCTCAAAGGGTACTGTTATCGGTGTAGAGGTCTTTACAAGAGATGGTGTTGAAAAAGATGAAAGAACACAAGCAATCGAGCAAGATCATTTAGATCAATCTAAAAAAGATGCTGATGATGAAGCTACAGTTGTAGAGCAAGCAACTAAAACAAGGTTGTGTGAATTATTAAAAAATAAAAAAGCTATTAAAGGAAATGGTGTTAAAAAGAGCGAAACACTATCTTTAGAAAAACTAGATTCGCTTGAAATAAATGATATTTTCTCAATCAGAACAGATGCTGATAATGTAAATGATGTTATCGAGGATACTGAAAAAAGCTATAACGAATATATTAAAGATATCAAAACAAGATTTGATGAAAAGAAAGCAAAAATTACTAGAGGGCATGATCTTGCCCCAGGCGTAATAAAGATTGTTAAAGTTTATTTAGCTATCAAAAGAAGAATTCAACCTGGTGATAAGATGGCTGGTCGTCATGGTAATAAAGGTGTTATTTCGGAGATTATGACTGTAGAAGATATGCCTTATGATGACAATGGTAATCCTGTTGATATTGTCCTAAACCCATTAGGCGTTCCATCTAGGATGAATGTTGGTCAAATTCTTGAAACTCACATGGGATATGCTGCGAAAGGCATTGGTGAAAAAATTGATTCAATGATCAAAGCAAATGCTAAGCCTGCAGAGCTAAAAGAATATTTAGATGAGCTTTATAATAAAAATGCAGCTAACAAAGAAGACATTTCATCATTTAATAATTCTGAAATTCTTGAACTAGCAAATAATCTTAAAGATGGTTTGCCAATTGCAACACCTGTATTCGATGGCGCCAAAGAAAGTGAAGTTAAAGAATTATTAAAATTAGCTGATTTACCAGAGTCTGGTCAAATCACACTATATGACGGAAGGACGGGTACTAAATTTGATAGACCTGTTACCGTTGGTTACATGTACATCATTAAATTAAACCACTTGGTTGATGACAAAATGCATGCTAGATCAACTGGTTCATATAGCTTAGTTACTCAACAACCATTGGGTGGTAAAGCTCAATTTGGTGGCCAAAGATTTGGTGAGATGGAAGTCTGGGCACTTGAGGCATATGGTGCTTCATACTCATTACAAGAGATGTTAACAGTTAAATCAGATGACGTTTCTGGTAGAACTAAGATGTATAAAAACATCGTCAATAGTAGTTACGAAATGGATGCGAATATACCTGAGTCATTTAATGTTCTTAGCAAAGAAATTAAATCTTTGGGTATTAATCTTGAATTAGATTCAGAAAACTAGGAGATAAAATTGAGAGACTTATTAAATTCTTTAAAAACAGGACAGGATGATTTCACAACCATTTCTGCGGGTCTAGCTTCTCCTCAGGTAATAAAATCTTGGTCCTTTGGTGAAGTAAAAAAACCTGAAACTATTAATTACAGAACCTTTAAGCCTGAAAGAGACGGTTTATTTTGCTCAAAAATATTTGGACCTATCAAAGATTATGAATGCATCTGTGGCAAGTACAAAAGAATGAAGCACAGAGGGGTTGTGTGTGAAAAATGTGGAGTTGAGGTAACCCTAGCAAAAGTAAGAAGAGAAAGAATGGGTCATATTGATTTGGCTGCTCCTGTTGCTCATATTTGGTTTCTTAAGTCCTTGCCATCAAGAATTGGACTTCTTTTAAACACAACTCTTAGAGAAATTGAAAGAGTACTATATTTTGAAAGTTATATTGTTACTGATCCAGGTCTTACTGAACTTGAAAAGGGACAAATTCTTACTGAAGAAGAATGGGTTGATAAATATGAAGAGTTTGGTGATGAGTTTTCTGCTGGTATGGGTGCTGAAGCTGTAAAAATTCTTCTTGAAGAGTTAGATATAAATGAAGAAATTAGAGAAATTAGAGAAGAGATACCTCAAACTAATTCTGAAACAAAGCTAAAAAAACTTTCAAAGCGTTTAAAGCTTCTTGAGGCATTTAACGAATCTGGTAACAGACCAGAGTGGATGATAATGGATGTATTGCCAGTATTACCACCTGATCTTAGACCACTTGTTCCTCTTGAAGGAGGAAGATTTGCTACATCTGACCTTAACGATCTTTATAGAAGAGTTATCAATAGAAATAACAGACTTAAAAGATTGCTAGAGCTTAGTGCTCCAGAGATCATTGTAAGAAATGAAAAGAGAATGCTACAAGAATCTGTTGATGCACTTCTAGATAATGGAAGAAGAGGTAGAGTTATCACAGGAACAAACAAAAGACCTCTTAAATCTCTGGCTGATATGATTAAAGGTAAAGGCGGAAGATTTAGACAAAATCTGTTGGGTAAAAGGGTGGATTATTCAGGAAGATCAGTTATTGTTTCTGGCCCAAATCTTAAATTACACCAATGCGGACTTCCTAAGAAAATGGCGCTTGAGTTATTCAAACCCTTTGTTTATGGAAAACTTGAACAACGAGAGCTAGCTACAACTATTAAAGCTGCTAAAAAATTAGTTGAGAGAGAGACACCAGAAGTTTGGGAAGTTTTAGATGATGTTATTAGAGAGCATCCAGTATTGCTAAACAGAGCTCCCACACTTCATAGACTAGGACTTCAGGCTTTTGAGCCAAAGTTAATTGAAGGTAAAGCTATTCAATTGCATCCATTAGTTTGTGTTGCTTTTAATGCTGACTTTGATGGAGACCAGATGGCTGTTCACGTACCTTTAACTTTAGAGGCACAGTTAGAAGCAAGAGCTTTAATGATGTCAACTAATAATATTTTGTCACCTGCTGACGGCTCACCAATAATTAATCCAACGCAAGATGTTGTGCTTGGCCTGTATTACATGACTAGAGATAATGCAAACGCAATTGGAAATGGCAGAGTATTTAGTGATCCTGATGAAGTCCTAAGAGCATACGAAACTGAAACTTTAGATATACACTCTTCAATAAAAGTTAGAATCACTAACGAAAACGGTGATAAAGCAATTCATGAGACTACCGTGGGTAGGGTTTTAATATGGAGAATAACGCCTATTGAAGTAGGCTTTGAGAATATCAATAAAGTTTTAAATAAAAAACTAATTTCCAAGCTTGTTGATATTTCATATAGAAAAGCTGGACTTAAGAAAACTGTAATTTTTGCAGACCAATTAATGTATCTAGGTTTTGATTTTTCAACTAAATCAGGTTCATCCATTGGAGTAAATGATTTTGTAATTCCAGAAGAAAAAGCAAAAATTATTGATGATTCAGAAAAAGAAGTAAAAGCAATTGAGAAACAATTTGATTCAGGTCTTGTTACTAGAGGCGAGAGATATAACAAAGTTATTGATATATGGTCTAGAGCAAATGAACAGGTAGCTAAGGCTATGATGGAGAAGATTAGCACTGAAACAGCTGAAACTCCTGATGGAAAAAATGTAGAACAATCATCATTTAATTCCGTATATATATATGCTGATTCTGGAGCAAGGGGTTCACCTGCACAAATTAGACAGCTTTCTGGTATGAGAGGTTTAATGTCAAAGCCTGATGGATCAATTATTGAGACACCAATTACAGCTAATTTCCGTGAAGGTCTGTCTGTTCTTCAATACTTTATTTCTACTCATGGAGCTAGGAAGGGTCTTGCTGATACTGCCTTAAAGACTGCTAATTCAGGTTACTTAACTAGAAGACTATGTGATGTATCAATGGATTCAGTTATTAATATTGATGATTGTGGTACTGAAAATTCAATTACTGTTACTTCTATTATTGATGGTGGAGAAATAATACAACCATTAACAGATAGAATTTTAGGAAGAGTAATTGCAGAACCGATATTAGATAGCGATGCTAATGAGCTTTATGCAAAAGATACAATGCTGGATGAAGATGCAGTTGATAGAATTGAATCTTTAAACCTAGCCTCTTTAAAGGTTAGATCTCCAATGACTTGTGAGGCATCTATTGGTGTTTGTTCCAAGTGTTATGGAAGAGATTTAGCAAGAGGTCACCTAGTTCATAGAGGTGAGGCAATTGGTGTTGTTGCAGCTCAATCTATTGGTGAGCCAGGAACTCAGCTTACTATGCGTACTTTCCATATCGGTGGTGCTGCATCAAGTGCATCTGAAGACAATGCAATTTTCAATAAAAATGACGGAGTTGTTACATTTAGTGATGATATTAAAACCGTAACAAATAAAGATAAGCTTGAAGTTGTAGTATCAAGAAATGCAATGGCAACAATCACTGAAGCAAGTGGAAAAATTATTGAGCAATATAAAGTTCCATATGGTGCTACTCTTGAAGTTAAAGATAAATCTGAGCTTGAAGCAGGTATTAAAATTGCATCATGGGATCCATATACAAGACCAATTATTGCCGAAGTTTCAGGTAAAGTTAAATTTGAAGACATTGAAGACGGCGTGACAGTCAGAGAACAGATGGATGATCTTACTGGTCTTTCAAGTATCGAAATTATTGAAGTCTCAGATAGACCAACTGCCGGAAGAGATATGTCACCAAAAGTTTTGATTCAAGACTCTAAAGGTAAGACTTTGCTAATGGGAGAATTTAAAGCACCTGCTGAGTATCCATTACCTGCAGGCGGTCTTGTCAATATTGCTAATGGTCAAAAAATAACTGCTGGTGAAGTTATAGCAAGAATGCCTTTTGTTGCATCCAAAACCAAAGACATTACTGGTGGTTTACCAAGAGTTGCTGATCTATTTGAAGCAAGAAAGCCAAAAGATGCAGCAGTTTTATCAGAGGAGACTGGAATTATTTCATTCGGTAAAGAAACTAAAGGTAAAGTTAGATTGGTTATTACACCTGAAGGAGCTACTAAAAAATCACAAAATACTGAAATGTTAATACCTAAACATAGAACATTATCTGTATTTGAGGGTGAAAGAATCTCTAAAGGCGATATTATTTCTGACGGGCCATATAGTCCTCATGACATCCTTAGACTAAAAGGTATTCCTGAATTAACAAACTTTATAGTTAATGAAATTCAAGATGTATATAGACTTCAGGGCGTATCAATCAATGATAAGCATATTGAAACTATCTTAAGACAAATGTTAAGAAAGGCATTAATTATTGATGGCGGTGATACTAAGTTTATACAAGGAGATCAAGTTAGCTATGATGAATTGAAAGAAGAAAATGAAAAAGTTGAAGCCGATGGTAAAACTCCAGCAGAATTTGAAAGAGTATTGTTGGGAATTACAAAAGCATCACTTGCAACCGATTCATTTATTTCAGCTGCATCTTTCCAAGAGACTACTAGGGTTTTAACAGAGGCTGCAGTAACTGGTAAAAAAGATCATCTAAGAGGTCTTAAGGAAAACGTTGTTGTTGGAAGGTTAATACCTGCTGGTACAGGTATGGAGTTCCATGACAGACTAAAAAATAAAAAACAATACGATCTTGAAGAACAAACACTTTCTGCTGATGACATAGAGGCAGCTCTAAGACAAGAACTTCAAGAAAATGAGGAATAATGTTGACCGCGGCTTATCTGCTCTATAAAATCGCGGCCTAACTAAAATAAATTATTATGGCAACAGTAAATCAATTATTAAAAAAGTCTAGAAAACCAAAAGTTAGAAAGACTGACGTACCGGCACTGAACGCGTGCCCACAAAGAAGAGGGGTATGCACTCGTGTTTATACAACAACACCTAAAAAACCTAACTCTGCTCTTAGAAAAGTTTGTAGGGTTAGATTAACAAGTGGGTATGAAGTAACTTCATACATAGGTGGAGAAGGTCACAACCTTCAAGAACATTCATTAGTTCTAATAAGAGGTGGTAGGGTAAAAGATTTACCTGGTGTCAGATATCATACAGTTAGAGGCACGCTTGACACATCAGGAGTTGCCAATAGAAAGCAAAGAAGATCCAAATACGGAGCAAAGAAAGGTAAATAATTATGCCAAGAAGAAGAAGTCCCGAGAAAAGAAAAGTTTTACCAGATCCTAAGTATAAAGATGTAATTCTTGCTAAATTTATGAACAATCTAATGAAAGATGGCAAGAAGTCTGTTGCAGAAAAAATTGTATATGGAGCTTTTGATCAAATTACTAAAACATCCAAGGAAGAGCCATTAGATATTTTTATGAAAGCTTTACAAGAAGTCAGTCCGGTTGTTGAAGTTAAGTCAAGAAGAGTTGGTGGTGCAAACTATCAAGTTCCAATTGAAATTCGACCTGCACGAAGACAAGCTCTAGCTATGAGATGGATTGTAGATGCAGCAAGAAAAAGAAGTGAAAAATCTATGAATTTAAGACTTGCTGGAGAGCTTCTTGATGCTTCCCAGAAAAAAGGTTCTGCTGTTAGAAAAAGAGAAGATGTTCACAAAATGGCTGAAGCAAACAAAGCTTTCTCACATTTCAGGTTTTAATCATTAATTAAGTAAAAAATTATGGCAAGACAAACTGTTTTAAATAAATATCGTAATGTTGGTATATGTGCACACGTAGATGCCGGTAAAACAACAACGACTGAAAGAGTTCTTTTTTATACCGGACTTTCTCATAAAATTGGAGAAGTTCATGATGGTGCTGCCACAATGGACTGGATGGAGCAGGAACAAGAAAGAGGCATAACAATTACTTCTGCTGCTACCACATGTTTTTGGAGCGGAATGGAGCAACAGTTCCCTCAGCACAGAATAAATATTATCGATACTCCAGGTCACGTTGATTTTACAATTGAAGTTGAAAGATCGCTAAGAGTTCTTGACGGGGCTGTGGTGGTATTTTGTGGTACCTCTGGTGTTGAGCCTCAGTCTGAAACAGTATGGAGACAAGCAAATAGATATGAAGTTCCAAGAGTTGTATTTGTTAATAAAATGGATAGAGCTGGAGCAAACTTTGAAAAGGTTGTAGAGCAAATTAAAACAAGACTGCAAGCCAATATTGTTCCAATTCAATATAACATCGGTACTGAAGAAGATTTCAAAGGTGTTGTTGATCTTATAAACAACAGAGCAATCTACTGGAATGAAGATGATCAAGGCCTTACTTTTGACTCAAAAGAAATTCCAGCTGAACTGTTTGATAAATGTTCTCAATTAAGAGAAGAAATGGTTGAAGCAGCAGCTGAGGCCAATGAAGAGCTTATGGATGCTTACCTAGAATCTGGTGAGCTTTCAGTAGAGCAAATAAAAGAAGGTTTAAGAATAAGATCATTGGCAAATGAGTTAATCGTTGGTTTGTGTGGTTCAGCGTTTAAGAATAAAGGTGTTCAAGCTATGCTTGATGCTGTTATTGATTTCTTACCAGCGCCGGATGAAGTTAAAGCAATAAAAGGCGTTATCCCAAATAATTCACAAGAAGATGAAGTTGAGGACTCTAGAAAATCATCTGACGAAGAGCCATTTTCTGCGCTTGCGTTTAAAATTGCTACTGATCCATTTGTGGGAACCCTAACATTCATAAGGGTATATTCTGGTGTTTTATCAGTTGGCGATGCAGTAATTAATTCAACTAAGTCAAAAAAAGAAAGAGTTGGAAGAATGGTGCAAATGCACTCAAATAATAGAGAAGAAATTAAAGAAGTTAGAGCTGGAGATATTGCAGCTTGTATTGGTTTAAAAGATATAACAACTGGTGATACATTGTCTGATGCCGATAAGCCAATTGTATTAGAAAGAATGGATTTCCCCGAACCAGTCATTTCAGTAGCAGTCGAACCAAAATCAAAACCAGATCAAGAAAAGATGTCGTTAGCATTAGGTAAACTTGCTCAAGAGGATCCATCATTTAGAGTAGCTAGTGATGAAGAATCTGGACAAACTATTATTTCCGGCATGGGTGAGTTGCATTTAGATGTGCTTGTTGATCGAATGAAAAGAGAATTCTCAGTTGAAGCAAATATTGGCAAACCTCAAGTGGCTTATAGAGAGACAATTAAAGAGACGGTTGAGGTTGAAGGAAAGTTTGTTAGACAATCAGGTGGTAAAGGTCAGTACGGACATGTGTGGTTAAAACTAGAGCCTTTAGGACTTGATGATGAATACGAATTTGTAGATAAAATTGTTGGTGGTGTAATACCTAAAGAATATATACCTGCAGTTAACAAGGGGATTCAAGAACAAATGCAAAATGGTGTGATTGCTGGATATCCTTTATTGGCTTTAAGGGCAACATTGTATGATGGATCATTCCACGATGTTGATTCAAATGAAATGGCTTTTAAAATTGCTGGTTCAATGGCACTTAAAGAAGGTGCTAACAAAGCTAAACCTGCAATTTTAGAGCCTATTATGAAGGTTGTTGTAGTAACTCCTGAGGAACATATGGGTGACGTTGTTGGTGATTTGAACAGAAGAAGAGGAATTATATTAGGAATGGAAGATATCATCTCAGGTAAAGAAGTTTCATCAGAAGTGCCTTTAGCTGAAATGTTTGGATATGCAACTGATCTTAGATCTGCAACCCAGGGTAGGGCTACATTTACTATGGAATTTACTAAGTATGGTGAAGTTCCAAGCAACATTGCAGAGGGTTTAAAAACCTCATAAACAAGGGGTTAATTAACTTTCTAATATTGTTGACAGTATAGCCATAAGGGGCTTAGAATACTCCACATTTTGCGATTAGCGAAATTAATTTTTAAAAGAAATAATAGGATAAATAAAGGAAAAAATGGAGAATCAATCAATCAGAATTAGGCTTAAGGCTTTTGATTATAGACTGATAGATGCTTCAGCCAAATTAATTGTAGAGACTGTTAAGAAGACAGGCGCAGTAATTAATGGACCTATTCCTCTTCCTGTTAAAAAAGAGAGAACAACTATATTGAAATCACCGCATAAAGATAAAGATGCAAGAGATCAATATGAGATTGTTACATATAAAAGACTAATGGATATAGTCAAGCCAACTGATAAAACAGTTGATGCTTTAATGAAGTTAGATCTATCCTCTGGGGTAGACGTTCAGATAAGCCTGGGCTAGTCCAAATTTTAACGCGATAGCGGCCATAGAGGGTGATTAGCCCCGTAAAAGGAGAATAAATTGAGCATAGGCTTAATAGGAAAAAAATCTGGAATGTCTCGTCTTTTTCTTGAAGACGGTGAATCTGTACCAGTTACTGCAGTTTCTGTTTGTGGTAATTTCATTGCCGATATAAAGACATCTGAAAGAGATGGTTACAATGCATTTGTTGTTTCAAAAACCACCAAATCAAATAATATCAACAAAGCTAAGAGTGAGTTTTATAAAAAAATTAACTTAGAGCCAGGAATACTTGCCGAGTTTAGATCATCCGAAGAAATATCAGAAGAATATGAAGTAGGCAAACATTTAACAGCCGATATTTTTGAAGTTGGACAATATGTCGATGTTACTGGAACATCTAAAGGTAAGGGTTATGCAGGTGTAATTAAACGACATAATTTCTCAATGCAAGATGCAACGCATGGTAATTCACTATCGCACAGAGCACATGGTTCAATTGGCCAATGCCAAACTCCAGGAAGAGTTTGGAAAGGAAAAAAGATGTCTGGTCACATGGGTAATGTGCAGAAGACAGTTCAAAGTTTAAAAATAGTTGATTTAGATGTAGAAAATAACGTCATTTATATCAAAGGTGCAGTTCCAGGTTTCAATGGATCTGATTTAAAAATCAAACCAGCGCTGAAAAAATCATGAAAATAGAATTACTATCATCAACAAAAAACCAAGATATAAATATATCTGAAAATGCTTTTAGTAAAGATTTTAATGAAGCACTAGTACATCAAGCTGTTGTAAGCTTTCTTGCTGGGTCAAGACAGGGCACTTCAAAACAAAAGACAAGATCTGAAGTTCGTGGCGGAGGAAAAAAACCTTACAGACAAAAAGGAACTGGTAGAGCCCGTGCAGGTACTATCAGAAGCCCTCTTTGGAGAGGTGGTGGCATAGCATTTGCAGCTACACCTAGAGATTACAGTAAGAAAATTAATAAAAAGATGTATAGAGCTGCCATAAGATCTATATTTTCTGAACTTCTTAGGCAAGGAAGATTGGTTGCAATAGAAAAACCTGTTTTAGAAAAACCTAAAACAAAAGAGATAGCTAATTTCTTAAAAGAGTTTTCTTTAAGCAAGGTTCTAATAATTACTGATGAATTAGACGTTAATTTATATTTGTCAGCTAGAAATATTCCAAATGTTGACATTATTACAGTAAGAGAAATCAATCCTGTAAATCTATTAAAAGCTCAAAAGGTTGCTGTTACTGCTGATGCTTTTAAGAAAATTGAGGAGTGGATAGATGCATAACGAAAAACTATACACGTTAATTAAATCTCCTATTGTTACTGAAAAATCAGCAAGAATTGGCGAGTCTTTAAAGCAGATAGTCTTTAAAGTTGATCTTGATTCAAATAAAAGAGAGATAAAGAAGGCTGTTGAGGAACTATTCAAAGTTGAAGTTTTAAAAGTCACTACTTCTATTGTTAAAGGCAAAAGGAAGCGTAACAGATTTGGTATGTATAAAAGATCAGACTATAAAAAAGCATTTGTTTCGATAAGCAAAGATTCTGAAATACAGTTTGAGGGAATTAATTAATCATGGCAGTCATAAAAGCAAAACCTACTAGTCCTGGAAGACGGGGTGTAATAGCAGTAAAGGCTGACTTATATAAAGGCAAGCCTTTAAAGTCACTCACTCGAGTCAAATCGAAGAATGGTGGAAGAAATAATAACGGAAGAATAACAGTTAGACATCAAGGCGGAGGTCACAAACAGCATTACAGAGTCATTGACTTTAAGCGTAATAAGTTTGATATCCCTGCAGTTGTTGAGAGAATTGAATACGACCCTAATAGATCTGCTCACATAGCACTTCTATTATATAAAGATGGTGAAAGAAGATATATTATCGCCCCTTCTAAATTAAAAGTTGGTGACGAGGTTATATCAGCTGACAATTGTGAAATTAAAGTTGGCAATTCAATGAAGCTAAAAGATATACCATTAGGTACTAACGTTCATTGTATTGAGCTAAAACCCTTAAAAGGTGCACAACTTGCAAGAAGTGCTGGAACTTCTGCAAGATTGGTAGCCAAAGAGGGGATATATGCAACATTAAGACTTCAGTCTGGCGAAACTAGAAAAGTTTTATGGGAATGCAGAGCAACTTTAGGAACTGTATCAAATCAAGAAAATAATCTTAAGTCCTTAGGTAAAGCCGGCGCTAAAAGATGGAGAGGTGTTAGACCTACTGTAAGAGGTGTGGCTATGAACCCAGTTGACCATCCACACGGTGGTGGTGAAGGAAGAACGTCAGGAGGAAGACATCCATCTACTCCATGGGGTGTTCCGACTAAAGGTTACAAGACAAGAAAAAATCAAAGAACTGATGACCTAATTATTAGAAGAAGAGGAAGCAGGAAGTAAATAATATGCCAAGATCATTAAAAAAAGGACCATTCATAGACTTATCTCTTGAGAAAAAAGTAGAGGCTGCTTTGGCGTCTAATGATAAAAGACCTATAAAAACATGGTCCAGAAGATCAATGATTAATCCGTCTATGGTCGGTTTAACTATTGCAGTTCACAACGGTAGACAACATGTACCTGTTTATATTAATGAAGATATGGTCGGTCATAAGCTGGGTGAATTTGCTATAACAAGAACTTTTAAAATGCACTCTGGCGATAGGAAGGCTAAATAATGGAAACAAGAGCTTATTTGAAAGGTACTAGATTATCACCACAAAAGGCTGGTCTAGTTGCCAATGCTATAAGAGGAAAGTCTGTTCAAGATGCTATGGACTTCTTAAATTTTAATAAGCAAAAAGGATCTGCAGTCATCAAAAAGTTGCTGGAATCAGCAATTGCAAATGCTGAACATAATAATAAGGCAGACGTAGATTTATTATCAGTTAAATCAATAATTGTTAATCAAGGAATGAGATTAAAAAGAATGAAACCAAGAGCTAGAGGTAGAGCCGATAGAATTATCAAGCCTACATGCCATATAGAAATAATATTAGCTGAGGGAAGTAAGTAATGGGACAAAAAGTAAATCCAACAGGTTTTAGATTAGGAACGTCGAAAAAGCAAAACGCTAATTGGTATGCTAAAGGCAAAGACTTTTCTACAAATTTAATTCAAGATTTAAAAGTTAGGGAATACTTCAAGAAAAAACTGAAAAATTCTTCAATTAGCAGAATTGAACTTGAGAGATCTGCAGAAAATTTTGTAGTGTCTATTTACACATCAAGACCTGGAATTATTATTGGTAAACGTGGTGAAGAAATAGATAATCTTAAAAAAGCAGTAGAGAAAATCGTTCAAAGACCTGCTCAAATCAATATTAAGGAAGTTAAAAAACCAGATTTAGATGCTCAAATCTTAGCTGAGGGAGTAGCTCAACAATTAGAAAAAAGAGTTATGTTCAGAAGGGCTATGAAAAGAACAGTACAAAGCGCTCTAAGACAAAGTGCTAAAGGTGTAAGAATTGAAGTTTCTGGAAGATTAAATGGTGCTGAGATTGCAAGAACTGAATGGTATAGGGAAGGGCGAGTTCCTTTGCATACATTAAGAGCTGATATTGACTATGCTACTGCAGAAGCACTAACTACATACGGAATTATTGGTGTAAAAGTTTGGGTATTTAAAGGTGAAATTACTGAAGATCCATTTAAAACAGAAGTTGGAGTTAATTAAAAATGTTACAACCAAAGCAAACAAAATTTAGAAAAATGCACAAAGGTCGTAACAGAGGCCTTGCTCAAAATGGTAACACTGTGGCATTTGGAAGATTTGGTCTTGTTGCCTCGGACAGAGGAAGAATAACTGCTCGTCAGATCGAAGCTGCAAGAAGAGCTATGACAAGACATATTAAAAGAGGTGGAAATATCTGGATAAGAATATTTCCTGACAAACCAATAACGAAAAAACCTTTAGAAGTTCGTATGGGTAAAGGTAAGGGTAATGTTGAATATTGGGTTGCGCTTGTTCAGCCTGGAAAGGTGATGTTTGAAATGGCTGGTGTTGAAGAAGAATTAGCAAGAGAAGCTTTTAAATTAGCATCTGCAAAACTTCCTATAAAAACACATTTTATAAGTAAGGATGTCTAAATGAATAAAGATTTAGTAGAGCTTAGAAAGAAAAATTTTGAGCAACTTAATTCTGAACTTATTGCTACAAGGCAAGAGCAATTTAATCTCAGAATAAAGCACAAAACAGGTCAGCTGAATGAGACTAATCAGTTGAATGCTGCTAGAAAAAAAATTGCTAGGATAAAAACTTTAATGAATGAATTAAAAATACAGGATAGTAAATAATGAATACAACTAATCCAAGAGTTCTATCAGGTGTTGTTACAAGCGATAAAGCTGACAAAACAATAACTGTAAGAATTGAAAGAAAAGTTAAGCATCCTCTTTATGGGAAAGTTATGAAAAGGGCTTCAAAAGTTCATGCTCACGATGAAAACAATTCTGCATCAATAGGCGATGTTGTAACTGTAAAAGAGTGTAGACCAATTTCAAAAAGCAAGACTTGGGTGCTTGTAGAAAACAATCCTTCAATTGAAGAAACAAAATCTGAGGAGAGTGAGTAATGATTCAGATGCAATCGCTTTTAAAAATTGCTGATAACAGCGGAGCAAGAAGTGTTATGTGTATTAAGGTCCTGGGTGGATCAAAGAGAAGATATGCAAATATTGGCGATATTATTAAAGTTGCTGTCAGAGAGGCTATACCAACTGGAAAAGTTAAAAAAGGACAAGTAGTTGATGCATTAATTGTAAGAACAAAAAAAGGTGTAAGACGAAGAGATGGATCTTTGATTAAATTTGATGAAAATGCAGCTGTGCTAATTAACAATCAAAAAGCTCCTATAGGAACTCGTGTATTTGGGCCAGTAACTAGAGAGCTTAGAGATGGAAAACACATGAAAATATTATCTTTAGCACCGGAGGTTCTCTAAAAATGATTACTCCAACTAAATTGAGAACTGGTGATGAGGTTATTGTTGTTGCCGGTAAAGACCTTGGAAAAAAAGGTACTTTAAGAAAAATTATAAAGTCCAATAATAAGGGGATTGTAACTGGAATTAATATGGTTAAAAAACATACCAAACCTAATCCTGAAATGGGTGTTACAGGTGGTGTGGTTGAACAAGAGGCTGCTATTGCACTTTCTAACTTAGCTATATGGAATCCTAGTAAAAAGTCAAAAGATAAGATTTCTTATTCAACTAACAAAGATGGAAAGAAAATAAGATTATTTAAGTCTGATAGTAAAGAGATAAAGTAAATGTCAAATTTAAGAGAAAAATACAATACTGAGCTTAAGGCTGTACTTCAAGAGAAGTTAGGAATTAAGAATGTTATGGCTGTTCCAAAGTTAACAAAAGTTGTGATCAACATGGGTGTTGGAGAGGCTGCTAATGATAAGAAGTATCTAGAATCAGCTGTTCAAAACTTAACAGCTATAGCTGGTCAAAAACCAGTCATTACAAAGGCTAGGAAATCAGTAGCTAGCTTTAAGATCAGAGAAGGTTGGCCTCTTGGATGTAAAGTTACATTACGTGGCGAAAAAATGTATGAATTTATGGAAAGGTTAATAAATATTGCAATTCCTAGAGAAAGAGATTTTAGAGGTATGAATCCTAAATCTTTTGATGGACAGGGTAACTATAATTTTGGAATTAAAGAACAAATAATTTTCCCAGAAATTAAGTTTGATAATGTAGACACTATTAGAGGTATGGATGTATGTATTAACACCTCTGCATCAGATAAAGAGGGCGCTAAAGCTTTATTAGAGGTTTTAGAGTTTCCATTTAAAAAGTAGGTAAAAAAGTATGGCAAAGAAATCAATGATAGCTAGAGAGCACAAGAGAATAAAAATGGTTGCAAAGTATGCTGAAAAAAGAGCTGCGTTAAAGGCAATTATGAATGATCAAAATGCTAGTAGCGAAGAAAGATATGAAGCTTCTATAAAGTTTCAAAAACTTCCAAGAAATTCTAGTCCATCAAGAGTTGTAAGAAGATGTCAGGTCACTGGTAGGCCTCATGCTGTTTATAGAAAATTTGGTTTAAGCAGAATCAAATTAAGAGAAGCTGCAATGAGAGGCGATATTCCAGGTTTAGTTAAATCAAGTTGGTAATAATATGAGTTTTCAAGATCCTATAGCAGATTGTTTAACAAGAATTCGTAATGGTTTAATGCGAGGTAAGGTTGATGTGGATGTTCCATATTCAAAATTAAAGCATGAACTTGTTAATGTTTTAGTTACAGAAGGATATATTAAAAGCTGTAGCAAAGATGAGATTGATGGTAAACCATCTTTAAAAGTAGTTCTTAAATATCATAACTCCTCTCCAGTCATTAAAACTTTAAAAAGAATAAGCAAGCCAAGTTTACGCAAGTATTCTGCTTCTAATGAATTTAAATCTGTAAAAAATGGTTTAGGTTCATATATTGTTTCAACCAACCAAGGTCTTATGACTGATGCAGATGCCAAGTCCAAGAACGTTGGTGGTGAAATTCTTTGTGAGGTATTTTAATAATGTCTAGAGTAGCAAAAAACCCAATTGAAATTGCAGATGGTGTAACTGTTAATTTTAATGATGGTTGTTTAGATGTTAAAGGAAAGGTCGGCGAATTAAAATTTGATCTTCCTGAAACTGTTTCATTAGATATAGCAGATAATGTAATAACTGTTAAATATGATGAAAACAATCAACAGTCAGTAGCACTAGCAGGAACCACCAGAGCGCTGGTTAATAATATGATTATTGGTGTATCTCAAGGTTTTGAAAAGAAACTTGAATTAAAAGGTGTTGGTTACAGAGCAAAGGCATCTGGAAAATTACTTGAGCTGACTCTCGGCTTTTCACATCCTGTTAAATATCAACTTCCTGATGAAGTGCAAGTTGAAACACCGTCTCAAACAGAAGTTGTTTTAAAGAGCCATAACAAGCAAATACTAGGTCAAGCTGCTGCTGAAATTAGAGCCTTTAGACCACCTGAGCCATACAAAGGTAAGGGAGTTAGGTACTCTGATGAAAATGTAAGAAGAAAAGAAGCTAAAAAAGCTGCTGGAGCATAAAAAATGAGTATTAAAAATACATCAAGATTAAGACGAGCTAAAAAAACTCGAATGAACATTAAGAGTCAAGAGACTCCAAGATTAAGTGTTTACAGATCATCTAAACATTTCTATGCACAAGTCCTTGATAGCCTAGGCACAACTGTTATTGCATCTGCATCAACAACTGAAAAAGATATGGATAAGCAAGCAAATAATGTTGCTGGTGCTGAAGCTGTTGGTAAGAAGGTTGCTGAAAGAGCAATTGAAAATGGAGTTAAAAAAGTTGTTTTTGATAGATCTGGATATAAATATCATGGCCGAATAAAAGCTTTAGCTGATTCTGCTAGACAAGCTGGACTGGAGTTTTAATTAAATTATGAAAGATAACAATGTAGCAAATAATCAACAAGTTGATGCTCTTGAAGAAAAGTTAGTTCAAGTAAATAGAGTAGCAAAAGTTGTTAAAGGTGGAAGAATTTTTGGCTTTACAGCACTTACAGTTGTTGGTGATGGAAACGGAAGAGTTGGTTTTGGAAGAGGCAAGGCTAAAGAGGTGCCAATTGCAATTCAAAAAGCTATGGAAAATGCTAGAAGAAGCATGGTTGAAGTTGAATTAAATAATACAACTTTGTGGTATCCAGTTAAAGCCAAGCATGGTTCTGCAAATGTATATATGCAACCAGCATCTGAAGGAACGGGAATCATCGCTGGTGGAGCCATGAGAGCGGTTTTAGAATTAGCTGGAGTCCAAAATGTTCTTGCTAAATGTTATGGGTCAACTAATCCAGTAAATGTTGTTAGAGCTACCATTAATGCACTAAGTGCAATGGAGTCTCCTGATACAGTTTCTGCAAGAAGAGGCAAAAAAGTAGAGCAAGCATCATGAGTAAAGAAAAAACAATGACTATTAAACTTGTAAAGAGCGGAATAGGCCGAATGGAGAAGCATAAATTATGTATTAAAGGCTTAGGTTTTAAAAAACTAAATCAAACCGTAACAGTTTTAGATACTCCAAGTAATCGTGGGTTGGTTAACAAGATAGCTGACATGATTGAAATTCAGGAAAGTTAAAATGAGTGAAAGTGAAGCAAATACAATGTCCTTAAACACTTTGTCTAACAAAGGTACTGCTCAGAATAGAAAAAGAGTAGGTCGAGGCATGGGTTCAGGAAATGGTAAGACAGCAGGTAGAGGACATAAAGGCCAAAAGTCTAGATCTGGTGGAGGTGTAAGACTTGGTTTTGAAGGAGGGCAAATGCCTTTACAGATGAGACTGCCAAAATTTGGTTTCTCATCAAGAAAAAATAATTACTTGAAAGAAGTTAATATTAAAAATTTAAATGGCATGGGTGTTGTTAGTTTGGCAACGCTTAAAGAAAGCAAAATAATACCTAATTCTGTAAAGAAGGTGAAAATATTTGGTACTTTTGATCTTGAATCAAAATTAACAGTTGAGGGTATCAAGGTTACCAAGGGAGCTAAAGCGTCTATAGAAAAAGCTGGCGGGACTGTTGTTGAAGTTGAAAAGAATACCGACTCAAATGATGTAAAAAAGGAGTCTGAAAAGTAAATGAGTGATCAGGGCAAAGGAATGAGCGATCTTTGGAAAAGACTTCGCTTTGTATTTGTTGCAATTCTAGTCTACAGAATTGGAACTCACATACCTATTCCTGGCATAGATCCTGATAGATTAGCCGCATTATTTGATCAAAACCAAGGCACAATCATCGAGATGTTTAATCTTTTCTCTGGTGGTGCTTTAGAAAGAATGAGTATTTTTGCACTAAATGTTGTGCCATATATATCTTCTGCAATTATTATGCAGTTATTTTCTAATTCTATCCCCTATTTACAAGAACTTAAAAAAGATGGTCAGGCTGGAAGAAATACCATAACTCAGTACACAAGATATGGAACAGCAGTATTAGCATTTATTCAAGCTTCAGCATTAGCCGTAACCCTATCAGCTAGTGGTTTAGCATATACACCAGGCCCATCATTTTTTGTATCAGCAGTATTCTCTGTTGTAGCTGGAACCATGTTCTTAATGTGGCTTGGAGAGCAAGTGTCTGAAAGAGGCATAGGTAACGGTATTTCTATAATAATTGCAACAAGTATATTAACAGGTATACCTGGTGCAATAGGACAAGCACTTGAGCAGTCAAGACAGGGTGACATTAGTGTATTACTACTAATTGCTATTGGTTTATTATCAATGGCTGTTATCGCAGTTGTGGTATTTATTGAAAGAGGACAGAGAAGAATAACTGTAAATTATGCTCAAAGACAACAGGGTAGAAAGCTTATGCAAGCGCAGACAAGTCATTTACCCTTTAAAGTAAATATGGCAGGAGTCATTCCTGCAATTTTTGCAAGTACCTTTCTGTTATTCCCGGCTTCTTTATCAACATGGTTTGGGCAAAGTGAATCATTCGGATTTCTTCAGAGTTTCTCATTAGCATTAAATCCAGGACAGCCACTATATATTCTTGTTTTTGCTGGATTAATTATTAGTTTCTGTTTTATATGGCTTGCTCTTACATTTAATACTAGAGAAGTTTCAGATAACTTAAAACGTTCAGGTGCTTACATAGCTGGAATTAGACCTGGTGAACAGACTGCAAACTATATAGATTCTGTTTTAGCGAGATTGACTGTTTTTGGAGCAATTTATTTAACATTAATATGTTTGCTTCCTTTGGCATTAATAAATTTTGCAGGAATATCCCCAACAATTTCTGTTGGCGGAACTTCCGTTTTGATTATTGTAGTTGTGTTAATGGATTTTATGGCACAAGTACAGTCTCATATGATGTCATCGCAATACGCATCATTAATGAAAAAAGCTAATTTAAAAAATTATAAAAGGTAATATGAAAGTTAAAGCATCAGTAAAAAAAATATGCAGAAATTGCAAAATTGTAAGACGTAATGGTGTCTTATTTGTAATCTGTAAAACAGATCAAAAACATAAGCAGAGGCAAGGTTAATTTATGGCTAGAATAGCAGGAGTAAACATTCCAGAAAATAAGCATGTTGAAATATCGCTTACACATATTTTTGGAATTGGCAGAAAGACAGCGCAAAATATTTGTACTGAATTAAAAATTGATTACACAAGAAAAATTTCTGATTTATCTGAAGAAGAAATAGAAAGCTTAAGATCTGCCATTGGAAGCATAGTTGTTGAGGGTGATTTAAGAAGAAATATTAGTACTAATATTAAAAGATTAATGGATCTTGGAAGTTATAGAGGTATTAGACATAGAAGGAAGTTACCTACAAGAGGTCAAAATACTAAAAATAATGCAAGAACAAGAAAAGGCCCTAAAAAGCCAATGAGAGGATAGACAAATGGCAGTAAAAGGAAAAAAAGGTAAAAAAATTGTTACTGATGGAGTGGCTCATGTTCACTCTTCATTTAACAATACAATTATTACGATTACTGACAAACAAGGTAATGCTGTATGTTGGGCTACTTCAGGTGGATCTGGTTTTAAGGGTTCAAGAAAAAGCACACCTTTCGCCGCTCAAATTGCAGCAGATAAAGCCGGAAATGCTGCAAAAGAATTTGGAATGATTAATTTAGATGTCAAAGTGAAAGGGCCTGGTGGTGGAAGAGAGTCTGCTATAAGAGCTTTAAATGCATGTGGATTAAAAATAAAAAGCATCACCGACGTAACGCCGCTTCCGCATAACGGATGTCGTCCATCGAAGAAAAGAAGAGTTTAACGGAGTATTAAATGGCTAGATATACAGGACCAAGATTAAGACTTTCTAGAAGAGAGGGAACAGATTTATATTTAAAAAGTGGTATTAGAGCCATTGAATCAAAATGTAATATGGATTCTCCTCCAGGTGCTGCGGGTGGTGCAAGAAGAGGCAGGCTTTCAGATTATGGATTACAGTTAAGAGAGAAGCAGAAAGTAAGACGTATGTACGGAGTCTTAGAGAAGCAGTTCAGAAATTATTATAAAAAAGCTGCCTCATCAAAAGGTAACACAGGAGAGAACTTATTAAGTCTGCTTGAATCCAGAATGGATAACGTTGTTTACCGAATGGGTTTTGGATCAACAAGAGCGGAAGCAAGACAAATGGTTTCTCATAAAGCCTTCAAAGTAAATGGTTCTGTTGTAAACATTCCTTCTTATCAAATTCAACCTGGTGATGAGATTCAAGTTAGAGATAGAAAAAAAGGTCAGCTTAGGATTGCTGCTGCATTAAAAATTGCTGCAACTCGTGAGGAATGCGATTGGATTGAAGTAGATGAGCCAAACTTAAAAGGTGTATACAAATCAGTACCAGATAGAACTGACTTAAGTACAGAAATTAACGAAAACCTTATTGTTGAGCTTTACTCAAAATAAAATATTAAAGACGGAGAAAATTATGCAAATATCAGTTATAGATCTTTTAGTCCCAACTGAAATTCAAGTTGATGACGTAACACCAAATCTGTCAAAGATTACTTTAGAGCCACTGGAAAGAGGTTTTGGTCATACGCTAGGGAATGCCCTTAGAAGAATTTTATTATCTTCAATGCCTGGTGCTGCAGTTACAGACGTAGCTATAGACGGTATTTCTCATGAATACAGTACAATAGAGGGCGTTAGAGAGGATGTTATAGATATTTTACTAAATATCAAAGATATGCCAGTTAACATAATAGAAGGTAATCATGCAGAGATAACATTAGATGTTACTGGACCATGTGATGTACTTGCATCTTCATTTGAGGTTCCTGGAACTGTCGAATTAGTTAATCCAGATTTTCATATTGCGACCATAGTAGATAAAGTTAATTTAAAGATGACTCTTACTGTTAAAACAGGAAGAGGGTATGAGCCAGCAGATTTAAGAGACGATGAAGATAGAGTTATTGGAGCTTTAAAAGTAGATGCTTCATTCAGTCCGGTAAGAAGAGTTTCTTATACTGTTGATAGTGCAAGGTTTGAAAAAAGAACTGACTTAGATAAATTAGTAATTGAGTTAGAAACCGACGGAACTCTTGATCCAAAACTAGCTATAGAGCATTCTGCTACTATTCTTCAGCAACAGCTAAGTGCTTTTGTTGATTTAGATGCTATTGCTGAACAAGAAGCTAAAAAGGATCAAAATGACTTCGATCCTATATTATTAAGATCTATTGAAGAGCTTGAGTTAACAGTAAGATCAACAAACTGTCTTAAAGCTGAGAGTATTTTCTTAATTGGAGATTTAATCCATAGATCTGAGTTTGACTTATTAAAGACCCCGAACCTTGGTAAAAAATCTTTAAATGAAATTAAAGATGTATTGGCATCTAAAGATCTTTCTTTGGGTATGAATGTAGAAAACTGGCCACCAGTAGGATAAAAAATGAGACATAGAAAAGCAGGAAGAAAGTTAAATAGAAACTCTTCACATAGAAAGGCGCTTCTAAAAAATCTAGCTATAGCTTTGATAGAACAAGATATTATCAAAACTACTTTGCCTAAAGCAAAAGAGTTAAGAAAGGTTATTGAGCCGCTAATTACTCTTGGAAAAGAAGATACTGTTGCCAATAGAAGGCTTGCTTTTAATAAGCTTAGGTCTGACACAGCTGTAGCAAAACTTTTTACAAAAATTGCTGTTAATGCAAAAGAAAGAAAAGGTGGTTATACAAGAATAATTAAGGCCGGATTCAGACCAGGTGATAAAGCTGATATGGCATATATAGAATTAGTTGATAGAAATCTTGGTGATGTTGATGCTTCAGAAGCTCCAGAATTAAAAGAAGATTCCGCTGCCTAATTTATAACATTTTCTTTAAAAACTGCCCTGTAAAGGATTTATTAACCTTTGCAATTTCCTCTGGTGTTCCTGTTGCAACAATATTACCTCCGTCACTTCCACCTTCTGGGCCAAGATCTATAATCCAATCAGCAGTTTTCACAACATCTAAATTATGTTCGATCACCACAACTGTATTGCCTTGATCTTTTAAGCGATTCAAAACATTAAGTAGTAATTCAATATCAGCAAAATGTAGTCCTGTCGTTGGCTCATCAAGAACAAATAGAGTCTTTCCTGTGCTTCTTTTTGATAACTCTTTAGCAAGTTTAATTCTTTGTGCTTCACCTCCAGATAGGGTGGTAGCTGATTGCCCTAAAGTTATATATCCGAGCCCCACATCATTCAAAGTTATTAATTTCTTTTTTATTGATGGGATAGCATCAAAAAATATTAATGCTTCTTCAACTGTCATATTTAATATGTCACTAATATTCTTTTCTTTATATTTAACTTCTAGCGTTTGTTCATTGTATCTATGACCATCACATACATCACATTTGACATATACATCAGCAAGGAAATGCATTTCTACTTTTATCATTCCATCGCCCTGACAGGCCTCACATCTTCCACCTTTAACATTAAAACTAAATCTCCCAGGCTTATAGCCTCTGGATTTAGCTTCTATAGTTTCTGAAAGTAAATCTCTTATATACGAAAATAAGCCGGTATAAGTAGCAGGATTAGATCTTGGGGTTCTTCCAATTGGCGATTGATCAATACTGATAACCTTATCAAGATTTTCTAGACCCTCAATTTTTTCACATTTAATTTCTTTCGATAATTTAGATTTATTTAAGATAAAAGAGCTTAATGGTAAGAGCGTTTGATTTATCAAAGAAGATTTACCCGACCCTGAAACACCAGTAATACAGGTAAACAAGCCCACAGGTATCTCGGCAGAGATATTTTTTAAATTATTTTCATGGGCATTAATGATTTTTATCTTATTTTCATTTGGCGTAAGTCGTTTTTTAGGTGCCTTAATTTGTCTTTTTCCAGATAAATACTTTGCTGTGATTGATTTCTTATTTTTTAATATATCTTCAAGAGAACCTTTGGCACATATCTCACCTCCATGAACACCAGCACCCGGACCGATATCAATAATAAAATCAGCACACCTGATAGCCTCTTCATCATGCTCAACTACAATTACTGTATTGCCAAGATCTTTAAGATTCTTAAGGGTTTTAATAAGTTTTTCATTGTCCCGCTGATGAAGACCAATTGATGGCTCATCAAGCACATATGTCACTCCAACTAGACCTGACCCTATTTGACTTGCTAATCTAATTCTTTGAGCTTCACCACCAGATAATGTTTCGGCACTTCTATCAAGAGTTAGGTAATTCAATCCCACATCTTCTAAAAAAGATAGACGTTCTCTAATTTCTTTTAAAATCTTTTCGGCAATTTTTTCTTTCGCACCATCTAACTTCATAGCTTTTATAAAGCTTAAAGCTTCATTAATTCTCATACTAGTTATTGAATGGATTGGTGAACTATTGATGAAAACATTTCTTGATTGAGTGTTTAATCTTGATCCATCACATTCATCACAAGTGCTTTTTGACATTAGTTTAGACAATTCGTCTCTGATAAAATCAGAATCGGTTTCTTTAAAGCGCCTCTCAGTACTTGGGATAATCCCTTCAAATTTATGTTTTCTTACTATCCTGCTCCCACTTCGAAATCTATGAGAAAAATCAACTTTATCTTTTGATCCCCAAAGAATAATATCTTTTATTTCCTGACTATAATCTTTCCATTTGGTTGTCAGACTGAAATCATAATGAGCGGCAAGACATTTTAGTTGATAAAAATAGAATCTATTCCTTCTTGTCCAACCTTTAATAGCACCATTTGATATTGAAACATCTTCATCTTGAATTAATCTTTTTTCATTAAAATATTGAATAACGCCAAGACCATCACACCTAGAGCATGCTCCATATGGATTGTTAAAAGAAAACATTCGAGGTTCTAGCTCAGCAACCGCATATCCACATTGTGAGCAAGAAAAATTAGATGAATGTAGTGTTGAAACCTTTTCATCAATCTCTTCAATTTCAACTAACCCATTAGAAAGATATAGAGAAGTTTCAATTGACTCTGCAAGTCTAGATCTATCCTCTTCTGAATTTTTAATCACTAAGCGGTCAACTACAGCAGAAATATCATGTTTTTTATTCTTATCTAATTCAGGAAATTCTTCAATTGGGTATACAACACCATTTACCTTAACCCTTACATAACCACTTTTTCTTAAGTCTTCATAAACAGCTAGATGTTCGCCTTTTTTACCTCTAACAATAGGAGATAAAATCATAATTTTTGAACTATCTTTCAATTTATAAATTTCGTCACATATTTCTGATACTGTCTTTGCTCTCAACTCTTCATCATGATCAGGGCATATAGGTGTACCAATTCTTGAATAAAGTAACCTTAAATAATCATATATTTCAGTAACAGTTCCAACAGTCGATCTTGGGTTATGCGATGTTGCTTTTTGTTCAATAGAAATTGCTGGTGAAAGACCTTCAATTTGATCCACATCGGGCTTTTCCATCATAGATAAAAACTGTCTGGCGTAGGCAGATAGGGACTCAACATATCTCCTTTGACCTTCAGCATAGAGTGTATCGAATGCTAATGAAGATTTTCCTGAACCAGAGAGGCCTGTGATTACGATAATTTTATTTCTTGGAATTTCAATGCTAATGTTTTTAAGATTATGAGTGCGAGCTCCTTTGATAAAAATACTATCCATTTAAAATAAAATACCGTGATGAAAAAATTAATTTAGGTTAAACTTCTAAGATTATTATAAGAGGTAATTATGAGTAGAGGCGTAAATAAAGTAATTTTAGTAGGTAATTTAGGTCAAAAGCCTGAAATGAGATATACGGCTACCCAATCTGCAGTAGCTAATCTTTCAGTTGCAACCACAGAATCATGGAAAGACAAAGAAAGTGGTGAGATGAGAGATAAAACAGAGTGGCACAGAGTTGTATATTTTGGAAAACTTGCTGAAATTGTTGAGAAATATCTTGATAAGGGCTCCAGTGTATACATTGAAGGTAAATTGCAAACAAGAAAGTGGCAAGATAAAAATGGTGCTGATAGATGGACAACTGAAATTGTTGGAAGTGAGTTAACTATGCTTGGTTCAAGATCCTCTGGCTCAAATAGCTCTATGGCATCTGATCAGTCTGAATCACCTTTTCCTGAGGATGATTCAGGACAAGGTTTAACAGATGACGATATACCTTTTTAAAAAATTTTTAATTAATATTTTGATAGAACAAGACTGGCATTCGTTCCACCAAAGCCAAAAGAATTACTAAGAACAGAACCAATATCTTTTTCTAATGTTTGTGTGGCAATGTTTAATCCATAAGCTTCATCACACAATTCATCAATGTTAATTGATGGAGCAATAAATTTTTCCCTCATCATCATTATTGAATAAATAGCTTCTTGGACTCCTGTTGCTCCAAGAGAGTGACCGGTCATTGATTTTGTAGAACTTATGACTGGTATGTCATTCTTAAAAAGCTCTTTTATTGCTTTTAACTCAGCAACGTCTCCAACTGGAGTGCTAGTACCATGAGTATTAATATAATCAACCTCAGATCCATGATTCTTCAAGGCGCCTTTCATACATCTTAAAGCTCCTTCACCAGATGGTGCAACCATATCATAACCGTCAGAGGTAGCAAAATAGCCTGTCAATTTTGCTAGGATATTGGCATTTCTTTTTAATGCATGTTCCTCATCTTCTAAAATTACCATTCCAGCACCACCAGAAATGACAAATCCATCTCTATTTTTATCATAAGCTCTGGAAGCTGTAGATGGATTATCATTAAAATTAGATGATAACGCGCCCATTGCATCAAATAGGCTTGAAGAACTCCAATGGAGGTCTTCACCACCACCAGCTATTACCATGTCCTGTTGACCAGATTTAATTAAATCTGCACCATGTCCAATGCAATGAGCACTTGTTGCACATGCTGAGGAGATTGAATAATTTATACCTTTAAGTTTATATGCAGTACCTAAAATGGCAGAAATAGAACTTCCCATTGACTTAGTAACAGCATATGGTCCAATTCTTTTTGGGCCTTTTTCTCTTGTAATATCTGCTGTCGAGACCATTACTCTTGTTGAAGCTCCGCCCGAACCAGCGACTATTCCAGTCCTATCTGAATTAAGATGCAATTCAGAAATGCCAGCCATTTCAATAGCATCTTGGGCAGCTAGATATGCATATGCAGCTGATTCGCCCATAAATCTGTAAAGCTTTCGATCAATTAATTCTGAAAAATTTAGATCAACAGAACCAGATATTTGGCTTCGAAAACACATTTCTTTATGTGTTTCATCAGCTGTAATACCTGACTTACCATTTTTAAGACTATCTAAAACTTCATCGTATGTATTACCTATACATGACTTAATACCAACACCAGTTATGACTACATTTCTCATTTTTTAAAAATTGCTTGGATCATCAAATAAGCCTACTTTAAGCTTTTCAGCACTGTAAATTTGTTTATCATCGACATACATTTTACCATTTGCTAAGCCTAAAACAGCACCTCTATTTATAACTCTTTTAATATCTAACTCATATCGGACTAGTCTAGCAGTCGGAAGAACCTGTCCAAAAAACTTAACATTTTCTACACCCAAAGCTCTTCCGATGCCTGGCAAGCCAGACCATAGGAGATAAAAGCCAAGTAATTGCCACATAGCATCTAATCCAAGACATCCTGGCATAACAGGGTCTTTTTTGAAATGACAATTAAAAAACCATAGATTTGGATTAATACTAAAGTTTGCAACAACATTCCCTTTGCCAAATTCTCCACCAGTACTATTGATATTTAGAATTTCATCAAACATTAGCATATTGTCGGATGGTAATCTTCCGTCTCCAGGTTTGGTGAAGAGTTTTCCATTAGAGCAGTCTATAAGTTCAGTTTTACTGTAACTAGACTTGGGTATAAAGCTCATTTTTTCCTATAAAATGCAGAGTCAATTAATTTTAACATTTCTGCTTTAATATGTTTATTATTTATTAAGTTTGCATATTTTATTGCTTTATTTTGATATTTAGAAGCTAGTAATTTTGTATCTTTAATGCCATTTAAATTCTGAATTAAGCTATAAATAGATTTAATATTTAGTCTATTTTTACCTAGATATGATAATAGTTTTTCTTTATTATTTTTGTCTGCATTTATGTAGGCAAAATAAAATGGATAAGTTACTTTTCCTTCTTTAATATCTTGAAAAACAGGCTTACCAATAGCTTTTTCATCTAAAGAGTAATCTAATAGATCATCTTTTATTTGAAATAGAACTCCAAGGTTTTTAGCACATTTAGAAACATTGCTAACAAAATTCCTGTCACCACTAGAAAGTATTGCACCTGTTTTTGCAGAGGCTTCGAAAAGTCTTCCCGTTTTATAATAACTAATGGCTTCAAGTTGTTTCAAATCAATTGAAACATTATTTAGCGCGTCAAGTTGTATTAATTCACCTTTTGATATGTCATTAGTTGCATTTGCAAGTTCATAAAGAATTTTAGGCTCTGCAATTTCTACCATTAAAATAAATGCTTTAGAATATATATAGTCTCCAATTAGAACACCGTGCGCATTCGACCAAAGCGTATTTACAGATTTAATTCCTCTTCTTGTTTGAGACTCATCAACCACATCATCATGAACTAGAGTTGCTGTATGAAGAAGCTCAATAACTGCAGCCAACTTGAGCCTTTTTTTATTTATTCTTTTATTTAATGAAGATGTTATTAGGCTTAATTTTGCTCTTAGCCTCTTACCATCTGATTTAAAAATATATTTATAGAGGTCTGAAATATTTTTTTCTGCAATGACCTCATCCTTAATGAGCCTTTTTACAATTTTTACTTCTTTTTGTAATGAATTAATGTTTTTCATAAATGCCTAATATTTTATGCAAAATTATACATAACTATTGATAAATTCTTCATTAAAGCGTATATTTTGCCACCTTTAGGAATATTAATATGTACGCAGTAATTGAATCAGGTGGAAAACAACATAAAGTTGAAAAAGGCATGACTTTGCCTGTAGATTTGTTAAAGGATGAACCTGGAACAAAAATAACATTTGATAATGTTTTGCTATATGTTGATGATGATAATGTTGAGATTGGTCAACCGTATTTATCTAATGTAAAGGTTACCGCGGAGGTAGTTGACGTAGTTAAATCAGATAAAATATCTATTTTACGTTTCAGAAGAAGGAAGCATAGCATGACAAAAACTGGTCATAGAGCTAAACATTCTCAAGTTGAAATAAAGGATATTAAATTAGAGAGTAAATAATGGCACATAAGAAAGCAGGTGGTTCCAGTAAAAACGGTAGAGATTCCAATGCCAAAAGACTTGGCGTTAAAAGATTTGGCGGTCAGGTTGTAAAAGCTGGCGAAATATTAATACGTCAAAGAGGTACAAACACTCATCCTGGAATTAATGTTGGTATTGGTAAAGACGATACTCTTTTTGCAAAAGCAGCTGGTATTGTTCAATTCACTTACAAAGGACCAAAAAGCAGAAAAACTGCAAACGTTATTCCTCAATAACACTTCCTTAATCTCATGAATTTTATTGACGAGGCCTTTCTCGAAGTTAGGGCAGGGAATGGTGGTGCCGGTGCTTCAAGCTTTAGAAGAGAAAAGTATATCCCTTTTGGTGGGCCCGACGGTGGAGATGGGGGTAAGGGTGGCGACATTATCTTTAGAGTTAATCAAAATAAAAATACCTTAATTGACTTTCAAAATAAAAGGGTTTTCATAGCAAAAAATGGAAGGCCAGGAGCAGGAAAAAATAAATCAGGATCTGCTGCTGAGGACCTTATACTAGACATTCCAAAAGGAACGGTAGTTTATGATGATATCTCTAATGATGAGTTATTAGATTGCTGTGATGATAATGCCACATACGTTATAGCGAAAGGTGGCGATGGAGGTCAGGGCAATGCCCGATTCAAATCAAGTACCAATCAAGCACCAAGAAAATTTACTCTAGGCTTTGAGGGTGAGATTAGATTTATAAGACTGGAATTAAAATCTCTTGCTGATGTTGGTTTAGTTGGTTTTCCAAATGCAGGGAAATCAACTTTTTTAAATAAAGTATCATCTGCTAAACCTAAAATTGGTAGCTATCCATTTACTACTTTAAGACCACATCTTGGAACAATTCAAGGAAACGATTCAAGCTTTGTAATTGCAGATATACCCGGTCTTATAGAAGGTGCATCAGAGGGAGCTGGCCTTGGTATAAAATTTTTGCAGCATATTTCAAGGACAGGTCTTTTGCTAATCTTTGTTGATTTATTTCCATCAGACAAACTTACACCAGTTAAGCAAGTTCAGCTTCTAAAAAATGAATTAGCGGCATATAAAGATGACTTAACACAAAAAATTTCATGGGTTGTATGCAATAAAATTGACTTACTAAAATCTGAAAATATATCTGAAATTTCTAAATCTTTTCAAAAAGAATTAAAGATATATGAAAAGGATATTTATTTTATTTCAGCAGCTACCGGAGTGGGCACCCGAGAACTCTTAAATGCTCTTGAAGAAGAGATATCAAAAAATAAGTTAGATTTAACCTAGAGCTTTTACAGCTTTTGAAAGTCTGCTTTTGGTTCTTGCAGCTACATTTTTGTGTATTACTTTTTTTGAAGCGGAAGAATCTAATACTTTTTCTGCATTAGTAAGAAGTTCTTTAGCTTTTACAACATCATTAGCTTCAATGCTAGCGCGCACAGCTTTTACCGCTGTTCTCACCATTGATCTTTGAGCATGCCTCAACTTATAAGTTTCAGCATTTTGCTTTGCTCTTTTAATTGCCTGTTTTGAATTAGCCATATTTAATTTTAAAAATTAGGTGCGTAGTTTAATGATGAAATCAGGATATGTCTATATTGATGCAAAATTATTTAATTAATCTTTTACCTCTTTTGACGCAATCAGCTGATGGATTCCAGAACCATCCATTTGGATCCCAAGCTCTGCCATAATCCAAATAAATGCATTTTGAATATGCACTTATAGCCATATCAATTTCACCAATTTTTTCCGCTGCAACAGCTTTAGTCCATAAAGCCATTGAAACATCATTTACTGCATAATTTGCAAAGACTTTTTCTTTTTCTCTAAAATCTACTCTCCCAATTGGTGGAGGTGGTATTTTTGCTTTTTTTAATTGACTTTGTTGATATAAAGCGTCTTCTACATAATACTCAATACAATTATCCACAACACTAATTGCCTTTTTATGCTGGCCTGAATTATAAAAATTAATTGCAGCAGATGCCCAATATGCTGAGTCACCTAATTCAGGATCTGTTGAAAAACAATAACTTTGCTCATCATCACTTAATGCATAAATATTTGTTGAAGTTAATGAGATTGTTAATAATGTGAATATTTTAATATTTTTCATAAAATTTATATTAACTGCAATTTAAAAGATACATATTATATCAAATGGTGGAGGCGGCGGGAATTGAACCCGCGTCCGTTAATCCTTCAGCCTAACTTCTACATGCATAGCTCATTCTATTAGCTTTTAACTTTTATGACCCGAAGAGCAGGGTATAAAAGCGAGCTTGATTAAGTTTAACCAAACTGCGTCCAAGCAACACAGCTTGGCTAGACTATGTTTTTTGCCGATGTTTCAAACCATAGTCAATTCTTACATCGGTTAGCATTAAGCTGCTAAAGCGTAGTTGTCGTTATTTGCAACTAAATTTTTTGTAGTATGTTTTACAAGAGTTACCACAATCTTGGCATGCGCTTCGGAGTCCAGTAGAAACGTCGAACCCTGTTCGCCCCCATGGGGAGCAGAATTATACATTATTAATGTCATTTTCTTGAATTTTTAAGAATTCTTCCCTGATCTCGTTCCCAATCCCTTTTTTTAATATCTTGTC